>JAFLVP010000001.1:0-158362 GCA_022508265.1 Clostridiales bacterium
TTTCCCCACCACGAAAACGAAATTGCGCAGACCGAAAGCCTTACGGGCAAGCAGTTTGCAAAATTCTGGACGCACAACGGACTTATCAAGGTCAACGGACAGAAGATGTCCAAGAGCCTCGGCAACAGCCTTTTACTTGAGGATTTGCTCAAAAAATACACCAACGAGGCTATTAAATTCGCCCTCCTGCAGTTCAACTACCGCGCGGACATCAACCTTACGGACGGCATTTTCGACGAGGCGGAAAGGCACCTTACGGGTTTCTATAAGATAATTAAAAGCGTTGAAGAAAAGTTCGGCAAGGGCGCGGGCAACGAGAAGATTGACAGCCAATTCAACGCCGATATGGACGACGATTTCAACACCGCGCTTGCCCTTTCAAGGCTGTTCGGGCTGTTCAAGGACATCTCCGCCCGTGCAGAAAAGGGGGATAAAACCTGCGCGGACGACGTTGCGCAGATTAAAAAGACCTATTCCATTTTGGGACTGTTTAAAAAGAGCGCTGATGACTATTTAAAGGAAGTCGAGAGCAAGAACGCCGAAGAAATCCCTCAAAGCGTAAAGGAGCTTGCCGAAAGAAGATGGCAGGCAAAGCTCAATAAAAACTGGGCGGAGGCGGATGCGCTCCGCGCCGAGCTCGATAGTTTGGGCTATACGGTCAAGGACAGCAAAGAAGGATACACCGTAAGTAAAAAATAACACAAGGTGCAGAAGATGGCGGTTTTGAAGTGTAAAATGTGCGGCGGCGAGTTGGATATTCTCGAAGGCTCTACCGTTGCAAAATGTATGTACTGCGGAACAAAGCAGACAGTTCCCAAGCTCGACAGCGAAAAGAAAACAACGCTCTTTACGCGCGCAAACAGACTGCGGTTCAACTGCGAGTTCGACAAAGCTTCGGGTCTGTACGAGAGCATAGTTGCCGAGTTTCCCGAGGAGGCGGAGGCGTACTGGGGTTTGGTTCTCTGCAAATACGGTATAGAGTACGTAGACGACCCCGCCACTGAAAAGAAAATTCCCACCTGTCACCGCACCTCGTTTGAAAGCGTTTTGGAGGATACGGACTTTGAACAGACTCTCGAAAACGCAGACCCCGCCGCCCGCACGGTGTACAGAGACGAGGCGAAAAAGATAGAGGAGCTTCGCCAAAATATAGTTGAAGTTTCGGGCAAGGAAGAACCCTACGATATATTCATCTGCTACAAGGAGACGGACCTAAACGGCGAAAGAACCATAGACAGCGTAATCGCGCAGGACGTGTACACCGCGCTTACAGACAAGGGCTACCGCGTATTCTTCTCGCGAATCTCGCTTGAAGATAAGCTCGGACAAGAGTACGAGCCTTACATATTCGCCGCGCTCAATTCGGCAAAAATAATGCTTGCGTTCGGCACGGACTACGAGTACTACAACGCCGTTTGGGTAAAAAACGAGTGGTCGAGATATTTGAAGCTGATGGCAACCGACCGCACCAAAACCTTAATTCCCTGCTACAAGGGAATAGACGCGTACGATATGCCTAAGGAGTTTTTAAGGCTTCAGTCGCAGGATATGGGCAAGGTCGGCGCAATGCAGGACCTGTTGAGGGGTATTGAAAAGATACTTCCCCAAAAACCCGCGGTTATAAAGAAAACGAAGGAAGTCAAAACGGTTGAAAAGGTCGTTGAAAAAGTAGTAGTCAAGGGCGCAGAGGGCGGTGCGGACACGGGCTCTCTTTTAAGGCGCGCGGAAATGTTTTTGGAGGACGGCGACTTTAACAGCGCAAACGCATACGCCGAAAAGGTTTTGGATATCCTCCCCGAATGTGCCGAGGCGTATTTAATTAAACTGTGCTGTGATTTAAAGTTAAAAAATAAAGTTGGTTTAGGCAGATTAAGCGTATATTTTACAGAAAACAATAATTATAAAAAGCTTATTCGCTTTGCCGACGAAAACCTAAAAGAAGAATTAAACGGTTATATTGCGCAAGTTGAAGTAAATATTGAAAACGCGCGAGCCGAAAAAGCCGCCGCAGAGTTATCCGCAAAACAAAAGCTTAAAGAAAAAAGAGTAATGAATAGCCGCACTAAATTCATTGGCTGTGGGGCTGATCATATTATATGTTTAAAAATAGACGGCACGGTTGTTTCGGGTGGATATAATGATTACGGACAATGCGATGTTTCCGATTGGCGTGATATTATTGCAATTTGTGCAGGTCATTATCATACGGTAGGTTTAAAATATAACGGCACTGTCGTTGCAATCGGACTAAATAGTGTAGGACAATGCGATGTTTCCGATTGGCGTGATATAGCTGCAATTTCTGCCGATTGGGGGCATACTGTAGGTTTAAAGAAAGACGGCACAGTTGTTGCTGTCGGAATTAACAAAGACGGACGCTGCGACATTTCGGATTGGCGTGATATAGTTGCAGTTTCCGCGGCATGGGACCATACTGTAGGTTTAAAGAAAGACGGCACTGTTGTTGCCGTTGGATACAATAAGGACGGACGCTGCGACGTTTCGGATTGGCGTGATATAGTTGCAATTTCTGCGGGCGGTGACCATACGGTAGGATTAAAATCGGACGGCACGGCCGTTGCAGTAGGTGGGAACAAATGCGGACAATGCGACGTTTCGGATTGGCATGATGTATTTGCAATTTCTGCAGGCTATGGTTATACGGTAGGTTTAAAATTAGACGGCACGGTTGTTGCTGTCGGTGACAACAGTAAAGGGCAATGCAATATTTCCGATTGGCGTGATATGGTTGCAATTTTAGCGGGTAAAACCTGTACAGTAGGTTTAAAATCGGATGGCAAAGTTATTTTTGCCGGACGTTGTCCGTCGTTAAGCGATGTTGAAGCACCGAAGTTATTTAATTCAATTGATACTCTCGTAGATGAACGTAACCAAGCAATTCAAAAGAGGAAAGCCGAGTTAAGGAAAAAATACGGACCAAAAATTGAATTGCTCCAAGAGGAAAAAGCACAGTTGGAGCAGGAGCTTCCCAACGTAAAGGGTCTTTTTAAGGCAAAGGCAAAAAAGCAGATAGAGGACAGACTTGCTCAGATTGACAAGCAGTTAAAAGAAATAAATAAAGAAATTAACTAATAATAAACACAAAAAGGTAAAAATATGAAAAAACTGACAAGCGAAACTTTGAGAAATTTGTATCTTGACTTTTTCAAGAGCA
Organism: Clostridiales bacterium; assembly: GCA_022508265.1. Classification (GTDB taxonomy): domain Bacteria; phylum Bacillota; class Clostridia; order Christensenellales; family Borkfalkiaceae; genus Coproplasma. Next base: position 3,176 of record JAFLVP010000001.1, read on the forward strand.
AGGGGCACGCCATAATTCCATCGGCGTCGCTCATACCCGAGAACGACCCCACGGTTCTTTTCACTACGGCGGGTATGCACCCGCTCGTGCCCTATCTTTTGGGCGAAAAGCACCCCGCGGGTACCCGTCTTTGCGACGTTCAGAAGTGCGTTCGTACGGGCGATATCGACGAAGTGGGCGACAGCTCGCACTGCACTTTCTTCGAGATGCTCGGCAACTGGTCGCTCGGCGACTACTTCAAAAAGGAGATGATAGGCTGGTCGTTCGAGTTTCTGACCTCGGAAAAATATCTCGGCATACCCGTAAATGACATTGCCGTAACCTGCTTTGCGGGCGATGACGACTGCCCCAAGGACGGCGAGAGCGCAGAGCATTGGAGAGAGTGCGGAATACTTCCCGAAAATATCTATTATCTTCCCAAATCGGGCAACTGGTGGGGACCTGCGGGCACTACGGGCCCCTGCGGTCCGGATACCGAAATGCACATTATCCGCAATCACGAAATTGCGGACAAGCTGGGCGCGTACGACTTCGAAGAGGCTCCCTCGGGGACCTTCCTTGAAATTTGGAACGACGTATTCATGCAGTACAACAAGAATGCCGAGGGTAAATACGAGCCTTTGAAACAGCGCAATGTCGATACCGGCATGGGCTTGGAACGCACGCTGTGCATTTTAAACGGCAAGGCGAGCGTTTATGAAACCGATATCTTCGAAAAGGCTATTGAGAAAATCGAGAGCCTCACGGGCAAGAAATACGGCGAGAGCGAGGACATAACCCGCGCGTTCCGCGTAGTTTTGGACCATATCCGCACCGCTACCTTTATGCTCGGCGACACCAAGGGCATAGTGCCTTCCAACACCGACCAGGGCTACATTTTAAGGCGCATAATCCGCCGTGCAGTCCGCTTCGGCAGAAATATCAACCTGCCGCAGGGCTCGCTCAAAGAGATTTCAGCAACGTTTGTTGAAAAATATAGGGAAATCTATCCCGAGCTCGTCAAAAACTCGGCAAAAGTTTACGAGGAGCTCGAAAAGGAAGAGACCAAGTTCTCAAAGACTTTACAGCAGGGCATACGCGAGTTCGAAAAGGTCGCGTCCTCGCTCTCCGAGGGCGGCGAGATTGACGGCGTGACGGCGTTCCACCTCTACGACACCTACGGTTTTCCCGTTGAAATTACCAATGAAATGGCGAGGGAAAAGGGGCTTTCGGTTGACGTTAAGGGTTACGAGGCGGCTTATGCAGAGCATCAGGCTAAGTCGAGAGCGGGCAGTGAGCAGAAATTTGCTTGCGGACTTGCAGACCACAAGGAGGAGACGACGAAGCTTCACACCGCAACCCACCTTTTGCACGCTGCGCTCAAAATAGTCTGCTCGCCCGACGTGGAGCAGAAGGGCAGTAACATCACGGAGGAGAGGTTGAGGTTCGACTTCAACTTTGCACGCAAATTGACCCCTGAAGAGGTTGCGGAGGTTGAAAGGCTCGTAAACGAGCAAATTAGCAAGAACGTGCCCGTAGTAATGCGCGAAATGAGCCTCGAGGAGGCAAAGAAAGAGGGCTTTACGGGGCTGTTTGAAAGCAAGTACGGCGAGAGGGTCAAAACCTACTCGATAGGCGAGTTTTCAAGGGAAATCTGCGGCGGTCCGCACGTTGCGAACACCGGCGAGCTTGGCACTTTCAAAATCGCAAAGCAGGAAAACGTCTCCGCAGGAATAAAGAGAATAAAAGCAGTTTTAAACTAAATTTTAATGGGCGCGAACGGGGTTCGCGCCCCTTATTTTGTGGGGCAAAAAAATTCGCAAAAATAATTTGAGAAATTTCCAAACGCAATATAAAACGGCTTGACAGAAATTTTATAAAATAATAAAATAAGTTTACATTAAAAGAGAGAAACAGTTTAACGTTTGATATTTTAAGGAGCGGACAATGAAAACCTATATGGCAAAGGCGGAGACAGTTGAAAGAAAATGGTACGTCGTTGATGCAACGGGCGTGCCTCTCGGCAGGCTTGCTTCCAAAGTGGCTGCCATACTTCGCGGTAAAAACAAACCCACGTTTACGCCCAACGTAGATACGGGCGATTTCGTTATCGTTATCAACACCGACAAAGTGGCTTTGACGGGTAAAAAGCTTGACGATAAATTTTACAGATATCACACGGGCTATATCGGCGGTCTTAAAGAGATTTCTTATAAAAAGATGCTCGCCGAAAAGAGCGATTTAGCCGTTTACGAAGCGGTAAAGGGTATGCTTCCCAAGAATTCGCTCGGCAGAGATATGATAAAGAAGTTGCGGGTATATAAGGGCGGAGAACACAACCACACGGCGCAGAAACCCGAAGAACTCAAATTATTTTAAGCAATCAGAGAGGTAACTTTTAATTATGGCAAAGGCTAATTTAAAGAAAAAACTTCAATTTTGGGGAACGGGCAGAAGAAAGAAGGCTATCGCCCGCGTTCGTCTCATACCCGCAGGTACGGGCGTAATTAAAATCAACGACAGAGCGTTCGAGGACTACTTCCCGCAGGACGTTTTGAGATACGTAGTAAATCAGCCTCTCGCACTCCTCGGAGTCGAAGCTAAATACGATATTATGGTAAACGTCTACGGCGGCGGTTATACGGGTCAGGCAAACGCAATCCGTTTGGGAATTGCCCGCGCACTGTTGCAGGCGGAGGAGGGCTCGCGTCCCGCACTCAAGAAAGAGGGCTTCTTAACCCGCGACCCCAGAGTCAAAGAGAGAAAGAAGTACGGCTTGAAAAAAGCTCGCCGCGCACCTCAGTTCTCAAAGAGATAATTTCAAAAACACAAGGCGTCTATACAAGACGCCTTATTTTTTTGCGTTTCCCGTCGGGAAACGGAGGTCCAGTCGTGCTTTCTTAAAAGCACTCTCGAATGCTGTAAGGGCAACAGCATTCTCGGTCACCGTTCGCGCGTGGTTATGCGCTCACTCATCTCGTGCGGCAAAACAGCGGGTGTCCACTGTTTTGAGAAAACCGCACTCGTCGCGCACCCCAGTTCTCAAAGAGATAATTCAAAACAACAAGGCGTCCTGCTTGGGCGCCTTATTTTTTTGTTTACAAAGAACCGCATATAAGCGGCGCATAACTGTGTTGAGCTTGCGTTTTGCTTGGGTTACGTACGCTCGTGTACGCTCCCCGCGCAAAGCCGCGCTCGCCTTGTTCTGCTTGCTTCTCTGCGGTTTTGCCATTCTACACATTTATAAAAAATCGGGCATATGTTAAATAGACGGTCGACAAAATATTGCGAAATTCAACAATTGTCGAACAAATTTTTAAAAATGCGCTTGCAATTTAAAATCCGTGGTGGTACAATTAAGTTACAGACAAATAAATTAAGGAGGTTATTATGGCTAAGAAAAGTGGTTTGAATTTAGGTATGATTTTAGGCGGTGCGGCAGCGCTTTTGGGTCTTGTAGCATTCTTTATGCTCTTTGCTCCCAACCTCGTGTCGGAAGTGCTTAATGTCAAAACCGAATACAGCGGACTTGAAACTGTTTTCGGTGCGGCACACAAATCAACAGTCCTGGGAAAAGAAGTAGAGACGGAAATCTTTAAGTTCTCGTTCTTAAGTTTTCTTCCCTATCTGCTTGCTCTTGTCGGCGTGGCAATGGCAGTTCTTGCAGCTCTTGGAAAGCTCGGCAAAATCGCACCCATCGTTTCGGCAGCTTGCTTCGTAGTTGCTGCAATACTCTTCTTTATTGCTGTTCCCACCTGCGTACTCAACCTTCCCGATAAGGCAACCGCAGACGATATCAGCAAGGCCAAAGAAGTATATTCGCTCGGCGCGGGCGTAATCGTTGCAGGCGTTCTGTCAATAATTGCGGCTCTTGCAAATGCTGCTAACCTGGTTTTGAACAAGAAATAATTTTTAAAAAGTACATATGACCCGACGCGAATGCGTCGGGTTTGTGTTATTTTCACAAACTTGTAAAAATTTGACCGCGTATCTTGCTTTTTTACGGGTTTTGTAGTATAATTTTTACATTACTAATATACGTTACAAATATAAATATTTGGGGGGATAAAAAAATGAAAAACATTATCGTTGGACAGTCGGGCGGACCTACCGCAGTTATCAATTCGTCTCTTCTCGGCGTCTACAAGACGGCAAAGGACAGGGGAGCGGACAAGGTTTACGGTATGGTTCACGGCATAAAGGGGCTTTTGGACAGAAATATTGTCGACCTCTCCACCTGTTTCAAGACCAATCTCGACACAGACCTTTTAAAGAGAACGCCTTCGTCCTTCCTCGGCTCGTGCCGCTACAAACTGCCCGACATAGAGGGTAACGAAGACACTTACGAGAAAATTTTCAAAATTTTGAACGAGCTCGATATTTGCGCGTTTTTCTATATCGGCGGAAACGACTCGATGGACACAATCACGAAGTTGAGCGACTACGGAATTCAAATCAAGAGCCATATCCGCTTTATCGGCGTTCCCAAGACGATTGACAACGACCTTGCGATAACCGACCACACTCCCGGCTACGGCAGTGCGGCAAAATACATAGCGGCAACCACCAAAGAAATTATCCGCGACGGTCGGGTTTACGACTATCCCGTAGTTTCGGTTATCGAGGTTATGGGCCGTAACGCAGGCTGGCTAACTGCCGCGGCTGCTCTTTCAGAGGGCGAGGACTGCGAGGGCGTAGACGCAATCTATCTGCCCGAGATAGTGTTCGATGTCGACAAATTCCTTGAGAACGTGGGAAATCTCCTCAAAAAAGACCGTTCGATAGTTATAGCCGTTTCCGAGGGCGTAAAGGTTGCGGACGGCAGATACGTGTGCGAGCTCGCCGACCACGTTGACTACGTTGACGCGTTCGGACACAAACAGCTTGCGGGCACTGCGCGCTATCTTGCAAGTAAGATTGACGAAAAGTACGGCATAAAGACGAGAGCGATAGAGCTTTCCTCGTTACAGCGCTGCGCATCGCACATTATGTCAAGAGTTGACATGACCGAGGCGTTCAACGCAGGCGGTGCGGCAGTAAAAGCGGCGTTTGAAGGACTGACCGGTCACGTTATAACCTTAAAGCGCGTCTCCGACGACCCCTATATGTGCATAACCGAACCCGCCGACGTTCACTTTGTTGCAAACGTGGAAAAGAAGGTTCCCCTAGAGTGGATAACCGACGACGGCGCAAACGTCAAGCCCGAGCTTGTACACTATATCATGCCGCTCATACAGGCGGAGATTGCGCCCCTTTGGATAAACGGACTTCCCCGCCATATCCGCCTGATGACCAAATCGACCATAAAATAATTTCAAATAGAGTAGCCTCTCCGAGCGGGGAGGCTATTTTTTATTTTTAACCCGGTTGGCTATTGCCTCGTGGCGTGTGAGAACGCTTGCAAACATATTGATTTGTGCGGGCGGAGTGGGAGAAGACGGCGTCTCTTGAGGGCGCACGGCTTCCTCGCCTTGCCCTACGGCAGGCGCGTTCAATTTGCCGAGGGCGGTTAAAAGCTTTAAAAGTGCAAATTTTTCCGTAAAATACAACTCCTTTTTTTTAAAATCAACTCGTTTTTTATTGCTTATAAACTTGCTTTGGTGTATAATAACTTTGTTCACTCGGAAATTGTTCGGATTTTCGGGCGGTTTCCGTTGTAATTCAGAAATAAACCTGACGCGGGCTTTTTAGCTTTCGCGGGGCGGAGATACAATGAGTAGACGTTTTACTAAAATTATATGCGCAATTCTTTCCGCAGTTGTCGCTTCGGGCATTTTGCTCGCGGCAGGCTGTTCCAAAGGACACACCGACACGCCCTTGAGCGGTAAGGACATTTTCACGGGCGAAGTACAATCAAACGGCGGCTTTGCAGTTGAAAAGGGCAACTATATTTACTTTATCAACGGCGTTCAGGGCAATTCCGCCGGCAACGATTACGGCAAGCCCGTAAAAGGCGCCATTAGCCGTATTTCCAAGACCGACTATGCGGCGCACAACTATTCGAACACGCAGATAGTCGTTCCCCAGATTGCATACTCCGCAAACCACAATGCGGGCATATTCATCTACGGCGACGAGGTTTACTACGGAACGCCCTCGACTGCCAAAAACGCAGACGGCGTGGTTCAGTATCAGAACCTTGAAATGCAGTCCACCAAGCTCGACCGTTCGCGTACGAGCGCACCCTACATCTCGTTCAGCGATTCGTCCTGCGAATACCGCTACGTGGAAGTGGAGGGTACGGTCTATCTGCTCTACGTTGCTAATGGCGAAACGCTCTACGACGAGAGTACTGGCGTAACAAATATTCACTCGCTCAACACCAAGACGGGCAAAAACACCCTGCTTGTTTACAACGTTGCGTCCTATCTTTTCGATGACGAGGACAAAACCAATCCCCGTATCTACTACACTATGAACGTTAAAAACTACGCTTCGGGCAGTAACTACGGCTACAATCAGCTCTACACGGTGACGGCAGACGTGACGGACGCAAACGAATACGACCTCTCCGCATTAAAAGGCAAGGGCTGGGACGACGACAACGACCATTATATCAACTGCGGACAGCTCGTGTTCGAGGGCAGAGGCGGAAAGGTAGATAAGACGACTCCTTTCAACTACGATTATCCCGAAGAGGATTCGAAAAACGCCAGAAGCTATACCTACACGCTCAAAACCTATTTGAACGGCACGCTCGTATTTACACGCAGCAGCACGGATATAAACGAACAGTATCTCTATATCTACAAAGACGGTGCGATTGATTCAAGCGACCCTATCGCGCTCAACACGGCGCTTGCGAACAAGGAGCTTCTTAAAAACGGCAGCAGTGCCGACACCTACAAGTATATCTTCGATAATAACGGCGATATTAAGGCGGTAATCAAGACGGAGGGCTCGGGCGGAATAAGCATCAACTATGTCGAGAACGGCAAGCTTCACGAAAAGAAGACCGACGGCGAGAATTTAGAGAATTCCAAGTACTTCAATATCGTAAAGGACGGAACGGCAACTATACTGTTCCTTGACAGGGAGAGCAATTTCCTGTATTACTCGGTCAGCGGTTCGGGCGCCAACGGATATTCTATATGGCGCGTTGATTACTCCTCGGAAAACTACGGCGACTACGCTGTGTACGAGTTCGAACCCACGCCTTACACGCCCGTTCGTATTTTAGACTTGGATGCGGCTACCGACTGGTATCTTCCCGAGATAATCGAAGGTCAGCTCATCTATGCTTCGGCTTCCTCGGATATGACGCTGTACTCCTATATTTTGGCTTGCGATTTGAGAAACGGCGAGGGCGAGCCTATGAGCAACGCCGAGATAAGAACTCTCAACGAGCTGTACGAAAGCATTACCGAAAAGATTGACGAATACAGCAACTCGGAAAAATATCCTTCGGATAAATATCAGAATATTACTAATATTTTGAAATATGCCTTCTACTCGGCAGACACGACCTACGTTTACAAGCATCAGAAGAAAGTCAACGCCGCTGCCTCCGATAACGAAAATATTCCCTTCTCGGACGAGTCGATTGCAGAATACGAAGCTTTCCTCAACCCCGCAGAGGGCAACAATTGGAAAGATTTCACCGCAACCAAGACGGTAAACGGTAAGACGGTCTACGCAACCTACCGCAGCTACTATTACAGCTTGCTCGGCAATATGTCCTCAAGCGATACGAAAGCTTACGCAAACTCGCTTGTAACAAGCTATCTTCCCGCCTATACCGAAAAAACACAGACTTGGTGGGAGAGCATAGGCACGGCAGGCAGAGTGTTCTTCGTAATAGGTATGTGCCTTATCGGCTTACTCGTAATCGGCGGCATAACCGTTTTGGTAATCTTCCTTGTACAGCGTAAAAAGAGAGTTTCGGCTCCCGCCAAGCGCAGAAGAATAAGGGTAGATACAACCGACGACAAGTCTATAGACGTCTACAACAACTAATGATAAAATTCCCCGCATAAGCGGGGATTTTTTTACGCACAATTTTAACGGTTGAACCATTTTGACAAACCTTGCGGGTTTTCAAAAAAAATTTTTAAAATGAATAAATTTGTTTTTAAAAACAGTTTACAAATGTAATGAATACTAATATAATGTTACCACTTGCAATATTCAAAGTTGCATTTGGCTTTGCCGGAGAATATTTATGGTCAGATATATAAAGTGCCCGAGATGTGAACTCAACTATATAAACGCGGATGAACGGGAGTACTGCGAAGTTTGTATTGCCGAAATGAAAGGCAGTAAGCTTAAATTTGCCGACCTTGAGGAGCTCGAGGACGTTGCGGCAAACGAATTTGACGATGTCTGTCCCGTTTGCGGGGTCGGTTCGATAAGACCGGGCGAGAAGATGTGCGACAACTGCCGCCTCCAGCAGGAATACGAGGAGGACGAGGACGTCGATATGGAAAAGGACGAGGAGTGGAAGAACTACCTCGAAGAGGACGAGTCGAATATGTCGTCCGAGCCCGCTATTCAGCTTGAACTGCCCGACGAGGACGACTACGACGACTACGACGAAGAGGACGAGGAATACGAGGAATATGAGGAAGAGGACCCCTTGGACGACTTTGAGGACATCGGCGACTACGATTACGACGACGATGAAGATGAGGACGACGAGGACGACGAAGACGACGATGATTTTTAAATAAAATCGATATCCCGACTGCTATTGCAGTCGGGATTATTTATTTTCGGTCTTTTTCATATCGGTAAATAATTTTCAATAAATCAATATACTTCAAAATTGCGGGAGCTTGTTTTTTGTATAATTTGGTTAAAAATGGGAGAAAATTATTGTATGATTAAAACGGGTATAACAATAAATTCCATCAAAGACAGCGTACGGTTGCTATGCGGCAAAGACGTGACCGTAAAGCTCAATTTAGGCAGAAACAAGTTCGTAACCTTTCCCGCTGTTATAAACGGTGTGTATCCATCTATATTTACCGTTTGCCCCTTCGATAAAAACTTTTTGGGCAAGACGGCGTATTCCTATTCGGAAATTCTGTGCGGCAGAGTCAAGCTTACCTGTTCTGAAATTAAGCTTTAAAAATTTATAGTAATATACGGCAAACGTTGCGCATAAGATAGCTTTGTAATTAAAATAACCGTACGGTTACGGAGGTTTTATGGCTATCAATGCACAACAGCAGTCGGGAACGCATTTAAAGCAGGTTGCTAATCTTTCCACGCAGTCGGTGGTGGAAATTAAATTTTCGGGGCAGGAAATCGGCGAAGTAGTGGCGGTCTATCCGCAGATTTCGCTCTCAAACCTTGAAATATCTTCGGGCAGAGCGAATTACGGCGGCAGAATAATCTGCACCGTGGTCTATACGGACGGCGACGGAGGGCTTTGCCGCGTTCAGAAAGGCGCCGAATTTTCGCACTATACCGACGACGAAAGACTTGCACCCGCACAGCGCGGAAATTGCCTTTTAAAGTGCGAACGCTGCCAGTTGAAGCGCGAAGGCTCTTCCTACGTAGTTGCCATTGTCGTGGGAGCAAATATTGACGTTTTCGACAACGTTCAGCGCAGTTTCGTGTCCGACATAGAGGGCGCGAATTGCAAAATAGAAAACGGTAATCTGTATTCCCTTGTCAATTTTTCGGGCGAGAGCGAGGTGGATGACGACTTCGAATGCGCCGCCTCCGACGTGCTCGTCCCCGCCGCCAACGTGTGCGTTACGGGCTGTAACGTGAGGACGGGGCTTGTGGAAGTGAACGGCGAAATCTATCTTTCCCTTCTTGCCGTGCGTGACGGCTCGCCCGTCTGCCTTGACAGAACGATTCCCTTCAAGTGCGAGCTATCCTGCGACGAGGCTCTCCTTTCCCGCAGGGCATACTGTCGGGCGGAGATTGCAAGCATAAACGTAAGCTGTAAAGTCAACGAAAATAACGGCAAGTGCAACGTCAGCTTTGACTCAACCCTTGCGTTTTCCGGTCATTTCTACGAGGAGGAGGAAATTTCCTACGTGCAGGACGCTTTCTCCGAGGAGTGCGATTTAAACCTTGCATATGCGGAGGAACGCGTCTTTGCGGACGGCGATATAAAGAACTATTCCGAGCGCGTTCAGGGCCCCTGTGCGACCAAGGCAAAGCTCGACTACACCTGTGCCTTTCTCGCGGCCACCTTGCCTTCTGCGGAGTTCGAGCGCACGAAGGGGGGCATCGAGGGAAGCGTAACCGCAACTTTACTGTACAGGCAGAACGGCGAAGTTCACTCAACCGAAGTAAATCTGCCTTTCTCCGTAACTTTGGCAGGACTGTCCGAAGACTGCAAAAATATAAGCGTGTGCGTTTTGGGAATCAGCTTAAGACAGCGTTCGGAGGGCGAATGTGAGGGAGAGGCTTCCTTGAAGATAACCGCGGCGGACGGCGAGTATAAGACGATAAGATATATTACGGAGGCGGGCGAGGGTGAAAAGAGAACGCCTTCGGACAGCGCAATAAGCGTGTACATAACGCAGTCGGGCGACGGGCTTTGGGAGACGGCAAAGAGACTTTGCGTCAGCCCCGCAAGTATTCAAAGCTCCAACCCCGAGCTGACCTTTCCCCTTTCGGGCAAGGAAAGAATTATAATTTACAGACCAAAGTTGGGGTAATATAATTTTAAGATTTCATTTGTAAGACGCGGCGGCAAGCCGCGTTTTTTTGTTGAAAATCATTGTAAAATACGGCGCATTATGGTATGATTAAGGTATGCTTAATATCCGCGCATATGCAAAACTCAATCTTACTCTCGATATTCTGGGCGTTGCGGGCGGTTTTCATATGCTGGACAGCCTCGTCTGCTCGGTGGACCTTTACGACCTGATAAGGCTTAAAAAGCGCAGGGACAACAGAGTTAACCTTGAAATGCACGGTCTTAACACGGAGCTTATGCCGATTGAAAGCAACAACGCGTACAGGGCGGCGGAGGCGTTTGTAAACAGGTTCGGAACGGGCGGTGCGGACATAGCCGTCTATAAAAACATACCCCTTGCGGCGGGTATGGGCGGCTCCTCTGCCGACGCTGCGGGCGTTTTGCGGGGGCTTGCACAGCTCTACGGCACGGGCAGCGAAAGCCAATTGAAAGAGCTTGCCGATACCCTCGGCAGCGACACGGGATATATGCTCACGGGCGGATTTGCAAGGCTCAAGGGCAGGGGCGAAATGGTCGAATTTTTGGATATTAAGGAGAGGCTCAACCTTCTTGCGCTCATTCCGGGCAGCGGAGTTTCCACGGCGGAGTGCTACGCGTTGTACGACAAAGCTCCCTCGCCGACAACGGCGACGGACAATGCGGTTGAAGGGCTTAAAAGGGGCGATTTAAGGGCGCTCGGCAAAGCCCTCGACAATGCCCTCTACAAGCCCGCAATAAGGCTGAATGAGGACGTGAAAAGGGCGTACGGTGAGCTCAAAGAGTTCGACCCATTAGGGGTAACTATGACGGGCTCGGGCAGCGCGGTGGTGGCACTGTTTGAAAACGCGGAGTTCTGCGCCTACGCAAAGAGCAGATACCGCGGAAAGTTTAAAGTAATAGAATTAAAAACGTTAACACCTAAAATTTAAAAGGAGCAAGTTATGGCAGAGGAAAGGCTTATCGACGACGATAAGGACAGAAAATTCAGGATACGCAAGAACGCCGACGGCGAGGACGAGCTGTATATGGTGGAGGGCGACGAAGAAGAGGAGAAAGAGAGCATAGAGTTTGAAGTTCCCGAGTTCGAGACGGACGACGAGGAGGCGGCTGTGCTCACTCCCGAGCAGTTTGCCGAGCGCGAAAGGCTTAAAAGAGAGGAAGAGGCGAGAAATCGCGTCAAGTGCGACGAGCTTTTATCCCGCGCAAGACAGCTCATTGACGAGCAAAGCTACGAGGGCGCGCTGTACTGCATTTCGGAGGCGGAGGAGCTCATAGAAAACGACGGACAGGTTGCCGTTGTCAAGCTCTTGGCGGTCACCGAAAATTTGCGCTCATTTTCGGGCGAGGAGGTTGCCTCCGCGGTTGATGGTGTTGAAAATAACTGCAATAAAGAGCAGTTAGCCGAGCTTTCGGAAAGGCTGGATAATCTCAACGGTCAGGCGGGCACCCTTTCAAAAGAGGTTGAAAAGCTTCAAAGCGTAAACGAAGAGAAGAAAGCTCAAAGACGGTCGGTATTTTTAAAAAAGAAAAAAAATTCGCTCATATTCTTTACGGCAACGGTAGTTCCCTTCCTCGTGTTTTTAATTCTCGGAATTTACTTTTCGACAGTTATGCACGCAGTAAAGGACGGTAGAAATATAGTTTTAACCTTCGTTTTCTTCGGTGTGGCGGGCGCACTGTTTATTGCGTTTTTATTTGCGGCGCATATGCTTTGGGACAGCGCAAAAAAGGTTTCTTTGAACGAGAAAAACTCCTCCACCCAAATAGGCAGAGAGTTCGAGGGCAAGAAAAAACAGCTTTCGCTTATCGAAAGAGTGATAACGGCAATTAAGGAAGAAGAAAATACAGCCCTCGGGAAAGAGGTCGAAAATAAGGCAGTTGAAAATGATTTATCTTGACAATGCCGCAACAACCCCGCAAGATGAGAAAGTTTTAGAGGCAATGCTGCCCTTTATGCGCGAAAATTTCGGCAACCCGCAGTCACAGCACGGGTTGGGCAGGGCTGCCGCAAACGCTTTGACTTCCGCACGCGACAGAATAGCCGAAATCTTGGGCTGCGGCTCGGACGAGGTGTATTTCGTGTCGGGCGGCACGGAGGCGGGCAATACCGCCTTAAAAGGCGTGTGCCTATCTTGCGGCAGAGGGCACTTGGTCCTCTCGGCAATAGAACACCCCGCACTTTTGGAGAGCGCGAAAGATTTAAAGGGCGACTTTGAAATAACTTATGTAAAACCCGATAAGGACGGAATAATAGACCCCTCGGACGTTGCAAACGCTTTGAGAGAGGACACGGTTTTCTGCGCCGTTATGGCGGCAAACAACGAGGTCGGCACGATTCAGCCCTACGAAGAGATTGGCGAAATCTGCAAAAAAAGGGGCGTGCTTTACTACGCGGACTGTGTTCAGAGCGCGGGCGTTCTGCCCCTTAATGCAAGCTGTTGTAGCTCTTTGGGAGTTTCGGCGCACAAGTTCTACGGTCCCCGCGGCGCGGGCGCGATTTATATCAAAAAGGGCTCTAAAATATCCCGCCTTATTTCGGGCGGCAGGCAGGAGCGCGGGCTTCGCGGCGGCACGGTAAACGTGGCGGGTGCGGTCGGCTGTGCGGTCGCGCTTGAAAGGGCGGTCGCTTGCTCGGACGAAAACAATAAAAAAATAAAGGTGCTTCGCGATGCATTTGTAAAAAGGGTGCTGTCCGAAATTGAGGGAACGCACTTAAACGGCGATATGGCAAAGCGTGTGCCATCCAACGCGAATATTTCCTTTGACGGCTGCGACGGCGAAAATCTTCTGTTTTTACTCGATATGAAAGGAATTTGCGTATCCACGGGCTCGGCTTGCTCGGCGGGCGCGGTCAGTCCCTCGCACGTACTGACTGCTATGGGACTTTCGGAAAGCCGTGTAAAGAGCGCAGTAAGGTTCTCATTCGGCAAATACAACACTCAAGAGGAAGTAAATTTTACAGTCGACACATTGAAAGAGGCTGTAAACAGAATAAGAAAGGTATGACGCAGGTCATACCTTTTTAAATCTAAAACACTTTTCGGCGCAAGGAGGGTTCCCCTCCGCCCGCGCACCCAATTTGCGAACGCTTTCGCTTAAAGAAGGGAATTTGCGCGATTTTATTATCGTTTGCCCTAAATTATCGCGCAAATGGGAACATAGTTCCCCAAAATCACGACAAATTGAAAGCGCAATATAGCTTTTAATTTGTGTGAACTTTAAAATAAAGAAACGACGCAAACCGGAGTCTGCGCCGCCTCTATATGATAAGGGGGAAAAAGTGTAAGCTATGTAAGTACGGTTGAATACCCGTATCGGTTTCTTTCCGATGACATTAACAATTATAGACCAAACGAAAAAAAAGTAAAACAAATAAAATAAAAAATTTTAAATATTTTTTTTCGTTTTTTATGATAACAAAAAATGTGAATTTTACACAAAGTTATATTTTGTGCGCTATTAGATTAATTTGCATAAAAGACAGGCGATAACGGTTGAAAGCAGAGTTGAAACAAGCACGATTACAATGGGCACGGCGAGTTTTTTTACTTTGAGCCCCGCAAAATACACCGCCGAAATGTAGAACACCGTCTCGGACGAGCCGTACAAAACGCAGGCACAGCGTGAGATATAGCTGTCCGCGCCGTGTTCTTCGATTACGGCAGTCAGATACGCGAGCGACCCGCTACCCGAAAAGGGCTTAATCAGCACTAATTTGGTAAGTTCGGGCGGTATGCCGAGCGCCGAAAACACGGGGGATAATAGGTTGGTAACTCCGCCCGAAAGCCCCGAAATTTCAAACAGCTCGCACATCATAAAGATGGCGGCAAGGCAGGGAATTAAGGAAAAAGTAAACTTTACGGCTTCCTTGACCCCCTCGGAAAATTCGTCGTAAACGCGCACTTTTTTTGCGGCGGCAAAGACAAACACGAGTATAAAAATAGCGGGAATTATATACTGCATATTATTTCCCCCGTTTTTTGCGGTTTAATTTAGTATATAAAATATACAGCGTAATCGCCGTCGCCGTAGAAACAGCCGTGCATATGAGCGAGGGTAAAAATATATCCGAGGGCGACGTACTCCCCGCCGCCGCGCGCAGGGTTATTACCGTAGTTGGAACAAGCTGAATTGAAGTTGCGTTTATTACAAACAGCAGTTTTTGGGCGAACGAATTGCCCTCCTTTTCAAGCTCTCCGATAGCTTTCACGGCGTAGGGAGTCGCCGCGCCGCCAATTCCTATAAGATTACACGAAAGATTCATCGCGATATGCTCGGCTGCCTTTAAGTTATTTGTTTTAAATACCTTTTTTGCAAGGGGAAGAGCCGCTTTCGCCGCCTTTTCGCTCAATCTGCTCTTTTCGGCAAGGCGCGAAAGCCCCATCCACACGGCGTAGATACAAAATAAGGTCAAAGCCGTCTTTAAGGAGTTTTCCGCACCCGAAAGTAGGCCCGAAAGTAGCTTGTCCGGCGCGGTAAAGGCAATTATTACGGCAGAAAATATTACAATAATCGTAAAAACGGCGTTCATAGAGTAATTTATGAGCGCATTTTGCGGGATATGTCAATTTAAAAGTTTACTTTTGGCGCCGCCCGTGTTATAATTTTTTTAATTTCGTCAAAGGAGCGAATATGAAAGAGAAATTTTATCTGACAACTGCCATAACCTATACCTCGGGTAAGCCGCACATCGGCAACACCTATGAGGCAATCTTTTCGGACGCGATTGCCCGCTTTAAGCGTATTCAGGGCTTCGACGTATTCTTTATGACGGGCACGGACGAGCACGGCTTGAAGGTCGAGCAAAAGGCAGCCGAAAGGGGCATAACCTGCAAACAGTTCGTGGACGAGGTTGCGGGCGAGATAAGGCGCATATGGGACTTGATGAACGTCAGCTACGATAAATTTATCCGCACCACAGACGATTATCACGAAAAGACCGTTGCCAAAATTTTCAGAAAATTCTACGAGCAGGGCGATATCTACAAGGGCGGTTACGAGGGACTGTACTGCACCCCGTGCGAAAGCTTTTGGTCGGAGAGCCAGCTTGTTGACGGAAAATGCCCCGACTGCGGCAGAGAGGTAAAATTTGCGCGCGAGGAGGCGTATTTCTTCAAGATGGGCAAATATGCGGACAGGCTGGTCAAGCACATTGTGACCCACCCCGAATTTATCCAGCCCGCCTCCAGAAAGCGCGAGATGATGAATAACTTCCTCATTGCCGACGAATTTATAGGAAAGTCCGACGAGGAAATTCTTGCCGCAATCGAAAAAGGCGAATTAAAGACCAAATTGCAGGATTTGTGCGTTTCGCGCTCAACCTTCAAGTGGGGCGTTCCCGTCGATTTCGATAATAAACACGTCGTCTACGTCTGGCTCGACGCGCTTGCAAACTATATCACGGGAATGGGCTACGACCCCGACGGAAGCAAAGAAAATTTCAAAAAATACTGGCCTGCAGACGTCCACATTATAGGCAAAGATATAATAAGGTTCCACACCATTTACTGGCCCATATTTCTGTTTGCGCTCGGGGAAGAGCTGCCGGGGTGCATATTCGGGCACCCGTGGCTTTTGCAGGGCGGGGACAAGATGTCCAAGTCCAAGGGCAACGTACTCTATGCCGACGAGCTCTCCTCGTTTTTCGGCGTGGATGCGGTACGCTACTTCGTCATTCACGAAATGCCCTACGCCGACGACGGTATAATTACCCTCGAGCTCATAAAAGAGAGGGTAAATTCCGACCTTGCAAACGTTTTGGGCAACCTTTTAAAGCGCACTGTTGCCATGACGAACAAGTATTTCGGCGGTAAGGTATGTAAAAACTCTTCAAGCACCGAATTTGACAACGATTTAATTGAAGTTGCCGCCTCCGCGTATAAGGGCGTTATAGCCAAGATGGACGCCTACAAGGCATCGGACGCGCTCGACAGCCTTTGGACACTGTTCAGAAGAGCGAATAAATATATCGACGAAACTTGCCCCTGGATACTTGCAAAGGACGAAACAAAGAAAGGCGTTTTGGAGAACGTTTTATATAATCTCCTGTCCGCGCTCGATATCGGCGCAAACCTCTTAAAGGCGTTTATGCCCCAAACAGCGGATAAAATTCTCGCGGAGATTGGCGGAAAAGAGAGGGGTTTTGAAAGCCTTGAAAACCTTCGGTATGCCCAAAGCTATACTGTTACGGGCGAGCCCCAAACGCTGTTTGAGAGGATTGACGATAAAGCGTTCGAGGAATATCTGAACAGCAATAAAGAGGAAATAAAAGCGGAAGAAGTTATAGAGGAAGAATACAAAGCCCCCATAACGATTGACGATTTTGCAAAAATCGAGATGCGCGTTGGCAAGGTAATTGCCTGCGAAGCGGTCAAAAAGAGCAAGCTGTTGCACGAAACGGTAAAAGTGGGGAACAGAACGCTCTCTATTCTTTCGGGTATTGCAAAGCACTACACCCCCGAGGAGATGGTGGGTAAAAAGGTAATTGTTGTCACCAACCTGCCTCCCCGCGAGATGAAGGGAATTTTAAGCGAAGGCATGATTGTGTGCGCGGAAGCGCCCGACGGAACGCTTTCAATAGTTTCGCCCGAAAAGGACTTGCCCGACGGGAGCCTTTTGTCGTGAGATATATCGACGTGCACTGCCATCTCGACGGCGGACATTTCGGCGATTTGGACGCGCTCTTTGAAAGGCTTGCGCAAGCCCAAGTGGAAAAGGTAATCTGTGCCGGATTCGATTTAAGTTCGAGCGAGTTCTCAAAAGAGCTTGCCGAAAAATATAAGGGCTGTTACTTTACGGCGGGTTTTCATCCTACCGAGCTTAAAAAGTTCAATAAGGGCGACTTTGAGAAGATATTAGAGCTTGCAAAACACGGTAAGTGCGTTGCAATAGGCGAAATCGGGCTGGATTATCACTACGAGGACACCGACAAAGTGGCTCAGAAAGAGGCGTTTTTGACACAGCTTGAGATGGCTTATAATCTAAACCTTCCCGTAGTAATTCACTCGCGTGACTGCGCCGAGGATATGCTTAACATCTTAAAGGAAAATACGGCGCTGCTTAAAAACGGGTTTTTATTGCATTGCTATTCGCACTCGACGGAGATTGCCTCGGAGATTGAAAAGCTGGGCGGGCACTTCTCGTTCGGCGGCACAAGCACCTATTCGGGCAGCAAAAAGGCGAAAAGGACCATTTCCGCACTCGGCTCGGACAGGCTCCTGACCGAGACGGACAGCCCCTATCTTCCGCCGAAGTCCAAGTACGGCACTTTCCCCAACACCCCCGAAAGTATTCCCGAAATTCTTTTGAATATGGCGCAAATCCGCGGTGTTTCGGCGGAGGTAATGAGCGAAAAAGTATGGGCAAATGCGCATATGCTCTTTAAAAAACTCAACAATATGTAAAGTTGAAGCTCCCGCATTTTGCGGGAGCTTATTCATCATTGGTGCATAAACGCGCTAAATGCGTTTACAAAGTTAGTTTGAATTGCTATAATTAAATTATTCTTTAAAAGGCGGGCTAAATAATGGAAAAGAGCGTAAAAGAAATTCTTGCCGAAAACAATTTCGGGTTTAAAAAGAAGTTCGGGCAGAATTTCATAACGGACAAGAACCTTTTGGAAAGCATAGTAAGCCTTGCCGAAGTGGGCGCAAGCGATACGGTAATCGAAATAGGCTGCGGCGCGGGAACCCTGACCCGTGCGCTTGCGGGAGTTGCAGAAAAAGTTATAGCATTCGAAATAGATACCGCCCTTCAGCCCGTGCTTGCCCAAACACTTGCGGGGTGCGATAACGTAGAGGTGGTATTCCGCGATTTTTTAAAGGTCGATTTAAAGCAAATCGAGAAGGATTTAGCGAGCTACAAGGTGGTGGCAAACCTGCCGTATTATATAACCACGCCGCTTATAATGAAGCTTGTAGAGCAGTCGGAAAAGTGTGAAAGCTTAACCGTAATGGTTCAGGAGGAAGTCGCCGAGAGGCTGTGCGCAAAGCAAAACACCCCCGAATATGGCGCAATTACCGCGTCTGTTGCCCTTCGGGCAGAGGCAAAGCTTGTTAAAAAAGTTCCCCGCACCGCGTTCACTCCGAGACCCAACGTCGACAGCGCGGTCGTAAATCTTAAAATAGAGGATAGAAGGCTCCCCGTCAAGGATAGTGAAATTTATAAAAAGGTCGTGCGCGCGGCATTTTTATCGAGAAGAAAGACGCTTGTAAACAACCTTATGGTTGCCTTTGAACTAAAAAGAGCCGAGACGGAGGAAGTTTTAAACAGAGTCGGTATAGATTTAAAGGCGCGCGGGGAAACCCTTTCGCCGACGGACTTTGCCGCCCTTTCTAACGCACTTACAAAATAAACAAAACGCGCCGTCCGCAAAGGACGGCGCGTTTATTGTATGCACTATTTCAAAAAAATGTTCTATAAGCAAAATTTTGAGAATATAGTATTTTAGACTTAAATTTTGGAGGAAATTATGGAACAGGAATTAGATTACGCCGAAATGCTGGAAATTCCCGTCAGCACGGTAAACGTGGTAAAAAAGAAGAGTTTATTCAAGCGCAAAACTGCGGAAAAGCCCGCTGTACAAGCGCCCGAAGCAGCTCAAGACGAGCTGAAAGAGAAGGTAGTTGAAAGCGTCAACGAGCGCGTGGGGGCGTACGTATATTCCGAGGACTTGTCCGAAAGAGCTAATTCGGAGAGCAAAAAGCACAATTTAAACTTCGGAAAGGACAAGGCAAGCCGCGTTCTTTTGGGCGAGCTCGTCGCGGTGTGCGTAATTGCCGTTGCTATATTCTTAACGAATATTTTTATGCCCACGAGCGCTATCAATACCTTTATCGGCTCGTTTTCCAAAAAAACGGCGGATAAAGAGCCCAATTACAGCGATTTAGAGCTTTCGGCGGTCGTCAGCGAGCTCTCCGACGTAGACGTTCAGATTGCCGACGGCGGATACCTCTATTTCAAGGCAGAGAGCTGCGTTTATCCCGTCTGCGACGGAAAAATCTCGTCCGTAATTGCCGAAGAAGGCAATTATACCGTTCAGATTGCACACACTTCCCGCTTTTCAAGCGTAGTTACTGGCTTGAGCAGCGTATATTGCGCAAAGGGAGACGCGGTGCGCTCAAATCTTCCGTTTGCCTTTTCGGACGGTAAAAGAGAGGTGCAAATTTCGCTCTACGACGGTGACACTCTTTTAAAGTGCTACTCTCTGTCCGGCGAAGTGCCCGTCTGGAACTCGTGAAAATAAAACTTCACCCGCTGTTTTTACTTGCGGGAATAGTTAGCGCATTTGTGGGCGGATTGCCTGTATTTATAATCTGCGCCCTGACCGCACTCCTGCACGAGTGCGGTCATATATTTTGCGCCAGGCAAATGGGGTTCGAGTGCAGGGAGATAAGGCTGATGCCGTACGGGGCTTCGGCGCAGTGCGATATCGAGGGGATATCCGTTTCCGACGAACTCCGTTTAGCTCTTGCCGGACCGACTGTAAATCTTTTAATTTGCGTAGGAACGGTGGGACTGTGGTGGTTTTTCCCAGATACCTACGCCTTTACCGACACCGTGTTTTACGCCAACGCGGGCATGCTGTTTATCAACCTTTTGCCCGCCTATCCGCTCGACGGGGGAAGGGCGGCTTCGTGTCTTTTAAGAAGGTTTTTAAAACCGGGCGTTGCCGATTTGATTTTAAAAATTCTGTGCGCAATAATTTCGGGCGGGCTGGTCGCGCTGTATTTCACGGCATTGAAAAACCCCTCCGTGCTCATTATAGCGGCGTTTTTGCTGTGCTCCGTCTTCGAGAGAAGACCGCCCGCGCAAAAAATAAATTTTGCCGCCCGCAAGAAAAAGAGGGGAATAGAGATACGCTATATTATTTTGGATGAGAGCGCAACTTTTAAGGATGCGCTCCGATTTTTGGACGAGAGAAAATATCTTGTAGTACAAATTTACGGCGACGTTTTTTTGGACGAAATTACCGAAGATGAGCTGTATAAAAAGCTTTTGGAGCACAGCATTTACGACAAGATTATTTAAATTACCCCCCTAATATGCCTTAAATAACGCATTTTTTTAAAATTTTGCAAGGAATGGGGAGGCAAACAGCGAGGGCGTCAGTTCCTCCTTTAATACCGCGCGGACGCACTCGCTGCCGAATTCAATCGCGTCTTTTACCGCATCCTCAAGGTCCTCGAAGGGATAGGCGCATTTGTACTCCGAGCTCTTCCTTTTATACAGATATCTTGTATAGGTAAAGTGGCGTTTAAGGCAGCGCTCTATTCCCGTTACGGTTACGCTCTCTTCAACGTGCTTTATGCTGTCGTATAAAGAGGAAGTGCAGGCAAGCAATTTTTCCCTCGGAATAATTCCACGACGGATATTTAAAAGTCTGCTGATATACAGCCCCAAATCACTTTCAAAATTTACGTGGGACAGAGGAGAGTGGTGGGAGTTTACGTACGAGTACACCGCGGGGTGCAGAGTGCTGTCCAACGCGTAGTGCACGGCAAAGCCTGCTGCATATGTCAAATTCCCGTATGAAAGCCTCTCGATTATATCGAAGGCGCCTCTGCGGTGCAAATCCCGCCCCAAATTCCTTTTGGATAAATTCAGATTATAGGCAAAAAATACGTCGCCTCCCTGCGCTCCCAAAAGGAACAGGGTATGCGACGAAATTTTTTCCTTATGCTCCGCCGCAAGATTTTCATAAATTTTCTCTGCGGCAACGTTGTGCGAAAAATAGTCGGGCATATTATAAGTTTAACCGTTTTCCGTAAAATAAATACTGCTGAAAATATCCCGAATTCCCGCCGAATCTCTCGGTAAAGTACTGCGTTATTTTTGAGCGGTCTTTAAGTTCTCCGCCGAAGTCCTCTCTATACACCTTTTCAAGCCAAACGTCTACGGGGAAGCTCTCTCTTTTGGAAAAACCAAATAAAGCTATGCAATCGGCAACCTTTTCGCCTATGCCGATATAGGTCAAAAGCTGTTTTTTAAGCGTTTTGAAGTCAAGATTTTCAAGATGGGAAATGCCCTCGTTTACAATCCGCCCCGAGGTTTCGGCAAGGAACCTGTCTCTATAGCCGCAGCCCACCCTCTTGAAAAACTCCACGCCCGCCTCCGAAAGCGCTTTGGAGGTGGGAAAAGCGGAGTATTGACCGTACTTAAATTCGCGCTTTTCGCCGAGTCCCTCGCAAATGCGCGAAATTATGCCCTTTATGCGGGGAATATTGTTGTTCTGCGATATTATGAAGGAGTAAATCATCTCCTCGCGGTTCTGATTTAAAAGGCGCAGACCCTTGCACTTTTCCGCAGAGTTGGAAAGTAGCGGCACGCCCTGCGCCTTGGCGCCCTCAACTATTTTGGAATAGTCGCGGTCGAGGTCGAAAAAGTTGTAAAAATAGTCGCTGTCCTCGCTTTCGACAACCGTCTTGTTGCCGCTCGTATATACGTAGCACGCCTTGTCCGCAGAATATACGAGGTAACCCTCTTTAAAGGGGGTAAAGCGGAAAATCTGCCCGCACTCGAGCACGTGTTCGGGGTTGAAATATGTACTGTCGTAATCAAAAATCATAATCTTACCTCATTATTTATTGTTCTTGACTTATAAACTTCACAATACCGCGTCAAGCTACGCGCCGCCTTGCTTGTGTACGCAATAGTACACTCACTGCGGTCGGTGCTTGTTTTCCTTGTCTTGTTCGTTTCTAAGCCAAGGGGGAACCCAAGGTAAAAAGTATTTGCAAATAAAAAATACAGCCTTTATCGGCTGTATTTTATCATTTTTTAAGAGTGTTTGTCAATGATTGCCAAGAGTAAAGAAAACATTGAGGCTGCCCGCCGAAACGTTGGCGGTAATTTTTTTGTCCGTTGTACCCGTTTGGCTACTTATATTGGAGCTTCCCGCAGAAACGCGTGCGCTTATGTTGTACTCAGATTTACTGCCTTTAACCGTCATATTCAAAGAACCTGCCGAAACGCCGGCTATTATCCTGGGGCAGGCAACGTATTTTGCGTTGAGTGACCCCGCATTGACTTCGCCCGTAAAAATGTCTGAACAGATTAAATCGTCAATACGCATAGAACCCGCGTTGACAATTGCACTGAAAGTATCGCAATCAATGTCCTTTACGGTAAGAGAGCCTGCGTTTACCGTCAGACGGATTTTTGAATACTGCCCGTCAAGCAGGCGCAACGAGCCTGCGTTTACCGTCAAATCAAGCTCAAATTGAGTGTCTTTCGGCAGGTTTATTACAGTTTCCGGGATATTCGTCCACCAGATAGAAAACTCGTACCACTTGGGTTTGGGACTCTTTACCCGCACGGCGCCGTTCGTTTCGGTAATGTTCAATTCATAGTTAGATGATTGGGGGTAAAATATTTGTACTTTTTCGCCGTCGTAGTAATTGATTTTCATCGAACCGACGGAATTTTCAACGATTATTTTATTGTTTTCCTGCTCGGCGTTGAATTCCTTGGTATCGAAATGCGCCTTAAACGTCCAGCCGTTCAGACCGAGAGCAACAAGAAGAATTGCTACGCCCAACACGATTATGCAACTGCCTGCAATTATTGCTTTGACCATAGATTTCATTACGCTCTCTCCTTTTCCTTAAATCCGAACAGTCCTTTCAGCCATTTAAAGAAACTGTTCCAAAGCTTCCATATAATTTTTACAAGCTTTGTGAATACGCCCGTCAGGATAATTCCCACGCCCAAAACTATAGTGCCTGCGCCTACTGTCGCCAAGCCGGTTAACAGCTCGCCCGCAATCATTTGGGCAATTCCGCCGATAATAGTGCCGATGCCCGAAATTAAAACGGCAAAGGGTGCAACGCAGAAACCGATAGTAATTCCAACCATGCCCATAAGTAGTCCGAATAGGGGAGCGGCAAAGATTATGCATAAGAGCACGAACAGCCATTTGTTATTTGCGATATCGTCCGATTTTGACTTTTTCTTGTCGCGGTCGTCAAAATAATCGTCGCTGTCATAGCCGTCATCATCGTCCTCACGCCTGCGGTGCTTATCCTTGCGGCGTCTGTGTTCGTCCTCGTGTCTTATGCGGTCATCATCGTCGCGGCGTCGCCTTTCTTCGTCTTCATGCCTGCGTCTGTCATCTTCGTCCCGTCTGCGGCGGTCGTCATCTTCACGAGTACGGCGGTCATCGTCGAAAAGTTCCTCGGAATAGTCGGCGCGGTCGCAAAGAATACGCTGTGCGGCGTCGTAGGGCGCGCCGAATCCCTCAATAATTTCGCGCTCGGAAAAGCCCGCCTCCCGCCTGTCTGCGTAGGCCTCGGCGTAGTAATCCAAAACCCTGCGTCTCTCGGTTTCGGAAACGCTTAAAAGGTTGTTTTTAAGTTCGTCACGCCACTCGGTGTAGGTCATATTATCTCTCCTTATATTTTTAGAAAAATTGCGTTATTTAAACCATATATAGGGGGCAATTTATTATTTTGGTAGAAAAAGCTTGCGGTAAATAGTGTTAATTTCCTGAAAATCCGCCCTGCCTGCAAGCAGCTTTTGCGTCCCTAAGTTTGTTATCTTGTAGTACCTGCGAAGCCTGCCGCTGTGTTCAACCGTTCGCGTAGTAACATACCCCGCAGCTTCAAGGCGCTTCAAAATGGGATAGAGGGTGCTCTCCGAAATCTCAATTACACCCTGCAAATCGCTTATTATTTTGTAGCCGTAGCTTTCGCCCTTTTCAATGGCGTAAAGCACGCATACGTCTAATATTCCTTTTTTGAGTTGAACGTCCATAACAATACTCCGCTTTGTCTAATACTATACAATGCATAGTATTCCTTGTCAAGTGTTTTTTGTAAAATTTTTTAAAAAACTTTGAGGGCATCGACGTGTTCATTTAAGAAATAGAGGTGTGTATTATTAAAAAATAATTACTGATAATAACTGTATGACTAAACTGGAAGACAATATTAAAGCGGTAAAGGATATTCTTATTTCCGAAGATATTCTGGTGTTTGAGTTCAAATCTTTGGAAGGGAAAAAGTTTGCCATCATATACGCAGACGAGATTGCCAATAAGTTTCTTTTGGGCGAACTCGTAATAAAACCTTTGCGCGAGGTAAAAAAGGACGCTCCGCTTGAGGAGGTCAAGCTATTGCTTGCCTCGCCCGAATTAAAGGACGGTAGCAAGACGGAAGACGCTGTTTCGGCGATTTCCAACGGCGACGGCGTGCTGTTTGTAGACGGAGAGAGCGACTTCTTTATAATAGGCTTAAAAGCTCCGCCCACCCGCGCGGTTGCAGAACCGCCAACACAGGTTGCCGTAAAAGGCCCGCGCGAGGGCTTTATCGAAGATATAAAGACAAACGTTGCGCTTGTACGCAAAAGACTTAAAAGTAAGGACCTCGTGATAAAAAACCTGACTTCGGGCGAGAGGTCTGACACTATGATTGCGCTCGTTTATATTGAAGGGGTCTGCCCAAAAGGACTTGCAGAGAGAATTCAAAGGGAAATCGAGGAGAATACAATAGACTTCATCCCCGATTCCTCTTATGTTTCGCAGTTTATTGAAAAAAGACCGCGCTCCATATTCAAAAGTTGCGGCACGGCTGAAAAACCGGATATTTTCTGCGCCAAAGTAAGCGAGGGCAGAGTGGGCATTTTAGTAGACGGTTCGCCGATTGCGCTTACCGTGCCATATATGCTCGTGGAGGACTTTCAGTCGGTTGAAGACTACTATACCTGTTCGTACCGTTCAACTACACTTCGGGTTTTGCGGCTTTTGGCAGTCGGTGTGGGAATACTTCTGCCCGCGCTGTATATTTCGGCACAGCTTTTTAAAATTCAGATAATACCGTTTAAATTGCTTCTTAAAATTTCAAGCTCGGTTGCGGGGCTTGCGCTATCTCCCAGCGTAGAGATGTTTTTGACGCTCTTCGTCCTGGAGGTTTTAACGGAGGCATCTATCCGAATGCCCAAGTACGTTGGACTTGCGCTCTCGGTAGTCGGTGCGCTCGTTTTGGGCGATACCGCCGTAAAGGCGGGAATTATTTCCACTCCAGCCATAATTATAATAGCCTTTTCGGCAATCTGTCTGTACGCCGTGCCCGCCCTCGTCGAAACTTCGGCGACTTTCAGATGGATATTTCTCATAGTGGGCGGCAGTATCGGACCTTTCGGCGCGGTGCTGTTAGTGGCATATCTTATTTGCTATCTCGTAAGCGAACAGTCGTACGGTGTGCCCCTCGTGGCGCCGTTTGCGCCCTTGATTATGAGCGATTTGTTCGACGCAATGGTCAAAGCCAATATGTTCACTTTAAAAAACAGACCAACGGTTTTAAAATCCAAGGAAAAAGTGAGGTTGAAGGGCAATGAAAATAAATAGCAGACAAATTTGTTTCATAATGCTCACGTACACCGCGGTAAGCAGGCTTCTTTTATATGCCACGGCATTGAGCGATATTTGCGGAAACGACCTGCTTTTTCCCATTCTTATCGACTTCGCCGTGCAGACAACGGTGGTGTGGGCTATATGCTTTCTGTGTTCCAAAACGGATAAAACCTTTTTCGGCTTATTGGAAGACACTTTCGGGGAGGTAGTAGCCCGTATAATTTACGGACTTTTGGCGCTGTACTTTGCGTTCAGCGCGGTATATCCGATGATGGAACAAAAACAGTACGTGGGACAGATTTTTTACGACACCGTTCCGCCGCTTTTGGCGTTTTTGCCTTTTTTCATATTTTCTGTGTACGCAGGAAGCAAGGGACTGAAAAATATAGGCAGGTGCGCGGATATCTCTCTGCCGATATTCGTTATTGTGTTTGCGCTTATAATGTTTATGGCGTTTTCGGAGGTTGATTTGAGCAATCTGCTGCCTATTTTAAAAACGCCCGCGACCAAAATATTCGCGGGGGCGCTCGGTTCGTTTTTCAGATTCGTAGAGCCGAGTTTTATGCTGATGTTTATGGGGCATTTCAGATACAGAAAGGGCGACGCGGCAAAAATTACACTGTCCTATGCGGGCGGGGGGCTGATCGTAATTTTATTTGCGGCGGTTTTTTATTCCATATACGGCGTCATCTCGCCATCGCGCGATTTCGCCATTTCCAAAGTTGCACTGTTCTTCCCTGCAATCGAGCTTATCGGAAGAATAGATGTGATAGCCCTATATCTTTTGGAAGTAGCTATGCTTTTTGCACTGGTTATAAATATTCAGTTTGCCGTGCACTGCCTTAAAAAATGTACGGGACTTAAAATAGGCGGTATATGGTCGCTTGCGGTAAACGCAATTCTTTTAGCGCTCGTTTTCGTGCTTGACAGTTCGTTCAGCGGACTCAATCAGTTCTTTTCAAAGTGGGCGTGGATTGTAACGGCGGTGTTTGCATTGCTTTTCCCACTGCTTTGCTGGACGCTTAAAAAGGGGGAAGAAAAATGAAACGCATAAATTACCGTAAATATTCGGTTATGCTGTATTGGCTAATCTTTCTTGCAATGCTCTGTCTGTATTTTACGAACGACTACGGGCTCGTGGATATTCACAAAACCTCGATAGTCGTCGCAGCCTCCATTGACTACGAAAACGAGGAAGTGAAAGTCACTGCACAACTCGCGGTTCCCCAACCCTCGCAGAGCGGCGAAAACGTGAAATACACTTCAGTGCAGGGCAGCGGGCTGACGGTTGCCGACGCATTGAACGAGATAAATTCCAAGACGGGGTTCTTCCCCAAACTGCTGTTTTGTAGGCTATTTTTAATAGGAGAGAGCTGTCAACAGCTAAACCTGTTCAAGACTATGGGCTGTCTGTACCGAAAGTATTTCTCCGAGCTTACCGCGCTCGTGGCTATGTGTAAGGGAAACGGGTACGACTTGTTGCAAATGAATGCGATGTACAGTCAGGAGACCTCGGAGGCAATTCAGCAGGTGCTTGCGGACGAAGCCAAAAGGTCGGCAAACGTGTCATCCGTAAATTTAAAGGACCTTGCAATTGACAACTATTCCAAAAGCCGGACTTGCTATATGCCATATATCGAGGCGATAAAGTCGGGCACGTCCGCGCCGGGCGGGGGAGGTGACAGTTCGGGCGGCGACCCCGCTCAAACCCCCGACTCCGGTCAAAACGGCGGGTCTTCGGGCAGCTCTTCCGGCGGAAGCGAAGACGGTCAGGGGAGCACGTCTTCAAGCGGCTCAAGCGGCGGGCAGAGCGAAGAGGTAGAGTTCACGGCAAGAAAAACCGCAATATTCAAGGACGGTATGTTTGCGGGAATTTTAGACGAGGAACAGTCGTTCGCGCTCGATATTCTGAAAAACGAAATACGCGTGGCAATGCTCCCCTGCGAGACGGAGAGCAAGCACTGCACTATGGCGTTAAAGAACGTAGGCGGGGACGTCTCCCTGACGGTGAATAAGGGCGTTCCCAAGCTCATTGTAAAGTTTAACGCAAAGGCAAGAATTCAGGGCGCGGGAGAAAAAGTTGACCCCGCAAAAACAGTTAAAGACGATATCGTAAGTAAAGAGGTGTTAAAAGCTACGGAAAAAGCCGTCAAGGAGAGAATAGAACGGCTAATCGCCGTATGCAAGGAAAGAGACTGCGATTTGCTCGGCGCAAAGGAGAAACTTTATAAGTTCAATTTTAAGTATTACGACGCCTTTAAAGACAATTTGTTGGACCGTATGAAGGTGGAATACGATATTAAGATTGAAAGCGCAAATTAGCGCTTAAATAGCGTTATTTGTGGCATATTACGGGGGGAATCTACTATAAAGCAAGAAAAACGGCGGGTGTATTACTGCACCCGCCGCCCTTAATTACGGCATTATAATCATTTGCTTAAAAACCGCTTAAATCGACCATATGTGGGGGTCAATTTGTTTTTGAAGCCGAATTTAAGTGAGCAAGCGTGTCGCACAAAGTTTTGGCAAGCATCAGAATTTCCCGCTCGTCCGTGCCCTCGTCGGCGTGCTCCGAAATTATGTGTCTGACACGCTCCAAGGCACTGCCCGTAACGTCGTTTACAATTGCCTCGTAAGCACTTTTGGAGGCATTTGAAAGCTCGTCGCTTTTTATATAGCCCTCCAAAATAGCTTTTGCAACGCTCTCCGAAAGGGGCGTTGATTTATCTCCGCGCACGAACTGTTCGTAGATTACGTACAATATAGTAGACGTTGCCCCGACCGCAAAGCCCTTTTCAAGGTGCGCCGAAATCCCGTTTATAACGGGCGCAAAGCTGAAATTTGTGACGGCGGAGTAGGCGCAGTAAAAAATCGTTCCTATTATAAAAGGCAAAAAGGTTAAAAGCTTTTTGCTTGCTTTTTTAAAGAACAGCTTCTTTATTATTGCGACCGTAACCGTCGTCAAAGCGGCGAGCAGGACGGTGTCTATGCCGTATAAGGTAAACGTATTTATGAGTTGTATGATAGTCAAAGCGTACTCCTTCGCCAAAGACCGACGCGTTTTGGCAACCAGAAATTGTTCACCCGCATATCATTTATAATCTGCTCTGCAAGAGTTAAACACAAACTGCAAAAATAAATATAAAATAATTGTGTGGGCATTTCACACTTGCAAATTGCGCCGTACCGTGATACAATATGTGTATGAGAATGCACAAAAAAGCCCATTTAGAAGAGAGAATTGCTTCGTGCGGGGGTATCGTAACCGTTGCAGACCTTTCGGATAAAAATATGCAGCGCGCGGCTACCGTGAAGGAGCATTTGGATTTTACGAAAATTTTCAAAAATACCAATCCCGTCCATCTTGAAATCGGTTGCGGGAAGGGCAAGTTCGTTTGCGAAACGGCAAAGCTGTTTCCGGATATCAACTTTTTGGCTTGCGAAAAGATTTCAAACGTCTTAATCGAGGCGCTTGAGGCGGTAAAGGAAAGCGGGCTTAAAAACGTCTATTTCCTCAACTGTGCGGCGGAGGTGCTTCCCAAGTATATCCCCGACGGGAGTATTGGGCGGGTTTATCTCAACTTTTCCAACCCGCTGCCCAAAGAGGGCTACAAAAAGCAGAGATTGACGCACCCCAAATTTTTGAATATGTATTCGCAATTTTTAGCGGACGGCGGGGAGATAATTCAAAAGACGGACGATGGAGATTTCTATACTTTTTCGCTTGAAAGCTATAAAGTCTGCGGCTTTGAAATACTTTCCGTGGACGAAAACTACAAGGGGAGCGAAAAGGATATTGAAACCGAGCACGAGAAGAAGTTTAAAAAAGAAGGCAAAAATATATACCGCATAGTTTGCAAAAAGAGTGGGTGAATATGGTGTGGCTGTGGGTTAGTTTGGGCATATTAGGTGGTGTATTGCTGATTTCGCTTTTTTTGGCGCTTGGCAATAACCTGATTTGCACAACGCGTCATACGCTTAAAATCGAGGGGCTTGAAAGGCAGGTGCGCATAGTTCAGGTCTCCGATTTGCACGGAAAATCGTTCGGCAAAAACAATATAAGGTTAATTGAAAAGGTCATAGGAGAGCGCCCCGATTTTATTGCGGTAACGGGGGATATAATTCACCGCTATACCGAAAGGAATAAGCGGGTTGCGCTTCGCCTCATATCCTCGCTCTGCGAAATTGCCCCCGTGCTCTATATTGCGGGAAATCACGAACTCCGCAACAAGGGTTACAGGTTTTTCAGACGGGATTTAATGGAGGCGGGAGCGCGTATTTTGGATGATTGCCCCCATACTATATGCGATTTAACTGTGGTTGGGCTAAAATGTTCGTCGCTCAAAAACGATAAAATTCATTCCGTCACACCAAAGGATAAAGGCGTAAAAATACTGCTTGCGCATATGCCGCAGTTCATAGAAAAATATGCAAAGGCGGGGTACGACGCGGTGCTAAGCGGGCATGCGCACGGCGGCCAGTGGAGAATACCTTTTACCCACAGGGGAATTTACGCCCCCGGTCAGGGTTTGTTCCCCAAATACACCGAGGGAGTGCATACCTGCGGTAAAACGCGTATGGTTATTTCCCGAGGGCTGGGCAATTCACAGTTTCCGATAAGGCTTTTCAATCGTCCCGAGCTGATTACCGTAAATTTAATTCCCGAAAAATAAAATAGGCTTCCCGGACGGGAAGCCTTTTAAGCTTAAATTTTATTTGCATAGAAGGGCGAGTACGGCTTTTACGGTATGTAGCTTGTTTTCCGCCTGCAATAAGGTTATGCTCTTATTGCCGTCGATAATTTCCGCCGTAACCTCCACATCCCGCCTTGCGGGCAGCGCATGCATAAACTTTACGTCGGGCGAGCAGTAGGAGAGCAGAGTCTTGTTTACCTGATAGGGCAAAAGAATTGATTTTTCCTTTTCGGAAAGGTTGAGGTGGTACTCGTAGTTGTCCGTATAGACGAAGTCCGCGCCCTTTACGCCCTCCGCAGGGTTAAGGCAGACGTTTATTTTGCCGTACTGGCGGGCGTTGTCGAGGGCGGCTTTGGGGATTGAAAATTCTTCGGGGCAGGAAACGCTGACCTCGAGTCCGCACTTTACCGCACCCGTAATTAAAGAAATTGCGTTGCTCGTACACTTTCCGACGTACGCAAGCTTAACTCCTTCAAGCTTTCTCGCTTTTTCCCAGATAGTGAACAAATCCCCGATAGTCTGAAGAGGTGCGCCGTACTCGTTAAAGGTGTTAATTACGGGCAGTTCGGACACCGCACAGAAGGTATCCAACTCCTTTTGGGGCGTTCCTCGGGTAATCAGCGCACCTACGCCGTAGCGCGAAATGACATTTACGATGTCCTGAATATTCTCGCCCGCCCGCATATCGCTCTCGCTGTACGGCAAATCGATACTTGCACCTCCGAGCTGGCGAATACCTATCTCGAGGGCGGAGCGCGTACGGAGCGAGGTGTCGGAAAACAGAAAGGCTATGGTTACGCCCTTTAAAATCCGGCAGTCCTCTTTTGCGATAAATTTTGCCTTCATTACCTTTGAAGCGTACAAAAGCTCGAAGAGCTCCTCGGTGGAGAAATCCGAAATTTTTGTCATATGGGTATGAGATACGCCGTATGAAGGTTTATATCTGTTAATATCCATAAAAGTACCTGTAGCTTTAAATTTCTTATATTATATCAGTTTTCGGGTTGAAACTCAACCTTTTGAGCGCTCTATCCGAGAAAATATGCAGCCGCAGTAGTCCTGACGGTACAAATTATGCTCTTTGGACAGCTTTATGCTCTGCAAATAGCCGTTTTTCTTTTTGAAATCGGAGGGAAGCCACATCTCGCCTCCTATTCTTTGTCCTATCTCGTTTATTTTTTCGGCGTTCTTTAAGGGGCTTACGGTCAAAGTGGTGGTAAAGAAATCAAAATTTTGCTCCTTTGCGATTTCGTAGGTCCTTTGAAGGCGAAGCTCAAAGCATTTTTCGCATCGCTCGCCCCCCTCTTTGCAGTGCTCCAGGCCCTTTACGGCGTCGTAAAATAGGCTTTCGTCGTGGTCGCAGTCTATAAATTGCGCCCAGCCCGTCTCTTCGATAAAGCGTATCAGCTCTGCCTTTCTGCGTTCGTATTCCTCGCTCTCGATGTTGGGGTTGTAAAAAAGAACGCAAATTTCCACTTCTCCCTTGAGTCTTTCAAGGCAGGCAGAGGAACAGGGCGCGCAGCAGCAGTGCAAAAGCAGTTTTTTGCCCTTTTCGGCGGAGGATAGTCGGTTTGTCATCATTTCGTCGTAGTTTGCGTGCATATTCAAAGTTTAACATATATCCCGTCTAATTACAAGTATTTTAAAAATTTAACAAAAATTGCCGTGTTTAAGGTTTGAAAATCGTGATATTTATGTTATGATGTTTATATAAACTTTACCGAGAGCAGTTGTATAAATATTTTGGAGAGCATTATGTCAAGTTTGAAAGTTGCAGGACTCAATAAAATTTACCCGTCGGGCGCAACCGCGCTTTACGATATAAATTTCGAAACGCAGGACAAGGAGTTTATCGTCATAATCGGCGGGGAGTCGAGCGGTAAATCCTCCCTCCTTCGCGTTATTGCGGGGTTGGAAGACGCTACGGACGGAAAGATTGAGATAGGCGGAACGGATATGACCGAGGTTCATCCCAAGGACAGAAACGTGGCGATGATTTTCAGACACGACACCCTCTATCCCGATTTGAACGTGTTTGAAAATATGGCGTTCGGCTTAAAGCAGAGAAAGGCGCCTGCTGCCCTTATCGACCAGCGCGTTAAAGCCGTTTCAAAAATTCTGGGACTCGACGAGGTGCTGTACCGCAAGCCCAAGGCGCTGACTGCGGCGGCAAAGCAGAGGGTCGCGCTCGGAAGGGCAATCGCGAGGGAGCCCAAGCTGTATCTTTTGGACGAGCCCTTGGAGGGGTTCGACGAAAAGCTTCGGGCGGATATGCTCAACCTCATTATTAACGTTCAGGCGAGAATGGAGGGCACCTTCGTCTACGCAACAAAGAACCTCTCCGAGGCAATGACGATAGGCACGCGCATTATAGTTTTGAAGAACGGACTTATTCAGCAGATAGACACCCCCGCAAACCTCTACGACTATCCCGCAAACGCGTACGTTGCCTTCTATATCGGCGCACCAACCGTAAACTTTATCAAGGGCGCAAAGATTGTAAAAGAGGGAGAAAATTATATTGTCTCGTTTAACGGCGGCGCGCTTAACCTCCCCGAAAACATAGTAAAGCGGTTTGAAAACATCGAAGATTATGCAAATAACGGAAAGCAGGTTTGGCTTGGGATACGCCCCGAGGACTGCACTGCCGTAAAGGACGGAGGAGTGCTTTCGGGCACCGTTTTAAAGGTTGAAAGCGACGGCGACAGAACATACGCCGAAATTGCCGCAGATGGCGTTATTTCGATGATAGTAGGGGGGCAATCGACTTTACAAAGGGAGGAAAAGTGCCAAATCGAGATAGATTTGACCAGGCTTTTAATATTTGACGGCGACACGAGGCTGACCCTTTTGACCCGCGACGGCGGTTATAAAAATACGGGCTTTGCAGACGCCGAATTTACTCCCATGCCCATAGACGACGAAAACAAAATAGTCGAAAAATTAAAACCCAAAAAGGAAGTAAAAAAGAAGAAATAAATTTCATCCCTCCGAACAGCTCGGAGGGATGAATTTATAAAGTAAAGCGTTTAAAAAAGTAAAGTTAAGGCAATAACCTACCGGTAATAAGACTATGTGGAGCGTACTAACCGATTCGCTTCTGGACACGTTAAAGGTGTTTCCGTTTCTGCTTCTCATATATATTCTCATAGAGGTATTGGAACACAGAACGACTCTCGTCCAGAACAGAAAAATTTTACAGGGCAAGCTTGCCCCTTTGATTGGCTCGGCTACGGGAATAATTCCGCAGTGCGGGTTTTCCGTTATGGCGGCAAAGCTGTACGATAGCGGACTTATACGCACGGGCACCATAGCCGCGGTGTTTATCGCCACCTCTGACGAGGCGCTTATCATAATGATTTCCAATTTTGACTTCGCCGCTTGGGTCATGCCCATTATTTTAATTAAGCTGACAGTTGCGATTGGGGTTGGGTATTTAGTCAATTTCCTGTATTCTGCCGAAAAGCTTACGGAAACGGGGCTTATAGCCGACGTGCCGGCGCAGTTCTGTTGCGACGAGCACGGCGAAAAATCGGATATAAGCGTCTACTTTGTCTCGCCTCTTTTGCACTCGCTTAAAATTGCCTTCTACATCTTTATCGTAAATTTCGTGTTCGGCGCAATATTCTTCGAAGTCGGCGAGGACGCGTTTGCCTCGGCAATGATGGGCGGAAAGTTTATCGAACCGCTCATAACTGCGCTTGTAGGGCTTATTCCCAACTGCGCTTCGAGCGCAATTTTGACGGAGACCTTCATAAAGGGCGGCATATGCTTCGGAAGCTTGGTAGGGGGACTGTGTTCAAACGCCGGGCTCGGTCTCGTGGTGCTGTTTAAAAACGGCAAAAGGCTTAAAAAGAATATTGTCCTGGTCGTATGTCTATACTTCGTCGCCGTGGCTACGG
The DNA here is from genome assembly GCA_022508265.1 of Clostridiales bacterium. GTDB lineage: Bacteria > Bacillota > Clostridia > Christensenellales > Borkfalkiaceae > Coproplasma. The sequence goes on from JAFLVP010000001.1 coordinate 37,742, forward strand.
GGCTTGCCGTAAACGGCATTATGACCCTTTTGGGATTTTAATTAACTCTTAAAATTATGTTCGCGCCGAGACCGTCTCGGCGTTTTTTTGTTGCCCGCGGGCATATATGCTTTAAACTTAAACGCGCGGCATATATTTTTAAGCGTTTATTTATTTTGTGCGCGTACGCGTAAAACAGTTGTAAAATTTTTTGCTTTGTGTTATGATTTTAGCGATTAACAAAATTAGGGAACTGTTATGGCAATAAATGTAAGCAACCTCGAAGGTAAAGAAATTACCGACGATTTCGTGAGAAAAGCCACACCGACGGGCAGATGGGGCTACACTTGGAGTGTCTTTAAAGCTTCGTTTTTAAAGCTTATTCTGCTCAATATTTTCATACTTATCAGCTTTGCCCCCGGCATTGCCGTAATTATGTTCCGCAACATCTACGTTGGGGATATACTCGGCGGAGCCTATCAATTCAACACAAGCATTATTCACGTACCCGTGGGCAACATAACGGGCTTGACCGAAATGTTAATACTCTCGGCAGACCTGCGGTTCTATTCGCTGCTTATCGTGGCGGGCTTTATCGCCTCTTTGGGCATATCGGGTGCAACCTACTGCATAAGAAAGATACTTTTAACCAACGGACAGTTCAGTATTAAAAACTTCTTCCACGGCATAAAGGTGGGCTATTTCAACACCCTTTTGCCCGTAACCCTGTTTATGGTTATGTTCTTTATGTCCAAAATCGTAGGCGATTGGAAGAACGTGGAGTATGCGATAGGCGGAAATAAAGCAGGGGCTATGACGGCGTACGTATTTGCAATTATCGCAACCGTGCTAATGGGTATATATTGCGCCTGGCTCTACGCCGTCGGCACCAACTACCGCGTTAAGTTTACACAGCTTTTCAAAAACTCCTTCGTTATGCTCATAGGTACCCCCCTGCAGACGGTATTTATGGCGGCTTTCGCGCTTATACCCGTCTGGTTCTTCCTTTTGGGCGGGCTTATGCAGACGCTGTCCTATATTATGTTTATATTCATAGGCTTTATCTTCGTAATTTTAAGCTGGATATCCTACTCGCAGTGGGCGTTCGATTTGTTTATAACCCCCAACTTAAAGGCGGCGCAAGAGGATTTGAACTCCAAAAAGACGCCCAAGCAGCTACAGGAGGAGAAGGCGGAAGCCGACAGACAGACCGCAAGGGCACTGCTTGCCGCAGGCAAGAGCGAGCTTGCAAGCAAGCCCGTTATGCCCATTGAGGGCAAGTGCGGAGTTGCGCGCACGGCGGTAACTTTCAGAAGGGACGATATAGCTTTGGCGGATACAAACCGGGAAAAGCTAAAAGAAAATATTGCAAATTACGAAAAAGAGCATATAAACGACCCCGTCTACGTGGAATACAACAAGATGTTCCAGGACAGGGAAAAGGCTCTTCAGGACGAGCCTAAAAAGGGCAAAAAGAAGAAGAAAATAAGTTCGGACAACCTCTTAAAATGATAAACGGAGCTTACTCCGCGATAGGCGGAATTTTCGAACGGCTAAATAAAGACTGCGGCTATTTTCAATGGTCGCAGTATTTAATTAAAACGCTAAAATGTGAGAACGCGGGTTTAAAGGGCGCGGACGTAGGTTGCGGAAACGGGTACTTCACGCGCGCGCTTGAAAAGTCGGGCTACGATATGATAGGCATAGACAGCTCGCCCGAAATGCTCTCCGAGGCAGTAAACTTGGCGAGAAAAGAGGGTATTCGCGCTCCCTTCGTGCAGGGCGATATAAAAAGACTTGCCCTCGGCTTTAAGGCGGATTTCATAGTCGCTATCAACGACGTTATAAATTATATTCCGCAAACCGAGCTTGAAAAGACCTTCAAAAAGGTTCACTCAAATCTCAAAAAGGGCGGAATTTTCATCTTTGATATAAGCTCGGAATACAAGCTGCGCACTCTTTTGGGCAACAATCTTTTTTGCGAGGATGAGGAGGATTACAGCCTGATTTGGTTCAACACGCTGTTTGAGGACAGGGTTGAAATGAATTTAACCTTGTATTCAAGCAAAGGCGACGGCGTCTATTCGCGCAAGGACGAGAGGCATATTCAGTATATCCACAGCGAAAGCGGGCTTTTGCAAATTTTGCAGAGTGCGGGGTTTACCGTCAGGTGTGAGGGGCATCTCGGCGGCAGTAAAGAACAAAGAATAAATTTTATCTGTAAGAAAATTTGAAATATGAACAAATTATATAAGACGCTTTTATTTAATAACGAGGTTTCGCTCTCCGTGCTCGACACGCGCGAGCTCGTGCAGGCTGCAATCAATATTCACAGGCTCGACGACAAATCGGCGGAGCTGCTCGGCGGTATGCTCACGGCGTGCGCATATATGGCGGGCTGCCTAAAAAGCGAGCGCGGCGCCGTTTCCCTGACCGTAAAATCGGGGGACAACAGCGCTACTGTCAGCGTTTCGGGCGATATCAACGGGCATATAAGAGGTTATATCGACGGCGGAGAAAGGGGTCTGAAGGGCGGCACGCTCACGGTAATTAAAGAGGACGGACTCTTTCGCCCCTTTATCGGCACGAGCGAGCTTAAAAGCGACAGCGTATCCGAAAATTTAATGCAGTACTTCCATATGAGCGAGCAGGTTGAAACTGCCGTAGCTATCGGCGTAAAGGTCAAGGACGGCAAGTGTATTGCGGCGGGCGGCGTCGTTATGCAGCTTCTCCCCGGCACGAGCGAGGAGAGTATGGACAGTGCGGAAAACGCGATGCAGCACTTTGTAAACGCCGCGGAAGTCGTCGAAAAATACGGCGCGGAAGGCATTTTGAAAAATTATTTCGGGCTGTCGGGCGAGGAGAGGGGAATTTATATTCTGTTTCCCGAATATAAGTGTAATTGTTCGCGCAAAAAAATAGAGGGGGTCATTATGCCCCTCGGATATAGCGAGCTTTTGAAAATTATCGACGAAGAGGGTGGCGTAAAGGTGCATTGTCACTACTGCAACACCGACTATTCGTTCTCTAAAGATGAGATAGAGGAGCTTTTTAAAGACTGAACATGGGCAAAATTACCCGAATCGACCTGTCGGCGGACAGACTTTTATCCGTCGCCTTGCAAATGGCAGACGATCATAACTATATCGGCGCATTGAAAATGCTGAACAACCTTGCCGGGCGCGGAGAGCTTTCTTTGGACGCGCTCTCTCTATATGCCGAAATTTACGACGATTTGGGACTCTACGAAAAGTGCATTAACGGCTGGTTCCTGTTTTTAGACAGCGCAATAACGGAAGACCTTTCGGACTGCTACGAAGGGATTGCCGTTAGCTTTATGAACCTGGGGATGGAAAATTTTGCCGCATTTTACTACAATAAGCTGCTTGAGGAGGCAAACGGTTTCAGCGCAGAGGAGAGGGAGAGCATTTTAAGGGATTTCCTCTCGACCGAGGAGAACCCCCTTAAATTTGCCTATCCACCCGCCGTTGCGGACTGTACGCAGATAATTTCGGAAGGCGTTTCGTATATGAAAGCCGGCGATTTCGGCAGGGCGGTCGAGGAATTCGAGCAGGTTGAGGACGAAAACCCCTCCTATATGACCGCCCGCAACTATATTGCGATGTGCAAAATAGTTACGGATAAAATAGATGAGGCAGAGCAGGAGTGCAAAGCTCTTTTAAAGCGAGACCCGAACAATATTCAGGCGATGACTACGCTTGCGGCGTGTTATTCCGAGCGCGGCGAGGTGGAGGCGGCGGCAGAGCTTGCACGGCGCCTCGTCGACCTCGACGTAGAGGATCAGGACGAAATTTACAAAATCGCCACCGTGTGCTGCGAAAACAGGATGCACAAAGAGGCATACGCAATGTTTTCAAAGCTTTCGGGCGACATTGTCTACGATAAAAATATAATGTATTTCAGGGCGGTTGCCGCGTACAACAGCGGAAAGCTTAAAGAAGCGTTCGACGAGTTCGACAGACTTCTTACAATCTATCCCGACGCCGTAATTGCCCGTCACAGCTACGAATACGGGCGTGCGGTCGCGGATAGCGGCGCAGAGGGGGAATTGAGCTATTTCTACCGCCTCCCGCAGGAAATGAGGGAGGAAAATTTAAGTATTTTAAGCTCGTATCTTGCCCTTCCGAAGGCGCAGGCTAATAAGCTTTACGACCCCGAACAGCTTGAAGGGTGCATAAATTGGTGCTTCGATGAGGTGGACGGCGCTCACGGCGGAGATTTGCAGCGGGTCGCGCTGATGGTTGCGGTCAAAGCCGGATTGGATTATTCGGTTGCAAAATATATGCTCGACGCCTTCCTGCCCGACGAGATGAAGATAGAGCTTTTAACGGCAATTATTGAGCGCAATGAGGGCGTCGATTTGGGCGTGGTAATCTGTAACGTCCATAAAAACGTTTCGATTGACCCCTTAAATATAGGCAGGGCAAAGAGAAAGCAATTCCTCGGCGCGTACGCTAATCTCTGCTCGCACTTCGTAATTTTGGACGCGTACAACGGCTACAAAATCAAGGATGCCACGGAGAGGGTGTATTCAAAGCTTAAAGAGAGCGACAATCTCAACCTCGCGAACGATTCACAAGCGCTCGCCGCAGCCATATATATAAAGTCGGGTGTGCGCGAGGCGGGTATAAGCGGCAAAAAGATATATCATTTTTTCGATATAACGCAGGATAGGGTCGACCGCATTTTGGAGGTATTATGAAACTTTACGATTTCGACGGTATGTTTGACGAAAAGCTCGGCGAATACATCAAAAAGAACGTCGGCAAATACAGAGAGAGCGAGTGGGAGGATATAATTCCCGCGCTCTACAAAAGGTTCGGGAATACCGTTATTAAGTCGCTTGGAAAAACTCCCAACGAGTTCTACGGCGAAATGTCCGACGACGAGCTTGTAAAATGCCTCAAAGCGCACCTGAAGCAGGACGTGCCCGTTTCGGAATTTCTCTGCTCTGCAATAGAGAGTCGTTCGCTTGCGGACAAGCTTCTGCCCCTCCTGGACGGAACGGACAGCGAAAGGGAGTACGCCATGAACCTTATGGGCTCGGACGAGCGCGCAATAGGCAAATATATGGAAATTCTCGTAAATACGGACGACAGCGACTTGAAGGACAGATGCGTGGACTACATAAAGGAAAAGGCTGACCTTGTAGTGGATTGCGCATTGGAAAATTATAAAAAGGGCATTGACAAGGAGTATATGCTTGAAATACTTTCCCGCTCGGTGGTAAAGAAGGAGGAAATTTTTGATATTCTTTTAAAGGAATTCCGCACCGACTCCGACAATATCCCCATGCACGCAAGTTATCTCGCGGCGTACGGCGACGAGCGCGCCATTGAATATCTGCTCGATAAAATCGAAGAGGAGTGGATAACCTTTATTGAGTTCCAGGAGCTCAAATTTGCCATCGAGGCGCTCGGCGGGCAATACACAAAGAAGCGCGATTTCTCAAACGACCCCTATTACGAGCTCATAAAGTCGCACAGCGTATCCGAATTCGACCTCTTTGGAAATCTTAAAAAAGACTGATAATTTAAAACTTGTGCGCGGCTTGCCGAAAATTTCGGCAAGCCGCTTATTTTTTGTTTAAAATTTTTTGAAAATGGCAAAACTTTAAGCGGAGGTAATAATTATGCAGCAAATAACAGCTAAAGAATTGCAGCTCATAACCGACGCACTCACCGCCGAGGGCTTGATATGCAAAAAGGCAAGAGCTTATTCCAAGACTCTTACAGACATCGAACTTTCACAATTTATGGCAAGTATTGCCGACGAACACGAACAGCGCTATAATGCGCTATTGAGCGTAATAGGAGGTTAAATATGAAGCTCACGAAAAGCGATATTACACTCAACGAAAAGGACGCTTTGCAGGATATGCTGGAGTCCGAAAAACAGCTTATGACAATCTACACCACGGCGCTGTTCGAGGGCAGCACCAAGACGATGAGAAAGAATTTCTCCTCCAACCTTTTAGGCGTTGCCGAAAACCAGTACAGCCTGTTCCAGCAGATGTCCACGCGTGGATACTACACCCCCCAGCCCGCCAATAAAAACCTTATCGACGACGCAAATTCAACCTACAAAAAGCAAAAGAATTCACTCAAATCATCAGGTTAAATTTTACAAAAAAAGAATAAATTATAAAACAAAAAGTCCGCCGAGCGCTTACCCGCTCGGCGGACTTACACTCGAATTATAGAATAATAGAATAACTTTTTACGGCTTTCACATAATACTTTTACGGGCAAAGTTTGCCTGAAATAGGAGTAATATGAAAGCAACAGGAATTGTCAGAAGAATAGATGAGTTGGGAAGAGTAGTTATTCCCAAAGAAATAAGAAGCACGCTACGTCTCAAGTCGGGCGACCCGATACTGACAACATTGAAAAATATCCCCGACTTAAACAACAATCAAACCATAAACCGTCTATTTTCCGACGACAACGAAACCTACTACATACTCGCCATGTTAGCCATAAAAGAAAGGCTGCATCTGAATGTTTAATTGAAGATAAAGTGGAAGTCCGCCGAGCGTACCTGATATACACCCTAAAAATGTCTAACTGTTGGGGTGTATATCATCACCGCTCGGCAAGTTTTTTGCTAATTAAAGTTTTTGATGAAATATTGCTATTAGAATAATGTTACGAGTACTTTTTGTGACATAGAGGATCTGTAATAGTGACTACAAGAACTTGAAATTATTTCCAGAATATGGTAAAATTTTCGGTGAGATGTTAAGACATAACTAAAGAAAAGGGAACTAGAATGATAAAGAAAATAAAATCAATAAAAAATTTTGCTGTTTTTGAAGATTTTAACTGGAATAATTCTGTTAAAAACTCTGATGGGTCAGTTATAGAATTTCAGAAGCTTAATATTTTGTATGGAAGAAATTATTCGGGTAAAACAACTCTATCAAGAATTTTCAGGGCAATAGAAACAAGGCGTTTGCCTGATAATTATGATGAGATAGAGTTTGAGGTGGAGGACGATCAATTTAATTTAGTGACACAATCTAATCTAGCGAGTTTTGAAGGAAAGATTAGGGTATTTAATGAAGATTTTGTTCGCGAACATCTTAAATTTCTTGTTGATCCTGCTGAGGAAATTGAACCTTTTGCTATACTCGGTGCAGAAAATGCCAAGATTCAAGAAAGAATCGATTTGTTAGAAAAAGAAATCGGTTCCAATGAAGAAGGAAAAGAAACTGGTTTATACAAACTTGCTAAAGATGCCGAGGAAAATAGAAAGAGGGTAGAAAAAGAGTGGACAACAGCCAGCAAATCTTATGACATTCGTTTAACAGAGAAAGCAACGGATAGAAAGATCGGAATAAAATATGATCCCGAAAGGTTTGGTGACCAGAATTATAACAGGACGAAATTGAATGATGACATAAAATGTGTCCTTTCCGACACCTATTTAGAGCTGAGCTCAGAACAAAAGGATACGTATGAAAAAGTAATAAAAGAAAATGTTAAAACTGCTGTAAAAACACTTATTCCTGAAGATATTAATTATTCTAAATTTTGTAGCGAGGCGCAATTATTGCTTTCGCGAAAAATTGGTTCGTCCAATAAAATTAAGGAACTGCTTGTAGATGTTGCATTAAATGAGTGGGTTAAGCAGGGCGCAGTTTTGTTGGAGGGTAAAAATATATGTGCTTTTTGCGGAAACCCTATTTCAGACAACAGGTGGAGTGAAATACATTCACATTTTGATGAAGAGTCCAAAAAGCTTGAAGAGGAACTGCAGAATCTCATATTAGCAATAAAGTGTGAGGAAGAGAAACTTTCTAATCCTTTTAACTTGATCAAACAAGAAGATTTTTATCAGACTTATATTAAAGATTTTCAGGATTTTCTCAACAAGCGGGAGGCATATTTAATTGCTTATAAGGATGCCTTAAAATCTATTACCGACCAGTTAGAAAAAAGAAAAAGGCAAATAACTATTTCCATAGATTTTATCAAGCCACAATTTAATGAGAAGTTATTAAACAGCATTGTTAGCGACTTTAATAAAATTATAGATGAAAATAATAATTATGCCGATAGTTTAGGTGTGAAAAAAAGACAAGCACAAAAAGCGTTGAGACTGGACGAAGTCAGCGGATTTTGTAAAACAATCAAGATAACAGATTTACAAGAAAACATAGCCAAACTAGAAGATGAAAAAAAGAACGCTACCGATTTAGCATTGAAGTTAACTATTGAATTATCAAAAAAGCGCCATGAACTTGAAAAAACGAAAAGGCAATTAAATGACGAGGAAGAGGGTGCACGTAGAGTAAATCAGTATTTAAACCATTATTTTGGTCATAGATTCATCACGCTTGTTGCTGAATCCGTCGAAGATGAGGAGAAGCGAATAAGATTTAAAATAATGCGCGGAGACAAGCCGGCGTATAATTTGAGTGAAGGAGAATGCAGCTTAATCGCTTTTTGCTATTTCATAGCTAAACTAGAAGATATTGATACTTTCAATGAAAAAACGATTATTTGGATTGACGATCCTATTTCAAGTTTGGACAGTAACCATATATACTTCATTTACAGTTTGTTATCATCACAAATTGCAGATAAAAACAATTGCGAGCAGCTTTTTGTCTCAACTCATAATCTTGATTTTTTAAAATATCTTAAAAGATTAAAGTTTAAAACAGATACTTCTAAACAGTATTTATTGGTTGAGAGATTAAATAAAATTTCTGACATTAAAAAATTACCTAATTATTTAAAAGAAAATGCTACGGAATTTAATTACTTGTTTTCTATAATTTATAAATGTTCCCAGTGCACTTCAGTAACAGACGAAAATTACGATATGTTATTTTCTTTTGGTAATAACGCTCGCAAATTTTTGGAAATGTACTTATATTTTAAATATCCCATGCCGAGTAAGGATGAAACTGAAAATTTAAAAAAATTCTTTGCACCAGATGAAGTCCCGCCAATTTTAATTAATAGAATGTTAAATGAGAGGTCGCACGGCACTTCACCTGAAAGAATGATGAAAATTGATATAGAACCCGAGACAATTAATGTAGCTAAAAAAATAATAGATAAGCTAAAGCAAGATAGGGATCAATATAATGCATTGCTTAAAAGTATAGGGGTAATAGCGGAATGAAATAGGAGAATAAATAAGTGCAATTCTATTTTTTAACAATTCATTAAATAATCCCTCTATAACCCCCAGAAAAAAATTAAAAAGGGGTTATAGAGGGATTATAAATTTTACTGTGATAAAATTAGTTTACGTTCACATTATCCTATTTAAAAACTACAAAAAGTGGCATAATCCAATTTTTTATTGTCAAAAAAGTGGCAATATCTAATTTTGCAACACTCAAAAAAGTGGCAACAATATTGACATTTAAGTCTGATAATGTTAAAATAATGCTTGTAGAGGTGTTTTATGTTAAAGAGAAAATTCTTGCAAACATTGTTGGATTGGAAACTTACAAAAGGCAAAGAATGCTTGCTTGTAAAAGGTGCACGCCAAATAGGAAAGACGTATATAATAGATAAATTCGGCAGGGAAAACTACGGCAACTATATTTATGTTAACTTCTTCACCGAGCCGAAATTAAAAGACGTTTTTGAAGGTTCGCTGGCAGCGGAAGAAATTTATAAAAGGCTGTCGGTATTTTTCCGTGACGCTCACTTTGTGGAAAATGATACGCTGATATTTTTAGATGAAATTCAGGAGTGTCCCAATGCCCGTACTGCACTTAAATTTCTTGCGATAGACGGAAGGTTTGACGTAATTGCTTCCGGCTCACTTCTCGGCATCAATTACAAACAGGTATCTTCTATTCCTGTCGGTTATGAAAGACAGGTCGAAATGCATTCACTTGATTTCGAAGAATTCCTTTGGGCAATCGGTGTCGGCGAACAAACAATTGACTATATGCGTTCTTTCTTCGAGTCGAAAGAAAAAATTCCCCCTGCCGTCAACGAGCAGATGCTTTCATATATGCGTGAATATATGATTGTCGGGGGTATGCCAGAAGTCGTGAATACTTACCTTTCCACTAAGCATTATGGCGAAGTTCACAATGCACAAAAGAAAATTACCGATGCCTATTTGGAGGATATTGCGAAATATGCAAGCACTTCGGAAAAACCTAAGGCGAGAAACTGTTTCCTTTCTATTCCGCGCCAACTTGCAAAGGAGAATAAAAAGTTCCAGTTCTCGGCAGTAGAGAGTGGAGGTCGAGCACGGAAATATGAGAACAGCTTGGAGTGGCTTCGTGATGCTAACTTAATTCGTTACTGCAACAACGTATCAACGCCGCAGCTTCCTCTTGTAGCCTATGTAAAACCCGATCAGTTTAAGATATATTTAAATGACATCGGTTTGCTTGTTTCTATGTATGGCTTTGAGATGAAACAGGCGATTTTAACAGGTGCGCTTAAAGGTGCAGCAAAGGGCGGTATTTATGAAAACTTGATTGCCGATATTCTGATTAAAAAGGGACTGCCGCTCTATTATTACAAGAACGACAGCAATTCACAGGAAATAGAATTTTTACTGACCGTAGAAACGGAGATAGTTCCCGTTGAGGTTAAATCAACTAATGGATCTACAATTTCGTTAAATAACTTCCTAAAAGAATTTGAGCCAAGTATCGGTTATAAGTTCATCGCCGGCAACATTGGCGTGGCTGATAACAAAGTAACTTTACCGCTATACATGGCAATGTTTTTGTGATCAGTAATCGAAGAGATTTAATGGGGTCAAATTATGAGCGTTATCTATAAGCCAACGGGCATGGCGAAGGAACAGGTGATTACGCTTACTGCCATCCCGACAGCGTGTATGTCGTTCCTATCAGCACATTAAAGAATTAAAAGTATGATTGTTAGGGCAAAAAATGCATACTAACGAAACTTGAAGAAACTTAACATTGGTACGCATCTTTCGGACACGCAAACTATGAAGGCAAAGGTATAGAGTTCGGTAAGGATGCAGATTTTCACCTTATTACAGCAACGGCATAATGGCACTCGATGCATGTACAAATAATAGCAAACAAGTCAACTGTATCGTGATAGAAGACGAGGAGGTAAAGTCGACCATTGTTACTTTCAGAATAAAAGAGTTTTATTGCTATAATCAATATAAGATTTTATATGAGGCAAAAAGTGAGAGATACTTTAGAAAAATTTATTGTAAATCATGATAATGGTATATTTTTATTAGATTCACCGACCGGATTTGGGAAGACCACTGCGGTTTTAAATATACTGAAGTCATACCTTAAAGGCCATAATTTTACCGATATAGAAAGAATGTTTTTTGTGACCAATTTAAAAACCAATCTTCCTATAGAAAAATTGTGGTCACAATTATCGGATGATGAGAAACAAGATTGTGTTTGGATAAAAGCTTATGATGAAGGGGTAATTGAACACTGGAAAGATGTTCATATAACCGATTCCGCAATAAAAAACAGCAAAGAATATAAAGCATTGAAAGCAGATATAGATGTACTGCAAGATTTAATGCAAGAAAAAAATGAATTATTATCTGAAGGGAAATCGATTGAAAAAAAGTTAAAGAGTATAGATAGCATCAGTAAAAAAATTGCCGCAATAACTGAACCTGAATTTAGACAACTAATAGTTAGAAATCATTTTTATAATAATTCTCTTGTACAAAAGAAAAAGTTCATTAAGAACAATGAGTGGTTTAGAAAACTCTATCCAATATGTGAGCTTGAAAAGAAGAAAGTAGTTTTTATGACCACAAAAAAATTTTTTCTGCCGATAAATCTTTTCTATCGTATGCCTTTTTATATTTATGATGATAAGATTTTAAAAAACTCGGTAGTCTTTATTGATGAATTTGATTCATCTAAAAAAATTGTTTTAAATCAAATTATAGAGAATAGTTTAAAAATTAATATTGATATAATCAGTCTTTTTGTAAATATTCATTATGTATTACAGGGTCAAACTTTCCCAAAAGATTTGTTAAGAGAGGCTGAATCGGATCCTGAGTTTGAATCAGATTCAGAAGAAGAAATTAGGCATTATTCATCAGAAGAAATATTGGAGCTCAATAAAGAAAAATTTAAAGATGTTTATAAAAAGTACAATATTAAATATTTGTTAAAAAGCAAAGGGTTTAATTCTGAAGATAACAGGTCTTTTTTATTTGATGATGGTAATTATATTACAGTTTTAGATGACCATCAAAAAAAGTATTTAAAGGTAATGTTAGATGAAAAAGAGAGTAAGACTAATGCATTAACGGCAGAAAAGCGGAAACCTATTGAACAAAATCGATTGGGAACAATGTTATATGATATTTATTCCTGCATAACATTTTTTGCTCGCGGTGTTGAATTTTTAAGCCTGAATTATTTAAATTTCAAAAACACAACTAAAACAGGTAATCAACATAAGTATTCATTTGCCGATGCACTTATGACTATTCTTGCTGCCTTCAATCTTAATGGCGAAAACAGAGATTATCTGTTTACAATATTAACCGATGGTACTTATAAAGTTAATTATGATGAAAGATTTACGAGGAAGGGATTTAAATTTACCGAAATAGAAGATAGTGAGTATCATAGTTTGCAGTCAATAGCGAGACCTTTTAACTTTGCAACTACTCCAGAAAATCTGGTAATTTTAATAGCACAGTCGGCCCGGCTGATAGGAGTTTCTGCAACAGCCTGTATTAAAACTGTAATTGGGAATTACGATTTAAATTATATTGAATCTGTTTTGCAAGATAGTTTTATACATATTTCAGATGACGATAAAAATAAAATAGCGAGTGATTTTAAAAAAACTCAGACTATTTACGAAGATATTAATATAAATGTTGATTTAATTGATGACTTAAATTGTTTTTCTGATAAGGAAAAAGCCACAGCTCTATTGAAAAAACTTTTCATGGGCGAGATGTTAGAAAAGTATTTAAATGATCTTGACAATAAGATTACTTCAGATTATTATTTTTTGATTCTAACGAAACTGGCTACGGTGTATGCAGAAGTCGGCAAAAAAGATATAAAGTCGTTTGTGTGTTTCTTAAATAAGCTGCCTAAAGATTATGATAGTGAATTAAACTTAAAATATTTAGAGCAGATGTTTGCCGATGTAGCTGTATCTTTAGATTTCGAGCCGTTAAACATTTTTACCATTAGTAGCAACAACTATGATGACGATATGACCATGGTTTATCATAAATTGAGTTGCGGCAATAAATGTTTTATTATAACTACGTATCAAACAATAGGCTCAGGGAAGAACATTCAGTATGACATACCACAAACTGATTTTGACAAAGTATTCATCCAAGATGAAGATTGGTTGCAGAAAGATTTTGAGGGAATATATCTTCTTACGCCAACAAATTTAACTCAGTTATACAGATATGATTCCGATAATAAAAATGCAGATTTGTTGAGGTATTTATATCAGCAACAAATATTATTCCTAAATGATAAATTGACGTCCGGTAATTACAGACAAAATGTCTTGATTGGATTTAAAAAATGGTTTTTTAATGATAATACGCCACTTAATAACAAGAATTCTGATTTGTATCTTCATACAGCGCAATATATAATTCAGGCTATAGGACGTATTTGTCGTTGCAAAAATAAAAACAAAAGCATTTATATATTTTCTGATATTGAGGTAATTGAACGGCTTCAGAAAGTGAAAAAGAAATTATTGTCTGGAATATATAATAGCGAATTTTTAGCGTTGTTAAATGCTAAAATTGAAAATGAACGGCAATTTACTGTGGAAGAGTATGCAAAACAAAATTATAATGCACATTGGTTTATTAATAACAATTCTTGTACTTTAAGAAGTTCCAAAACGAAAGTTAGAGAATGGCAGGAATTACGTGACTATGTTTTACGTAATCCTACAGTGAAAAATGTTGAGGATAAATATGCAAGTTTGTATTATGAGTTTGGTGTAGCGATTTCAGGTTTTTCTTATCAAGTAGGCAAGCAATTTAGAATGATAGATCTTAAATTAAATACGTATGAAGATATGTTGCAGGTATCGCAGCATGATTGTGGCTTATCTCGAATTCTTGAAGTATATTGTGTTAGAGATATGTTCAGTAAAAATGGGTATGCAATAAAGTGGGAAAAAGGAAATTATATAATGACACCATCTTTGTATAATCAAATATATAAAGGTGCATTGGGAGAAGTTGCCGGCAAGTGCATCCTAAATGAATACTTGGATGATGATGTTGAAGAAATAGAAGATTATACTTTATATGAGCTCTTTGATTTTAAAATTAAAAATATTTATATTGATTTTAAACATTGGAATTTATATAAATCTAAACCCAAAGAGCAAATTGATAAAATTAAGCGAAAATTAAATCGCACCAAAGGAGAGAAGGCAATAATAATAAATATATTAAAACGAGGCAATCACAAAGCATTTTATAATGCAGATGGAGATGTGCTTGAAATCCCATATTTGATAAATGATCAAAATGAAGTTGATTTTGATATGTTAAAAGAAATTGAAGATTGTATTAATAATTAATAAAAATACATTTAAAAGTTTAAAAAGGTGCAACAGGGTGTTGCACCTTTTTAAAGTAAGTTTATAATGTTTAATTGGAAAAATTTGGTATTATAATATTATTAGACAAATTATATGATAGGAAAAACGAAAATGGGAGAAAAAAACATACAAGGGCAGAGGTTAAAATTAGTATCATCCTCACCTATATGTGATAAAAAAAATTATGGTGATTATGTAGAAATATTGCACAATCAAGTGCAAGCTTCTGAAGTATTTAATATTGGTATTATAGCCCCTTATGGCGCAGGGAAAAGCAGCCTAATTAAAACTTATAAAGATACAAAATATAATTTTTATAATAAGAAAAAAATAACTACCATTTCCTTAGCTAATTTCAATTCTTCATCTGATGATATTGATAGTAAAGAACCTGTAGATGAAAAGCATGTTAAAGATATCCAGTGTAGCGTAGAAAGAAGTATTCTTCAACAGTTTATTTATAAAGTAAAGAAATCAAAATTACCACATTCACGACTTGATAGGATTGATAATAGACATTGGTGGCTTTCGCTTTTAATAGCGTTTATGATGACTGCTACAATAGCATTAGTTTGTTGTGGCGCATTAGAATGCCTAAAATTATTGCCTTATTCAGAAGGGCAAAATTTTTATTACTTTTTTGGTGCGGCGGCATTAAGTATTTTGTGTTTACTGTTTTTACTTTTATATAGCCGCAGATTAAATAAAATATCTATTAAAGATATAGAAACTGAGTTGTGTGGGAATGATAATGTATCCATACTAAATACTTTTATTGATGAATTGATATATTATTTTAAAAAAACTAAAGTTAAGGTAGTGATCATAGAAGATTTAGATAGATTTAATAATACAAATTTATTTGCGAAACTAAGAGAAATAAATTTTTTAATTAACAATAGTGAAATAGTTAAGCAAAAAGTAACCTTTATCTATGCTGTAAAAGATGATTTATTCAAAACTGAAAACGATAGGGCAAAGTTTTTTGATTATATAATATCTTTAGTCCCTGTATTAAGTTTTACAAATGCAAGAAAAATTCTTGACGATGAAATCAAAAAACTATGCTCAAAAGAAATGTGGTTACCGGAATCCTATGTGTACGAGGTTTCTCATTTTATTAATGAAATGAGAATACTAAAAAATATTATTAATGATTATATTACATATTATAAAATACTTAAATTAAAAAATTTCCCCCAAGAAGATAAAAATATAAAGCTATTTTCACTAGTTTTATATAAAAATTTGCGTCCAGCAGACTTCGCTAAGCTTCAATTTGAAGAAGGCATTTTAGCTGGTTATTTTATTGAAAAAACCAATATTATTAAAAATGATATAGAAAAATTAAGAGGAGAAATAAGAGCATTAGAAGAAAGAAAGGACATAGCTAAAAATATATCATTAAATTCATTTGAAAATCTAAAAAGTTTAATTAAGGGCATGATTATTGACAATAACGAATCTACCTATGGCAATGTTAGTTATCAGAATGTAAAAAATTTAACTACTTTTAAAAATGTCACTGGTGGATTGTCATGTGATGCTTATTATAGTTATCATTGTAGAATAAAAGTATTAGAAGAAAAACTTGGTGATACTTTAGAAAATTTAGAAAGAGCAGTTTTAGATAAGGCAGAACAAAACTTAAATAAGATTATTACTAGCATTGACACTAAAAGATCACAAATTAAGGAATTAATCAATTTTTCTATGCGTGAATTCCTTAATTTACATGAAGACTTTATTAAAGATGATTTGATTAATTTCTTATTAGTTAATGGATATATTTCTGAAGATTATAAAGAATTTATTGCACATGCTGATCAGGAGTTATTATCATCCAGCGATAGTGAATTCGTACGAAATGTTTTAGCAAAACGTAATGTTGAATTAGGAAAGAAATTGGATAATCCAATTAATGTTATACGGGAAATTCGATCGGAAAGATTTTCGGATAAATATATTCTAAATTATGATTTGATAGAATGCCTGCTTAATTATAATAAGGATAAAGCGGAGTTTTTAATAAAGAAAAAACACCTTGTTGATTATTTATGTTCTTTAGATTCGTCGATACAAAGTTTTATTAAAAATTATTTAAATGATGGGCGAGATGTAGATTTATTCATTAAAAAAATTGTGCTCAATAATGATAAATTTACTGCAATCATTTTGCAGAGTAACGAAATTAGTGATGAGAAGAAAGAGTATTATGTAAAATGCTTATTTAAAAATCTAAGATTCGAACAAATAATAGGACAAAACAGTAATGGAATTTTAGCAAATTATTTGTGTTGCCATAAAAATATAATAGATAAGATAGGATTAATAGATAAAAAGCTGCTCCAAGAAGTCGCTTTGGAATTAAATTTAAAATTTAAGAATTTAAATTGTGGCATTGATTATTATGATGTTGCACAATTTTGTATTGCGAATAATCTTTATGAAATAAATAACAATAATTTAGAGTTTATTGCATGTTCTTTAAAATCAGTTAATAAAGATGAGTTCAAAGCAGCGATAATTACAACTATTTATAAGATTAACGAGGCTTCGATAATTGAGTATATTTACGATAATCTGGAACTATTAGTAGAAGAAATATTAAAGAGCGAACAAAAATATAAAGAATCGCAAGAAACCTTAGAATTGGTTTTAAATAGTGGTAAGCTATCATTAGAATTATCCAAAAAGTTTATTGATCAACAAGATACGACCTATAATTTTTATAAAAACATAGATAAAGATATATTGAAATACTTGTTTGATGAAGATAAAATCGCAGTTGATTGGAGTAATATTGTTAGTGCTAAAAAGAGTGGCTTAATAACACTAACCGACATTTTAGATTATATTAATAGAAACGCACATTGTCTGGCTGGTCAGAGTGTGGATGAAAAAACTATAATTTTAATGCTATGTAACGATGTCGTATATACATCACTTGAAGGTTTTTCAGAATTCTCAAAAGCATTCAATATTGAAATAAAAATTTCGGATATTACAAAAGATTTAATTTGTTCGATTTTGGTAAAAAATAGAAAAATTCCAGCAAATGAAAGCAATCTTAAAAGTTCCGTAAACAAACCACTAGCAGTTGTTCAAATGTTAATTCAAAACAACAATCTGGTAGATTTAATAAACACAACAACTTTTACAAATAAGACAATTGAGAGCATATTTTTAGATAATGAATTACCTATTGAGTCAGCAAAAAAAATACTCAAATCTTCGCATTATAGACCCGAATCACAAGAAGCACAGGTTAAAGTTAAGGATACTTTAATATCTGATTCGATTGGACATTGTGAAAAAGCATTATTAGAAGTTATAATCAAAAATGAATCCTTTACTAAGGACGAAAAGCTAAAGGTATTAAAGCTAAATGATTTGGATTTAGATAAGAAAGATTTGTTTACATTGTTAAAGATCATTGAGCCGAAATTAAGCACATTAAAAGATCAAAAGGAAGAAAAAATTAATTCGGGGGAGATAGATAATAGTATTTTAAATTATTTAGGATCAAGACGACTTTATAAAGTAACTGTATATCAGCGAATAACAAAACTAATAAAATTGTTTTAGAAGTTAACAGATAACAGCATTTTAAAATTATTGTTTATTTAAATTTATGGCATAAAACTGGCAAAAAGTTGGCACAAAAATGAGTATGCAGCGTAAATGAAAATATGTTAAACTGATATCGTGGAAAAATAGAAACCGTCGGGTTCAGAGCGGAAAAGCTTTGAATTTTGGCGGTTTTTTATTTCCAAAAATTTTATAAAGGAGGTTCGGCTTATGAACAAAGAAAATGAATTTTATCAGGTACTTACAAAGGTTGACAAATTGGATAAGGCATTCAGAAAAGAGTTAGATTATATAGTGGCGCTTTGCGAAAGAGAAAACTGTGAAACTGTTTATCCTTACTCACTAAAGTTGGAAGAGATTGCCGAGAAAATAGTTCTTTTAACTCGGGCTATGCCGTGCTACACCGGGCGCCCGAGTGCCTGCGTAGACGTGGAGGAGATCATAATGCAGGAGGTTCCAGTAGAAATCGGTTATACAAAGCAGGGTTGGTTTTCGATAAGGATTCCTGCGCTGCTTCCGAGAAAGGAGCATGGCGGACTCAATTACATACGTGGCTTTTTGTATCCTGCAATGAATAGATATTTTATGTATAAGCCTCATAAGCGGTTCACTGATTGTGTTCTAATTTACAGGCACGTCTACAATGCAAATCGCCCCGAACGTCTGCGCCGTGACCATGACAATATAGAGATAAATATTGTTTCGGATATCGTCGCTCTGTACGTCATGCCCGACGACGGGCCCTCTATAAGCGAGCATTACTATTGCAGTGCGGCAGGTACAGCCGACAGAACCGAAGTCTATGTGGTTCCGCAAAGTGAGTTTGAAGATTTTCTTGCAATAAAGAAGAAAATGCCCGATGAAGGTATAGAACTCGGTGATTTCAAACCGTAGCTATCAGGAAAAAGATATGTAAAAATGAGCAAAAAAGCATAAAAATTTTTTACATATGTTTTGAGTCGCCCGAAAATGCGCTCTATAGAGAGCCCATTTTCGGGCTTTTTCATTAAAAAATTACGACAACTAGTGCAGTCATGATGTCGTAAATTCAGGAGGTGTTAATATGCTGCATTTCGAACAAAACAATCTTACGTACAAGCTTTTGGACTTACTGTCCATAACCGGTGAATTCCCGACATCATCGCTTTATCTTGTCGGGAAGGAGAGAGTAGTAAAGGCTCTTGTTAAAAAACTCACTCAATCCGATAAAATCCGTAGCTCCTTTGCCGAGATAGAGGCAAAGCTGCTGTTGCTTTCAGGCAAAGGAGCTATGAAGTCAATCAAACTGTATAAGGGGGCAATTCCTATACTCAAATGGATAGGTGCAGACGAGTATTACAAGTGGGCGTTCAGAGGTTACAATTTCCCCGGAGATGTAAAACACAAAGAGCGCAATTTCAGAATTGCGGAAGTTGCTGCAATGTGTATGGGTGCAGGCATTGAATTCCGCCCTTACAAGTTGCCTCAGTTAAAGTCTGAACAGAATTGGGGCGCATTATCCAACTACCCGGTTTTCTATTCCTCTAAGGTACTAAAACTAGTTGATGAAGAAGGAATGAAAAGGGTTATGTTTTCAAGGGTAATTGGGTTAATGTACCTGGGCAATGTGGGTTACGCTGTTTACAATACCCGGAATGCACCTATCATATGGTACGGCAACGGCGAGGGTAAAGCGAAGTGGTTTACAACTCAAATTGTACGGGCAAATTCCAAAACAAAAGCTTTTAATTATAATAATAGCGATGTAACTTCCGCTATTCTTTTTGGCAAGACTGACGGTGTAGCACTTGAGACGTTGAATTTGAGCCGTCGAAAGCGCAGGCTTGATCTTCGGTTTGACGATAATTATCAGCACATCTATTTTATACCGCTTAATGAACTGGGGAAGCGACAACTTAAAATATTGACAGTGCAAAACTGGAAGGAAAAGATTTTGGATGCTTTGTTTGACCCTGAAGACCGCTCTTACGATAGAGGTACGTTTGAGTATGACGCTTTGATTGAGGGCAAATTCGTATATTCATTTTTGGACGGCGATTTAGCAAGACTCAAGCGGTTAAAGTTGGCTCTTGACGATGGACAAAAAAATGTTGAAATAGTTTGTTATAATCACCAGCTCACTTTGCTTAGATGTTATCTCGGCACCGCAGTCACTTTTAAAATACTTAAGTTGTCAGCTGTAGAAAAAGCGTTTGGGATAAAGTGAATGAGTGGTTTAAGAAGTATTAGGTCGTGACAGATAACCATAAAGGCGAATTGATATGAGCAACATAATTGACTTTTATATAAATTTTTGTTATAATTTCTAATGGCAAATTAGACAAAAAATGAATTATTTAATTATCTAAAAAATAATTTTTAATTATGACAATATATGTCAATATTAATGTGTTATAATACCTAAGATAAGAAGTTATTAATATGTGGTGTACAAATTGCAATAAAACTACATATTCAGATACCTGTGAAGTATGCGGAAGTAAAACACAGCAGGAGACGCCGATAGAGATCTATTGGTGTAGTTCTTGCCGTGTTCCTGTTATTAGGGAACTGTCGGATAATCATCCGCTTGTATGCCCGTGTTGCGGAGAAAAAATTAAATATTTGGCTAAAGATTTGCGTCCTGTTTTTCCTGAAGAACGTTTGCTTCTTGAGCTTATTGAAGGTAAACCATTAGCCTATAAATCCGCATCGGTTTGGGCTGCAGATAGCCGTTACTATATCGATGGTAAACCGACTAACTTATCTATCGAACGATTAAAAAAATTGGATGCTGAAAAATTATCAGGCCAGTTACGTGAATATCGGGATAAAAATACATACGACGAATTTGATGATAATATCGGTAGATTTGTGAGATGCAATAGAGAGAGACTTGATGCAATAAAGGAGGAAGCGTTTTCTTTTGTTCAACAGCAAGTTAAAAACTTTCCTAATCATCAGTTGGTGATTTCGTTTTCTGGAGGAAAAGATTCTACTGTAGTTGCGGATATTGCAGTTCGTGCATTATCTAATCCTAAAATTGTACACATATTTGGAGACACGACACTTGAGTTTCCAATCACATACGATTATGTAG
Organism: Clostridiales bacterium; assembly: GCA_022508265.1. GTDB lineage: Bacteria > Bacillota > Clostridia > Christensenellales > Borkfalkiaceae > Coproplasma. The sequence goes on from JAFLVP010000001.1 coordinate 58,985, forward strand.
AACGCTACAGGAAGCATAATCCACTTGCTATAATTAAAAAGGCAAAAAATAAAGAACAGGATTTTTATTCAGTATGTGACCAAATCGGTCCGCCGGCACGAATGATGCGTTGGTGCTGTACAATGTTTAAGACAGGACCCATAACCCGTATTCTTAATTCTGTTTTTAAAGACGCTAAAATATTAACTTTCTACGGAATAAGAAAGCATGAATCTGTTAGCAGAAGTAAATATGATAGGGTTGCGAACTCTGCTGAAGTAAAAATACAAAAGCAAACGGTTGCGGCGCCAATCTTCTATTGGACAGATTTAGAGGTATGGCTCTACATCCTAGGCGAGGATGTGGATTTTAATGATGCATATCGTTTAGGTTACGACAGAGTAGGATGCTGGTGCTGTCCTAATAATAATACTCGTTCTCAGCTTCTTGCGAAAATATATATGCCAGAGCAATCTGAGAAATGGAGAAATTATTTAATTAGCTTTGCAAAACAAATAGGTAAACCTGATCCTGAAGTGTATGTCGATGATGGTAAATGGAAGGCACGTCAGGGTGGCAACGGTCTTGCTGCAGCCGAAGATGTTAAAATACGGTATACAAACTGTACTGCAGAGGATCACGCAAAAATATATAAACTAAATAAAGCAATTAGTGAAGATTTCTATAATTTATTTATTCCATTTGGTCGAGTAAGCCATGATTTGGGACGAAAATTATTACATGAAGTTGTCGTACTTGATCTTGCTACCAATGTACCTATTTTATCAATACAACCTTTCAGGCAATCAGACTATGATTACGCTGTAAAAATCAGGACAATGAATGTGGATTTCCATGACAATTTGCAAAGAATGGTATCTTATCAAATAAGAAAATACAATGCTTGCAGAAAGTGTCTAAAATGTGAATCGGTTTGCCCCTTTGGTGCAATTTCTATTAATTTAGGCGTGTATAAGATTGATGATAAAAAATGTAAACATTGCAAGAAGTGTGTAACGGCAAAATATCTTGATGGTGGCTGCTTAATGGATCGATTCTTGAAATCAAAAGAGGAACAATTATGAGAATTAGAGCGCATGAAACATTTTGTATCCGAAAAGGTTGGTTACATAAAGGTGTTAAAAACATTGTTACACACCCGAGGCTTTTTACTGATAAAGAACTAAATCCTTGCGATATTCTTGGAGTTGGTGCAAACATGGTAAAATCCTTGCGGTATTGGATGAATGCTGTTGGCATAATGGAAGAAGTTAATGATGGAAATTTGCGTGTTCAACGGCTTACTGATTTTGGAAAAATAATAGACCAATATGATAGATACTATGAGGAAGACGGTACCAATTGGGCGGTGCATTATATGCTCGCAAAAAATAAGGATCAAGCAACTGCTTGGTACTGGTTTTTTAATGTTTTCAAATTAAATTCTTGCGATAAAGCCTTATTTGTGAAAGAACTCGGAGAATATTTACGCACAGAATTAGATTCTTCGTGTTCTGCAAAAATGTTAGAAGATGAGTTTGACTGTATAGTAAAGACTTATTACTCTAAAGAAAATAATATAACCCCGGAAAACACAATGGTTTGTCCATTAACGGAATTGCATCTTATTGAGCTGACTCAAAAAAATAAAGATTATAAAAAATGTGTACCTGATAGGGATTCTCTGCATCCCCTGATAGTATTGGGTGCTATTTGCGATTGGTCTAAGAATGACGAAATCTTAATTTCAGATATAATGAACAAGGAAGGCAGCGTAGCTAAGATATTTAATTTTGATCGTGCGACTTGTTTCTTTTATTTAGAACAGTTAAGTAAAATGGACCTCCTAACTTTAAGTCGAACGGCAGGATTAGATGTCATTAGAATAAACCACAGATTGAGTTTTAACGAGTCTTTAGTGTTATACTATAAGACGATTAACGGAGAGCTTGAAGAATGAACGGTTTGTATAAAATGATAAAACCTATTGAAGGTTTTCAATATTCAGTAAATATAGCTTACGATATTTACGACGATAAAAAAATTAAAAGCTATATCCCTTCGTGCAGTTCATTACAAATTATTGAAGACTTATTGGCTAGTACAGAAAACAAATCTACCGACAGAGCACGAATTTTAACTGGGTCATATGGTAAGGGTAAGTCACATCTTATTTTATATTCGCTAGCGCTTTTAGCTGGACGAGATGCTTCATTATTCAAGACAGCAATTAAAAAAGCAGAAACAGTAAATCCTAATCTTGCACAAAACATAAAAGAATACCTTAAATCGAAGAAGAGATTATTGCCGGTTATTGTTAATGCGAATAGCATGGATATTAAATCCACGCTGCTTCAAAGTTTGAGCTCGGCCTTAAGTCAAGCTGGCTTGAAAGATATTATGCCGACAACCTTTTTTGATGTTGCCGTGGATAAAATAACTTCTTGGAAAAGAGATTTCCAAGAAACTTATTCCCTTTTTGAGCGCAAAGTAGGAGAATCTGGAACATCCTTTATAAATCAATTAAAAGATTATAATCAAAGCTACTACGATTTATTTGTAAAAGTATATCCGGCTCTGACATCAGGAAGTGAATTTAATCCGTTAGCAGGTTCAGATGTAATTGCTGTTTATGAAAGCGTTATAGAAGCAATTAAACCGCTTGGATACAACGGGATATTCGTTGTTTATGATGAATTTGGCAAGTTTCTTGAAGGAAGCGTCGAAAAATCATCAGCAATGGATATAAAAATTGTCCAAGATTTTGCCGAAAAGTGCAATCGCAGTGGTGCCAATCAATTACATATTATGCTCATTTCGCATAAAGGTATTGATAATTATATTGGTCGCCTTTCAAAAATCAAGGTTGATGCATGGAAAGCTGTATCAAAACGATTCAAGGCAATAACCATTGAAAATAATGAGACTGAATTATTTGATATGGTGGCGACGGTCCTAGCTAGAGACGAGGAACTATATTCTAAGTTTTTAGTTGAGCATAGCAAATCATTCGATAGATTAAAAGAAATTGTTAGAAAAGATCACGCATTTAGCGGCATAAATCAGCATGGCGATTTGGCGGAAAAATGCTATCCGTTGCATCCATATACTCTGTTATTGTTGCCTAAAATTTCGGAATTAGTTGCTCAAAATGAACGTACAATATTTACTTTCTTATCTTCGACGGAGCGTTCGTCAGTTCCGTATTTTTTGCGTACAGATGATTCGGAATTTCCATTAATTGAACCTGACTATATATATGACTATTTTGAAACTCTTTTTAAAGGTGAACCGTACGGTAGCAATATTAAGCAACAGTGGCAAATTGCAACATCGGCTCTCTCTAAATTAAAAGAGTTTGATAATTTATTGGCGGAGAAAATTGTCAAAACTATAATTCTTATTTACTGTGTAAACGATTTTGAAACGCTTCCTCCGAGTTGGGATATTATTTGCGATATTTATGCTACTCACTACACGTGGGCTGAAATAGAATCGGCAAAACAGGTTTTAAAAAATTGTCACTTGCTTATAGAATTGTTGTATAAGCCTCATGTACGCATTACGGCAGGCAGTAGCCACAATGCTTTAGAAATAATACAACAAGAGAAGTATAGAATAGAGAAAGACGTTAACCCGAAGGACATTCTCAATGAGTTAATAACAGTTAAATATCTCTATCCTGTACAGTACAACGATGAGAATGAAATTGTTCGCTATTACGAATTCCGGTTTGTATATAGTGATGATTTACAATTTATTAATAGACAAGGTCTGGAATTAAATACATCTGCTGATGGCATCGTTTTTGCTGTTCTAGTAAGCAATGAACAAGAACTGCAGACGGCAAGAAATGAAATTCTAGCCAATGAAAATCAAAGAGCTATATTTGTACTTCCCAATGAAACATATACTTATTTCAATTTGGTATGGGAGTTTAAAGCAATACAAAATTTAATTGAGCAATATTCCGGTAAAGAAGTTGAATTGGTTGATGAGCTGACCTACCTTTTAGAGGATAGGTATAATGTATTAAATGCCTTTATAGAAAATACTTATTTTAGATTTTCGAAGCACCTATCAAGAGTTTACTATCAGACACAAGAACGATATATAGTAAGAAAAGCTCATTTGCCTCAATTACTATCAGAAATCACTGCAGAAGTATTTTATCGTACTCCTAAAATAGTAAATGATTTAATAAACAGGAATGAGTTGAGTGGTGCCATAAAAAACGCAAGGAATAAGATACTGACAGCGTTATTGTCGGAAACAATAAAAAAGGATCTAGGACTTCAAGGGAATGGTCCCGAATTGAATATAATGCGAAGCATGTTGTTGACTCCGGGAATCCTTATAAATAATGAAGATGCTCAATTGGATTACAATTGCGCAGACGAACGTTTCCGTGAAGTATTACAAGTAATACGCGCCCACATAACTGATTCATCACAAAATGTAAATTTAAATTTAGGGGATCTCTACAATACCTTAATTAAGCCGGAATTCGGATATGGATTAAAAAAAGGCACAATACTGATATTTTTGGCAATAGCATTTGTTCAATACAAAGAGCACTTAATAATAAAAAGAAAAGATCGTGAATATGCGCCTTCTGTTGCAATATTAAATGATATTGAATTTTCTCCGCAAGATTTTAAAGTTGTGCTTGAACAGTGGGATGACGATAAAGATTCCTACGTTTCAGGATTAGAAAGTATTTTTTCACAATTTATAAATACATCAGATAGAGCGAGTGGTATATTTACTTATCTTGTGAAAGCTATGCGCAGGTGGTATCTTCAACTAACAAAATTTGAAGTTTCCACTAAGCTCGTCTGCAATAAAGATGGCTTAATTACGCCGGCAGAAAGTTGCAATTTACGGTTCCGTAATGCATTGAGTAATTCTGAAATTAACGCTCATGAATTCTTATTCAAACAGTTACCTGATATTTTTGGCGCAGACACATTGGCAAATGCGCTTGCCGGAGTACGGAATGCCTATCACCAAATAAGTAATACATATCCAAATCTTCATAGTAAATTCATTAACGAAATTAAAGCTATCTTTGAGGCTAAAACTGATGAAAGTTTAACTTCAGTTATAGCAAATTTCTACGATGATTTAAAAGATATTACGAAGGAGCATCTATTTAGCGGAAAGATAGGAATGTTCCTGGACATAGCAAAGCACCCTAATAATGATGAATTTAAGCTTATTGAGTCTATAGCACGTGCGTTATTTAATCTTCGCATGGGGGATTTCAATGACGAAATAATGAACTGTTTTATTGAGGGGGTGCGATCAGTTCGCAATGACATATTGGCGTATAATGCTGGTGCAGAAACGGCCACTACGGCAGCCGGAAGCTATAAAATCGTGTATGCTGATGAGAACGGGAATTTCGTTACTAGGCAGTTTAATGCAACAGAAAACTCGCAAGAAGGGCAATTCTTATATAATGATTTAACTTCTGCTATTGAAGAATATGGTGAATCAATTTCCAGTGACGAAAAGAGACAGATTTTATTTAGGATTTTAAAGGAATTAATATAATGGAAGGGTATTTCGACAACGCAGCAACTTCATATAAAAAACCCATCGGCATGTATGAATTCATAGCTGATTATATGAAGCAGTACGGTGCTAATATAGGACGTGGTGGGTATGAATCGTCCAAACGCGGATCTGCTGTTTTGTTTGAAACACGAAAAAAGCTGTTGGATATGATGAGAGCCCCGGCTACTAAAACAGTCGCATTTATGCCCTCAGCCACAGTTGCTCTCAATACGATTCTTTATGGAGCCAACTTTATAAAGGATGACGTTATTTACATATCGAACTTTGAACACAACGCCATTTTACGGCCTTTGTATGATTTAGAGAAAACAGTAGGCATTAAGATAAAATTTTTGCCTATGAGTAATGAAGATAAGTTTTCTTTTGACCTTAAACAAATGGAGTTAGATTTCATAAAGGACAAGCCTAAAGTTGTAATAGTATCTCATGTTAGCAATGTTTTTGGTGCTATAGCTCCAGTCGAGAGAATAGCATTACTCGCTAAAAGATTTAATGCTGTTACAGTAGTGGATGGAGCTCAGTCATGTTCGGTACTTGAATGCGATTTAACAAATATAGATTTTTTTGTGTTTGCTGGTCATAAAACTTTACTTGGACCTACCGGGATAGGAGGATTCATCTGCAATAAAAACACAGCTTTGAATTCATTTATTAAAGGGGGGACAGGCATTGACTCCGCAAACAGCGAAATGCCTAAAAATGTTCCTGAAAGATTCGAGGCTGGAACAATGAATCTGATGGCGATAGCTGGGTTAAATTATTCGTTAGATTGGATCTTAAAAAATAAAAGTTACATTCAAGATGCAGAACGAAAAAATCTCGATATATTGTACAACATTTTAAAAAATTATGATTTCATGAAGATAATAAGTCCTTATCCTAACAGCAGCAGTATTATATCATGTCAGGCAAGAGGATTTACTTCGGATGAGTTTGGAATAGTGCTGGCAGAGCGTGGCATAGCTGTAAGGACTGGTTTGCATTGTGCACCAGAAGCACACAAGTATCTTAATACTTTTCCCGAAGGCACAATTCGGTTTAGTATAAGTTGTTTTACTGATGAGCAGGATTTTATTTCGCTGCAGAAGACTTTAGACGATATTGCGTTAAGTATTTAATGAGGAAGAAATAATGGGTTTAAGTAGTTTAACGATTCAGAAAGAATATAGGAATTTAAAATGCGATATAATCCATGACTTTTATATCCCTATATTGACGGAGACCATAGTATATAAACGTGCAGTAGGATTTTTCAATTCGGCCGCATTATATGAAATGGCTATCGGATTAAATCAGCTTGTGAAAAACGGTGGTAAGATTGAACTTATTGTTTCACCTCATTTAACAGACGATGATATAAAATCCATACAGCTCGGTTATCAGAAGCGTGAAGAAATAATTGAAAGAGCCTTGCTCCGTAATTTTACTGCGCCTCAAACGCAAGTCGAAAAACGCAAATTAAATCTATTGGCAAATCTAATTGCTGATGGAACAATGGATATAAAGGTTGCGTTCAAAGTTGATGCAATCTCTGCAGGCATATTCCATGAAAAAATAGGAATCGTAACAGATAGCGAAGGTAACAAGATAGCCTTTACGGGATCAATGAATGAGACATATTCCGGTTTGCTACATAATTATGAGTCCATAGATGTTTATTGCAGTTGGCGCGAAGAAGACGCTGAGAGAGTTTCAATAAAAGAGTATGCCTTTGACAACTTGTGGGACAATTTAGATACGGCAATGGAAGTAATAGAATTTCCTAAGGTCGCTATTGAACGTCTAAATACATATAAAGTATCTCCAACACAGGAAATATTACAAACTGATTTTGAAGAACCGACAATTAAGGAAGAAAAGGGATTCTTTAAAATTCCTAAAAATGTTAAACTCCATCCGTATCAAGAAGACGCAATCAATACTTGGGTAGCCCAAGACTATAAAGGTATTTTTGATATGGCAACGGGAACGGGCAAAACCTTTACCGCATTAGGAGCATTATCAAAGTTATCAAAAGATTTTTCCTCATTGGCTGTTATAATCGTATGTCCATATCAGCACTTAGTAGAGCAGTGGGTAGAGGATATTGAACAATTCAATGTGGATCCAATTATTGCATATTCAAACTACAATTGGCGGGAATTGTTTTCAGACGCAATAAATGCATATCGTTCCGGGGCTGTAAAGAATTTCTGTGTTGTAGTGACTAATGCAACGTTTGAGACAGATGATTTCCAAAAATACATTAATAAGATTAAAAAGAATTTATGTTTCATAGTTGACGAAGCTCATAATTTTGGTGCCACCAAATTGAGTGCGATGATGCCTGAACATAGCAGATTCAGATTGGCTTTATCGGCTACCATTGAACGGTATAGAGATGAAGAGGGGACTAATCGAATCAAGTCATTCTTTGGTGAAAAATGCATTACATTCACTTTAGAAGACGCAATAAAACAAGGTTTCTTGACCAGTTACTATTATTACCCTATACCGGTATATCTAACGCCGGAAGAATTAGATGAGTATAAGGTTATAACGAGGCGAATCGTAAAACTTGGTGGAGGCAGTCCAGAGAATTGTGAAAAAAATCCTGCTGTAGAGTTGCTACTATTAAGAAGGGCAAGGATTGTTGCTGGTGCTCACAATAAAATTGCTAAATTATTGGAGGTTATTGAACCTTATCGCAATGATAATCACATGTTAGTTTATTGTGGGGCAACCAAATACGATAGAACTGATATTAGTGACAATGATGATGTAAAACAAATTGAAAAGGTCTGCCAATTACTTTATGAAAAATTGCAGATGAAAGTAAGAAAATTTACATCAGAAGAAGATAAAAAGGCAAGACAAGAGATTAAGGATCTTTTTAAAGAGGGAATAGATTTACAAGTAATAGCCGCAATTAAGTGTTTAGACGAGGGCGTAAACATTCCTGCCATAAAGAGAGCATTTATTCTTGCAAGTAGTACAAACCCTAAAGAGTATATTCAGAGACGAGGAAGAGTTTTAAGAAAGTTTGATGGTAAAGAGTACGCTGAAATCTTTGATTTCATTACATTGCCACGACCGCTTGATACTGTTGAATTTTGTTCCCCGGATGATATAAAAAGTGAGATGTCGCTTTTGAAAAAGGAATTTGATCGAATGATGGATTTCGCTAACTCTGCAAGGAATCCATTCAGTATAGATAGCTTGAAAGAGCAAATTTTAAATAAATACGGTATGTACAGCTTTAATAGGGAGGAATTCTAATGGATAATATCGATAATGAGGTTGACGAAACCAAATTGAGAAGGATGGAGCAAAGAATATATTTGCTGGAAAAACAAAATATGGCTAACAACGAAAAAACAGATAGCCAAATGATTGATGCTATTAAAAAGATAATCGAGACGGAGGCGAAGAAATGCTACTAAAATCCATTGAGTTTAAAGACTTTAGATGCTTTCGCGGAGATGTTAAGATTAATTTGGCTTGCGATTCACGCAAAAATATTATTGTTGTTTTAGGCGACAATACTCATGGCAAGTCTACTATCATTCAGGCATTTGCTTGGTGTTTTTATGGCATACATAATTTTGCTAATCCGGAGATTTATAATAGAGCTATTGCACGTGAATTAGATGCCAATGGGAAAACGTATCCCACAGTAGAAGTAGTGTTTGAACACGAAGGTGAACAATACACCGTACGCAGAACACAAGAGTTTATTAAATCGGCCGATGGTAGAATGAACAGCTACAACGGGACTAAGTTTGCAATGACTTATGTAGAAAAATCCACGGGTCAAACTAAAAGATGTGGGGAGTATCCCAGTGAATTAATCAAGGCGATTAATAACATTATTCCGAAAGACTTGGCTCCGTTCTTCTTCTTCGAGGGTGAAAAAGATAACGAATTGACAACAAAAAGCTTAAGCAATGCAGTTCGTAATTTGCTTGGCATTGACGCTCTGATGAAAATGAGAGATCATATGCGTGGCAATACCAGAGGAATTTCTTCAAGAAGCGTTTTAGGTTATTATGAGGAAAAGCAAGTAGACAGCGATAATGTAAAAGCAAAAGAAGAATTAGAAAAAAGATCAGCAGCCGAATCAAAGATAGCGGAGCTGGAGAACCGTCTTGATGAAATCAATACGGAAATCAAAAACTACGAAAACAAAATTGATGAAATAAATAAAATTTTACGTCAAGCAGCACCTACAAAGGCTCTTCAGCAGAGACGTGACCAGTTAGAAAGAGATTTAAAACGCGAAAATGAGCTTTTAAATAAAGCGTATAACAATTTCATTAACGATTTTAACGATAACGTTGTAAATCTATTTACTTTGCCATTGCTTGAAAGAGCAAATGAAAAGCTAAACCAGTTAGATTTGTCTGATAAGGGAATTGTCGGAATTGAAGCGCCTGCAATAAGAGAATTGTTAAAGCGCAGTAAGTGTTTGTGCGGAACTGATTTAACTCCTGGAACTGCTGCATTCAAAAACGTCGAAATGTATTTCGATATTTTACCTCCCAAATCAGTCAGCACACTTGTAAAACAGATGCAAGACAATATGTCACAGAACAAATACTCAGGTAATAGTTATGTGAAGAAAAGTCTTGAAAGTTATGGTGATATTCAATACTCCATAAAAAGAATTCATGACCTTGAGCGTCAGGAGCAAGAAGCTTTAGAAGAATTAGCCAAGGTAGAAGAATTTAAGACAGAGCAATTTGAAGAAGATTTAAGACAGTTTAGGAAGAGATTAGAGACTCTACGGGATGAGCAGAAAAGAAAGTTTGCAGATAAACAGTTGCAGAGCTCTATTAGAGATACCGCAATTGGCAACTATGATCGATACATGAGTCAATCAAAGAGGAACGAAGAGTACGCATTGTACTATGCTTATGCTCAGAGGATTTATGAGTGGCTTAGCCAAGAATACGATAATAAAGAAAAACAGATCAGAACTATGCTGGAGGAATCAGTCACTAATTTATTTAACAAAATTTATGTTGGCAACAGAAAGGTTACTATAGATAGCAATTACAACATTTCAATATCGCCTATGGCTGATACGGGCGGAATTAAGGCTATTCAATATTTCTCATATGTTGGTGGACTTGTTCAGGTTGCAAAGCAAATAATGAATGAGCGCCAAGAAGGTGAATTATATGGTGAAGAGTATCCGCTGGTTTTAGATGCAGCGTTTTCTCATACTGATACTAAACACACAAAGGCTATTGCAGTTGAGCTTTCTAAGGTAACCAGTCAGCTCGTATTTGCAGTTATGGACAAGGATTGGGCACACGTAGGCGACGAAATAGCGGGGAACATATATAAAACGTACACGCTTAAAAAAGTAAACGAGGACGAAGTAGTCGTAGAGGAGATATCTTAAAATGTTATTTGATAAAGAGTTTGAATTTAAAGGAAAACACGCTGACTACTGCAGGTTCTTAAAAGACGAAATAGGTTTGTTCAAGACTTTTAGAGAAGCCTATACTACGAGTGCTATAATAGGGTTCATAAATAACAAGACGGCACAAAAAGAAACGGGAACAAAATTACAGTTGGCTTCAATATTACCAAGCGAATTAGCTCAAAAACGTGCGTCATTAACTTTCATTTATCGCCTTATTATGCTTTTGGACAAAAAGGAAGGATTTTCTCTTAAAGACTATCAAGATAGAACTTTTAGATACGATGCGGAGGCAGATGAGCACCCCGAGAAGTTGGCAGAGAATATGGAATTATTTAATTCTTATGCCTTAGGTGGGTTAGAGCTGTTGTATGATCGGTTTAAGGACTGTCATGAGAAAAAGGATACAGTCAACACGCTGTATGATTTTCTTTATGAGTTTTATGAAGATAATGGATTTGTTAAATATGAGTAATGTGATTGAAGAGTAAAAAATTTAAAATCAAAGGAGAATAATTATGAAGTGGGAATCATATTCGCATCCAATTTCAGATATTAAAGATTGGGATAAAAATAATAGATTAGAATTAAGACCGGATTTTCAGCGTAATGAGGTTTGGACAAGATCTGCTCAAATTATGTTAATTGATACAATTATAAAAGGAATTCCTATTCCTAAAATTTATATTAAATCAATAATAAAAGAAGGTAATACTTATCGTGTAGTAATTGATGGTCAACAAAGATTAACGGCAATTTTAAAGTTTGTAAATAACAGACTAACCCTAAGTAAGCCTTATAGCGGAGACTTTATAGGTAAAAAGTTTGATGATTTACCAGTAGAGATTAAAAATGAAATTTTGCGATATAAAATTGACATAAATGAAATTTTTAGTCCCACGGATGAAGAAATCAGAGATTTATATGCACGTGTAAATAAGTACACAGTTCAGCTCAACAAGCAAGAATTAAGAAGAGCCGATTTCCCTGGCGACTTTATTAACATGGCAGAAGAATTAGCAGAGTTGCCATTGTTTGAAAATGGGAAAATTTTTACGGTTAAACAAAGGCGTAGAATGCAGGATGTGGAATTTATAGAGGAACTGCTTACAATTCTTTTGGAAGGCATTAAAGATAAAAAAGAATATCTAGATGATATTTGTGAGAAATATATGTCACTTGAAAATAAGGAGGAAATAAAAGAGAAGTTTATAAAGATAATATCGGATATAGATGTTATATTTAGTGATGAGTTACAATTGTCCAAAACGCGGTTTAAACAAAAATCCGACTTTTATTCGTTGTTTGCGTGTATATTTGAATTGCAAAAAAGTGGCGTATTAAGCGAGGACAAGCTGTCCTCAGTAAGAGCTAAATTACAAGAATTATCCGATAAAGTTGAGCCTCAAAGTGAAATAGAAATTTACAGAGAATATGCTATTCGTTGCTTAAGCGACGCGAATGCAGTTGCTAGTAGGGAATGGCGTACTAATTATTTGAAAGATATTATAAAATCTTGTTATACGGAAGACGCAGATGGAACTTTATTATAATGGAAAGTTGTTTGAACTTGAAGATGATTTAAAAACAACTACTAATTCTTATGAAATTACTGAAGAGATAGGTAGCGGCGGTAATGCGGTTGTTTATGAATGCATAGATAGAGCAGGTAATTATTATGCTGTTAAATTCTTGTTGCGTTTTACTAAAGTTGCATCAGCACGTTTTAATCAAGAAATAAAATTACTTAGACAATTTAATAATCCGCATATAGTGAGATATATCGATAATGGTACAATAACTATTCGAGAAAAAGTCAATGGACAATATAAGCAACATGTAACACCTTTTTTAATAATGGAGAAAGCAGATAGCAATCTATTAAAGTATTTACGCAATAACGAAGATGTCCCATACAATGTTTATATTGCTCAATTTCGCGGACTATGTGAAGCATTGATGGAGCTACACAATAAAGCTGTACATAGAGATATAAAACCTGAGAATATTTTAATAAAAGGAGAGCGGTGGATATTATCAGATTTTGGCTTGTGTTCTGCAATTGATGATTCTTTAAAAATAGACCTAACAAAAGAAAATGAAAAAGTTGGACCTAAATTTTGGATATCGCCTGAGGCAGCAAATAAATTCTATTTTGGGGATAATGTTGCAGATAAAATTGACACATATTCAGACGTTTACCAATTATGTTCAGTTTTTATATTTGTAATCAATAAAAAGTACCCTGGTGGAATTTTTGCAACATCTGATATTAAATGTCCACTGGAGCAGTTATGTAAATTATTGATAAGTGGGCTATCGTATGATCCACAAGCAAGACCTACTAATGGTAAGGAGCTGTATGATGAGCTGAATGCTATTATTCCAGCATAGTATTGAAGTACCTTGCGCATGAAATGCCTATTTTTTGCCTATAAAATGGCGAAAAGTTGGAACAAAAGTGCGTATGTATTGAAAACGTAAATATGTTAGACTGATATTGTCGAGAAGTGGGACTTGGAAAAGTTCCGCTTTTTTTGTTTGCAAAAAATTGAGGTGGGCAATAATTGCGGAAAAACAATGATTCACTTTTGCAGGCATACATAACGCAATATTCAGGCAGGGAAATAAATGGAGATAATAGTTGATAAAGATAAAAAGCTGGTGGAAGTGTGGCTTTCGCGCATAGAGTCGGCGACACCCGAGACGGAAGCGGCACTGAAACTCATTTATGACGAATACTCGAAGATGAAGTTCAAGACTGTGGTGTTCCGTTCCGGAGGCGGCAATTTAAGCGACTATGTGGAAGCGCTCGTACGCAACAATAGGACAAAGCTTGCTAAAAAAGATTTGGCACAATAATTTTTAAAGATTTGCCAATTTTCTATTGCGAAATTTGTAGGATTATGTTACAATATCAGCAAATAGAAAATATATATAATTTTTCAATATTGAAACTTTGAAAAGTGAACGATATTGAAAGGAAGGTAAAGATGAAAATGAGTATAGCCGGCTACTGCCGAATCTCCATCGACGAAGAGTCCGACAAGGATTTTAACACCTCGATTGAGAACCAGAAAGCCATAATCTCGGACTACGTTGCAAGGCATTTCCCCGACGCTGAACTGACCTTTTACGAGGACAGGGATCGAAGCGGTTACACGTTTGAGCAACGTGAGGGTTATCAGCAGATGCGCAAAAAGCTGATGCGGCTTGAATACGACATTCTGATAATCAAAGACTTCAGCCGTTTTGCCCGCCGAAACAGCAAGGGGCTTGTCGAGCTTGAAGACTTACGCGACGTAGGTGTGCGCATAATCAGTATAGGCGACATAATCGACTACCCCACGCAGGATGACTGGATGGCAATTCAGTTCAGGTTTCTCATCAACGAAATGCCCGTAACCGACGCCTCCAAGAAGGTCAAGGCAGTCATAAAGAACCGTCAGGAAAAGGGTCAGTGGATATGCAGTGTTCCCTACGGCTACGTCATGAACGACACCAAGAAAATGACCTTTTCCATAAGCGAACCCGAAGCGGAGACGGTGCGTGAAATCTACAGAATGTATATTGACGGTTATGGCTTCAAGAAGATTACCAACGTTCTTGCGGACCGCCATATACCGACACCCCGTGCGGCGTTCGTTTACAGAAAAGAGAATGCCGGTCAGGAGTGCAAGTTCAACTACAAGCAGACCTGGAGCAATAAGACGGTAAGTGACATTCTGACAAACGATTTCTATATAGGAACGCTCCGTCAGGGCAAGTGCCGCAGGGCAAAGATTAACGGCAGGCAGAAAAAGGTGGATGAATCCGAGCATATCGTATTTGAAGGACACCACGAAGCCATAATCGACCCGATGACCTTCGCCGCCGTGCAGGAGCAGATAAAGCTGCGAGCCAAGTCCTATTATCGAGGCACGAAGAAATATCCCAATGTCTACACTGGCTTTCTCGTCTGTGGCGACTGCGGTTCGACAATGGTTTCCAATAGCAGGGTGGACATAGCTCCCGCCTACATCTGCAGAGGATATAACCAATTCGGCTTGAAGGCTTGCACGTCCCACCACACGAGAGTTGACTTCTTAAATTCGCTGCTCAAACGGTATTTGCAGAAAGTAAAGGACAATTCAAGCGAAATGCTCCATCTGTTGGAAGTCAAACTTGAAAGTGAGAAGTCGGATATTCAGGGCAACACGGACACGGCGGAAATCATTCAGGAGCAGATTTACAGGTGCCAGGACGAGATAAAGCAGTACGTCAGACAGAAGACAAGAGAGGAAATAAAAAATCCCGAAACGGCGGCAATCGTATGTAAGACCTATGACGATTTAATTGAGGAGACGGCGGCAAGGATAGTCGGACTTGAAAATCAGTTGAAGTTAGTTGCGGACAAGCGCAATTCGATAATACTTGCAAACCGCACGGCGAGAAAGGTTATAGATATTTTTGATAAGATAATCGAAAAGGAATCCTTCGACAAAGACGATTTAAGCTTGATGATTGAAAAGATTTACGTCTATAACGACCACATAGACATACACTTGAAAGCCGACATTGATGCGCTACTCAATTTAAATCAGACGGAGGGAGTTGTAAATTTTAATTCAGACACTGTAAAAAATGCCTATACAGTATCTCTGAAAGTTCGAAACCAAAGGGAGAAGGTTTACAGTGTCAATGTTGTCAGTATAGGCGACCCGCTGGAAATATTTACGGACAGGGATGAGTTGATGCTTAAAAAGTATTCGCCCATTGCGTCGCTTGAAAAGTTTTCGGAGGGAACGGCGAAGTCGCTGTCAGACCTTTCGGGCCACATTGCGGTAATATGTGACACGGACGAGGTTCTGCACGCCTCGGGACGCGGTCAACGCGAATTTGACGGCAAAGAGCTGTCGGAAAATATGGAAAAGATTTTGCGTGAGAGGAAGAGCTATATTGCCAATCTTGCCGAGGGCGGGGACGTGGTTCCCATCTGCCAAGGGCAGTCGGACAGTGTTACCGCGCAGATAATTGTACCCATAGTTTGCAACGGCGACTGTCTTGGTGCGGTTGCGCTCGTTTCCTGCGAGGACGGCGCTAAAATCGAACCCGCCGCAATAAAGCTTGCGCAGCTGTCCGCAAATATACTTGCGGGGCAATTCGAATAATCAATAAAATGCGTTAATTAAGGCATATATTGGGGGTAATTTTGCAATTGGCAATTTCACCGATATGCCTTTTTAATTGTAAAAAATGTCGGTAATTAAGGCATATATTGGGGGCAATTTGATTTTTTAAGAGTTGTCTGTATGCTTTTAAGTTGTTAACGGGGTGGGATTGTTGAAAAACACACAAAAAGCGGGCGGGCAGTCCTTTATAAAAGGTGCTATAATAATTTCGCTCGGCGGATTTATATCCAAAGTGCTGGGCGCAGTTTACAGAATACCTCTCACTAAATTTTTGGGCGGAGAGGGCATGGGGATTTACCAGATGGTCTATCCCCTTTACTGTATACTTCTGACCGTGTCGGCATCGGGTATCCCCACCGGCATCGCACGGTTAATTTCGTCTGGCAAGGGGTTCGGCGCCGAAAAGCAGGCGTTCAGGCTATACGGATTTATAGGGGTTATCGGTACACTTTTAATGTGCGCTTTAAGCTCGTCGCTCGCCTCGATTCAGGGCGAGCCGGCAATTGCGTTGTGCTGTAAGCTTTTGTGCCCCTCGGTGTTTTTCGTGTCAATGCTGTCCGTCGTGCGAGGCTATTTTCAGGGCAAGGGCAATATGTACCCCACGGCAATTTCCGAAATTTCCGAACAGCTGATAAAGGTTGGGGCGGGATGCGTATTTGCCTATATATTCCGTAAAAATTTAGCTATCGCCGTTGCGTCCACGCTGCTTGCCGTAACAATAAGCGAAGCTTTGACAACCGGCGGAGTCGTGCTGTGGTATATGTGGCGCAAAGAGCGGAAACCTTTATACAATCCTTTAAGCGTGCCCCTTTCAAGCATTTTAAAATACACCATACCTTTGACGCTTACGGCGATTGCCCTGCCTCTTTCGCAGTTTGCCGAAAGCATAGTTGCCGTCCGCCTGTTGCGGGAAATGGGCGACAATGCCACCGCGCTCTACGGAATTTACTCGGGCTGTGCCGTAACTATAATAAATTTGCCCGTGTCGGTGACATATGGACTTGCGGCTTCGAGCGTTCCGCAGATTTCCCCTCTTGCCGAAAGCGGAGATTTGGCAGCGGCAAAGAAAAAGACGTTCAAGGCGCTTTTGATTACTTTGCTCGTGTCCGCACCCGCCGCAGTGGGGCTGTATATCTTTGCTCCGCTTGCCGCTAAACTTATTTTCGGCTCGCTGTCGGCTCAAGAAAAGACGATACTCGTAGATTTAATCAGGATTATGGCGGTGTCGTCGGTCACGCTTTCAATCGTGCAGACCTCGTCTGCCTGCATAACTTCGCTCGGTATGCCCATAAAGAGCACCGTCACGCAGTGGACGACGGGCGTTCTGCGAGTAGCTCTTACGGCGGTGCTGTTAAAGTTGACACCGCTTGGCATTTACGGCGCGGCGTGGTCGGCAAACTGCGCGTATTTGGTTGCGTCTTTGCTCAATTTGTGGTATATTGTCAGAGTCGGCAGGAAAGCGCACTCAAACCGCGTTCAGCCAATAAAGGTGGGTCTGTCGTAGCGAGGAAGAGATGAAGATTACTTTGATAGGTTTAGGTGTTTCGGAGGGCGATTTGACCGTAAAGGCCAAAAACGCGCTTGATAATGCGAGCGTTATTATCGCCCGTACTCAAAGCTGCGAGGGTTTTAAAAACATTAAAGGCTACACCGTTCGCACGCTCGACGAAATTTATTCGGGGTGCAGGAATTTCGATACGCTCAATAAAAGACTTGCCTCCGAGGTTTTAAAAGCCGCAAAAGAGAGCGACGTCTGCTATTGCGTGGACGGAAGCGTCTGCGAGGACGAAGGGTGCAAAATTATCCTTTCCAAACACAAGGACTGTCTTATTATAGACGGCGTTTCCAAGTCCTCGCACGTATCTTCGCTTGCCAATCTTAAAAAGGACGGGGTGTGCGGCATTTCGGCTTATGCGATAGACGGGCTTAAAAGCTGCCGTGCGGCGACAGTCTACGATATCGACTGCGATTACATAGCGGGCAAGGTAAAGGAAAAACTTTCGGATATCTTCGGCGAGGAGAGGGACTGCCACTTTGTGCGCGGAAACGAGGTCAAGCGTATTAAAATTTACGAGCTTGACAGGCAAAAGACTTACGATTTAAGCTGTGCCGTGGCGGTCGAGGAGGATGAGTTCCTCAAAAAGGACAGGTTCGACTTTGCAGACCTTGAAGAATTGATTAAAATTCTGCGTGCGCCGGACGGGTGCCCTTGGGATAGGGTTCAGACCTCCGAGAGCATAAAGAACAATATGATAGAGGAGGCCTACGAGCTTGTAGACGCCATTGAAAGAGGCGATACCGACGGCATGGAAGAGGAGACGGGCGACGTTTTATTGCAGGCGGCGTTCCACGCCGTTATGCAAGGAGAGCGGGGCGAGTTCACGGGCACGGACGCGCTTACGCGGCTTATTAAGAAGCTCATTTTCCGCCACTCGCACATTTTCGGCAATGACAAGGCGGGCGATGGAGCAGAGGCGCTCGGCGTCTGGGAGAAGAATAAGCAAAAGGAAAAGGGGCAATTAACGTTTGGAGAGAGCGTTGCCGCCGTGCCCAACAATTTCCCCGCGTGTATGCGTGCGCAGAAGGTGCAAAAGAGAGCTGCGAAATCGGGCATGGACTTTATATCGGCAATTTCGGCTTCGGAAAGCCTTGCGGACGAGGTCACGGAGCTTTTGGACGCGCTTACGGACGGCAAGGGCGACGTCTTTGAGGAGGCGGGCGACGTGCTGTTTTCTGCTGTAAACGTGTGCCGTCATGCGGGCGTAGACTGCGAAGAGGCGCTTCGCGCTTCAACTAAAAAGTTCTCCGAAAGGTTCATCGAGTGCGAAAAGCAAATAATTGCCGACGGCAAGAATATCACGGATTTGAACGAATTGGAACTCAACGTATATTGGGAAAGGGCGAAAAATGCGCTTAAAAGCAATTGATATAGGCGGACTACATACAAAAAATAACATCTTTTTGGCGCCTCTCGCGGGCTACACCAACGCAGTTTTCAGGGAGCTATGTTATAATTTGGGCGCGGGACTTACCTTTACCGAGATGGTCAGCGCGAAGGGACTTTGCTATAAAAGTGAAAAAACAAAGGACCTGTTGCACGTTTTGCCCGAGTATAAGGGCATAAAGGCGTGTCAGATTTTCGGCGGCGACCCCGAATATATGAGAAGGGCGTGCGAAAGCGAGGCTCTTGCGCCATTTGAGCTGATTGATATAAATATGGGCTGTCCCGTGCCGAAGATTTATAAAAACGGCGAGGGGTCGTATCTACTTAACGATTTGCGCCTTGCCGAGAGAATTATTTCAAGTAGCAAAAAGAGCGGGAAGAGGATTTCCGTAAAATTCCGAATAGGAACCGACGAAAAAAATATCGTGAGCGCAGAGTTTGCAAAGATGTGCGAAAGCGCGGGCGCAGACATGATTTGCGTTCACGGCAGAACGCGGGATAAAATTTACGCGGGCGAGGTCAATTTTAAGGAGATTGAAAGAGCCAAGTCGGCTGTTAAAATTCCCGTGATTGCAAACGGCGGGATATTCTCGCTTGCGGACGCGGAGAATATTATGGAAAAAACGGGGGCGGACGGTATTGCCGTTGCTCGGGGCGCAATGTACAACCCGCGCATTTTTGCGGAAATTACGGGCACGGACGCGGGCGACTTCAAAGAAAAGGTTTTAAAGCAGATTGAAGACACCCGCTCCCTTTACGGCGAAAGATTTGCCTGCGTGTTTATGCGCAAGATGGTTTCTTTCTATATAAAGGGGCAAAAGAACTCGGTGGCAATGCGGAAGGAGCTGTTATCCGTCAAAGATACGCGCGAGCTTGAGGTGCTGACGGGGCGGATAGAGTTTTAAAACAACAATATAAAAACGGCGAAATTCGACGGATTTCGCCGTTTTATTTTACTTTACGACAGCTTTTCACAGCTATAATACCCTTACGATGCAAGTTTACGCGGAGCTCGCCGTAATTGAAAATTTCTGTATGGATTTCACTTTGCTGTATGCGGCAAAGTCGGCTGTAAAAAATCGCGCGGGGTTAGGGCGCATTGCCCTGTCCGCCGCTTTCGGGGCATTGTTTGCCGTCGTGTTCCCGCTATTTAAAACGGGAGAGATTATTGCGGTCGTTTTGAAAATCATTTCGGGAATTTTGCTCTGTTTGATTGCGGGGAAGTTTGACGGTTTTAAAAGCCTTATAAAGTTCGCGGGCGCTTTTTTGATTTTGAGCGCCTGTCTTGCGGGAGTGCTGTTGGGGCTGTTCAATTTGACGGGCTGGAGCTACGAGGCGGGCGAAGGGTTTTTAATTTCTTCCGTGCCGATAGGTATTCCGATGCTCTTTTCGCTGCTTGTTATAATAGGCGCGAAAAAGCTTGCCTCAAGACTTAAAAAAACGCACAAAAATGACGTTATTTGCCGCATATATGCGGGGCAATTGCTCGCAGAAGTCAAGGGGTTTTTCGATAGCGGCAACAAGGTTTACATAAAGGGCGCGCCCGTATGCGTGGTTCCCAAAGAGGTTGCAATTAAACTTTCGGAGAAAGTGCGTATAAACGAAAGCGTAAAAATACATACTGTTGCAGGGAGCAAAATTATGGACGTTTTTACCTGCGACAGACTCGAAGTCGACTTCGGCGAGAGCGTTAAAAATTATAAAGATATTAAAATAGGCGTAAGCCCGCAAAAAATAAATATGGCGGTGCTGCATTGCGACCTTTTGGAGAGCGGAAATGTTTGAAAAAATCAAAAGCCTACTTTTATCACTTTTCGGCAAAAACACACTCGATTACATATGCGGAACGGAGGCGCTCCCTCTGCCCCTTTCGCAGGAGGAGGAGAGTGACAGAATTTCACTTTTGGAGAGCGGCGACGAGCGTGCCAAACGCGAGCTTGTGGAGCATAATTTAAGGCTTGTGGTGTATATTGCAAAGAAGTTCGAGGGCTCGGGTGCGGACGGCGACGACTTGGTTTCCGTGGGTACGATTGGGCTTATTAAGGCAATAAATTCCTTTAAATCGGACAAGAATATCAAGCTTGCAACTTACGCCTCGCGGTGTATAGAGAACGAAATTTTAATGTATTTGAGGCGCATGAGCAGGTTAAAGCAGGAAGTGAGTTTTGACGAGCCGCTGAATACAGACTGGGAGGGCAACGAGCTACTGCTATCCGACGTAATGGGTACGGACGCCGACAGCGTGTATTCGGATATAGAGGGCGGCGTCGAGAGAGAGCTTTTGAAGGCGTCGCTTGAAAAGCTGTCCCCGAGGGAAAAGAAAATTATGCGCATGCGTTTCGGACTCGACGGGGGGGATGGCATGACCCAAAAGGACGTTGCCGACACACTCGGCATATCCCAAAGTTACATATCGAGACTCGAAAAAAAGATAATTTCCAAACTTAAAAAAGACATATCGAGACAGATTGAATAATGCGTTAGTTATGGCATATTACGGGGGTAATTTATAAATTAACCCTAAAAAAGCGACTTTTTGTACATAAATTCAAGGGGGGATTTTCATGTTACAGAAAGTCGTTATTTGCGGCGTGGATACGTCGGGCTTGCCTCTTTTATCGCAAAAGGAGCAGGAGGAACTTATGATAAAGTTAAAAGCCGGCGACAGCGCGGCGCGGGAGAAATTTATAGTCGGGAATATGAGGCTCGTTTTATCGCTTGTTCGGAGGTTCTGGGCAAAGCGCGCAAATGCGGACGACGTATTTCAGGCGGGCTGCGTCGGTCTTATCAAGGCTATCGACAACTTCAATCTGTCGGTGGGCGTCAAATTTTCAACCTACGCCGTGCCCATGATTTTGGGGGAAATAAAGAGATATTTGCGGGACGGGAATTCCCTGCGCGTATCGCGTTCGATAAGGGATACTGCCTACCAAATTTTAAAGGTGCGGGAAAAATTGGAGGTCGACGACGAGGACGTAACCTACGATAAAATCGCCCACGAGATGAATATTGCAGTTTCAGAAGTCGCCTATGCTCTTGACGCAATTTCAGACCCCGTGTCGCTGTACGACCCCGTATATAATAAGGCGGGCGACACCCTTCTTCTGATGGACCAGATTTACGACGAAAAGAACAATGACGAGATTTGGACGGAGAGGGCGGCGCTCTACGAGGCAATAGCCCGTTTGGAGGACAGGGAAAAGACCATACTTTTATTGAGATATTTCGAGGGCAAAACCCAAACGGAAATTTCCTCCGAAGTTGGGATATCTCAAGCCCAGGTTTCACGCCTTGAAAAGAGCGCTTTAAAGAGAATTAAAGCCTGCATATCATAATAAAAAAGCGGGAAACGGTTAAACCGTTTCCCGCTTTTATTGTGTATTTTCAAATAATTTAATTACTTATTCATTACCGTCTTTTCGATGGCGTGAAGCAGGGTGTCAATGTTGATCGGCTTATTCAAGTGTGCGTTCATGCCGTTCTTTGCGGAAAGCCTCTTGTCACTTTCAAACGCGTTAGCCGAAAGTGCAATAATGGGTATGTTGGCAATTGCGGGGTCGGGGAGGGCGCGTATTCCCTCGGTCGCCTGCCAGCCGTCCATGACGGGCATTTGAATATCCATAAGCACGAAGAGGTATTCGGCGGGCTTTGCAACTGCCATTTTGTCAACGGCAATCTTTCCGTTTTCGGCGGGTTCTACGATGAGCCCCAAGTCCTCCAAAAGCTCTGTCTCGATTTCAAGGTTAATCTCGTTATCTTCGACAAGTAGCAGCTTTTTGCCCTTTATGAACTCCTCTACGTCGTCCGTATTTGCAGCCGTTTCCTGCTTTTTGGGAAGCTTAAAGCTCAAATTGACGGTAAATATGCTTCCTACGCCCACTTGGCTCTCTGCAGTAATGGTTCCGCCCATGCTGTCGATAATCTGTTTTGCGATAGTAAGTCCCAAACCGCTTCCGAAAACTCCGCTCAAGGTTGAATTGTATTCCCTTTCGAAGGGTTCGAATATCTTTTCAAGCGCCTCCTGCGCGATACCTACGCCCGTATCGTGTACTACGAAGCGGTAGGTTACAAACTCGGCAGAGGGGGAGACGCTCTCCTCCATTATGAAGTTGACCTTTCCTCCGTTGCCGGTGTATTTAACTGCGTTTGTTGCAAGATTTAAAAGTATTTGCTTGAGCTGTTCAACGTCGGCGTAAACCTCGGGGTGTAAAACGCCGCGGCGTTCAAGCGTGAAATTTATGTTCTTTTTCTTGGCAACGGGGGCAACCTCGTCGTAAATCCCCGCCACGACTTCCTCCAAATTGCAGAGCTCCTCGTTGAGGCGGAAATCCTGCGATTCGAGATAGGAGATTTCAAGCACCTTGTCTACGAGGTCTAAAAGCTGTTTGCCTGCGTCGCTGACGCTTTGAAGATGTCTTGCAATAGTTTCCTTGTCGTCGATATGCTTTTTGGCAAGCTCGATATATCCGAAGAGCGCATTTAAGGGAGTGCGCATATCGTGTGAAATGTTCGAAAGGAAGGAGTTCTTCGCAATATTGGCAATTTTTGCCTCTTTAAGCGCGTTTTCGAGCAGGGTCTTTTTCTGCCTTTCCTGCTCAAGCTCTTCCCCTATATTTCTTGAACCGATGATGATATGCGAAATGCGACCGTAGTTTTTAGCGTCAACTATTCTTAATTGCATGTACTGAATTTCTTCGCCGTACAGACAGTTGAAGTTGGCGTAAAAGGTGCGGTTTTGAGAGAGCATCTTGCGGATGTAATCGGGGGAAAGTATGTTGCGGATTCTTTGCTGATCGTCGGGATGCACCCAAGACTTAACAAAGTCTTCTATGACCCAGCTGTAAGATTTGGCTTTGATTTCGCCGTCAAACTGCTTTGTGAGCCTCTTGCTCATTCTGTACGGAGTAATACGGTCGGCGTCGAGGTCTGCGTATAAAATGGAATCGTACTCCAAGCTCAAGCCCTCGATAACTTCGAGCTTCTGTAAACGCTCTTGTTGCCTTTTTGCGGTCTTGTCGGTCGAGTCGGTAATAAATACGTAGTATATATCTCCGACGTTCGTGCGTAGAAAGTGCCCGTAGTCCTCAACTTGGCGTATATTGCCCTTTTTGGTTAAGATGCGATATTCCACATAGTCGAGGTTGTCGCCACCGGTTAAAATTTGGTGTTCAATGCTGTTTACTACCTCTTCGTAGTCCTCGCGGTACACAATCCCTTTAAATGTGTTGCCCGTGTAAGCGATAAACTCCTTGCTGTCTGCACACTCGAAAATACGGATAAGAGCCTTGTTGGCGTAAATAATTTCCTCGCTTTTATCGGCGCGGTAAATTAGGAAACCACCCGGAAGGTGGTCGATAAATTTTTTGAATTTATTAAAAGCCTCTATTTGTGCCGAGGTGAAATTTCCTTTGCCGTTGGAAACGAGAAGGGGGAGCATGTCTTCAATCATTCCGTATTCTCTGTCGCCCATGGTTGTAACCTCTGTTTACTCCGTAAATTCTTTTCCAAAATTTTACTACAAGACAAACGGTTTGTCAACAACAAAAACGGTTAATTAAGCATTTGCAGTAGGATAAAGCTTCCGAATAGGCTCTGTGACTTTACACTGCGTTTGGTGCGTGTTATACTTAATTAAGTATAGGGAGGTCATATGCTTTATTTTACGGCACCGTACGAGGACAGGGAAAAAGTTGCCGCACTTGGTGCGAGGTGGGAATTTTCCAAGTGGCGCTGGTGCGTTGAAGATAGAAAAGATTACGCAAAATTTTCAAAATGGTTGGACGGCTCACTCATTTTTGACAAGCTGTATATTTTAAGTGTTGATACGGCTTGTCCGCATTGCGGTGCAAAGACGAGGGTTGCAGCCCTTGCCGTGGGTGCGTATTCGGAACACTTCGAGCCAAAGGTTTACGGTGAGGGCGAGCTGAATATTTTATACGGGTTTGAAAATATTTCGGGCGGGCTTTCGGAGTATCTGAAGGCAAAATTCCCCATAAAAAAGCGGTTTTATCAGCCGTACGGCTATAAGTATCTTGTAAACGGCTGCACAAAATGCGACGAAATAATTTCCGACGACAGTCTGTTTTGCGAGGAGAGTTCTCCGTTTTTTATAAATTCTGAGGAAAAGGCGGATAATCTTAAAATCGTAAAGGTGCGGCTATGCGGCGACGGCGTGCTGAACGCAAAAATAAGGCTTGCATTTGACAGAAAGCTGTTTAAAAACCTGCCCTCGGCGGAAGAAATTGAAATTAAATTTTAAATTTTTAATCGAACAGTTTGCGGTGCAGTTTTCAAGGAAAGTAAAAAACAGTTTACAAATTGCGCGCAATCAGCTATAATGATAATAAGAAATTAAAAGGAGCGCGTAAATTATGTGTACTGCCGACTGGATTGCCATAGGCGTTGTGGCAGGGTGTATTCTGCTTGGTGCACTCTTGGGGTTTGGTAAGCTTCT
Source organism: Clostridiales bacterium (assembly GCA_022508265.1). GTDB lineage: Bacteria > Bacillota > Clostridia > Christensenellales > Borkfalkiaceae > Coproplasma. The sequence goes on from JAFLVP010000001.1 coordinate 84,526, forward strand.
CGCCTTTTTTACGAATAAAATCTTCGGCAAAATTACGGCGCTGTTTGTCTGCTACACTTTCGGCGGAATGATTATGAGCATAGGCTTCGTGCAGGATTTGCTTATCAAGATTGCCTCGCTTTGGTCAAGCGGTGATAATTTCTTCCTCGTATTCTTGACGAAAATCCACCCCGAAGTTATAATTTTCTATATAATTTTGTTCATTGCCGTATTTTGGCTTTTAAAGCTTTTGGCGCTACTTGCAAAAGCTATACTCGAAATTAAGGTTATGCCCCTTAAAATAATAAATAAAGTGGGCGGCGCGCTACTTCTTACCGCCACGGGCATACTCATCGGGCTTTTAATATTCCAAATAATAGCGTGGGTAGGCGGCGAAACGGCGGTAAATCTTTTAAACGACCTGCACGGAAGTGTGTTCGGGCTGGATAAGCTGTTCCTCAATAACCCGCTTCTGGGACTCGTAAACGTCGTCAAAGGCTGAAAAATATATGTTGTATTTTATATGCGGGAAGCAATTTGCAATTGCTTCCCGCATATATTTATATAAATGCATATATTGAAATCTGCGGGTACGGTGCGGGCTTAAATGGAAATAACCTTTTCAGAACTCAAACAAAGGGATGTAATAAATTTGATAGACGGCAAGCACATGGGCAAGGTGTGCGATATTTCGTTTACCTTCCCCAAGGGCGACGTGCTCGGCTTTACCGTTACGGGCTGCAAAGGGTTCAGATTTTCCAAGCAGGAAATTTTTCTGCCCATAAAGAGCGTTGTTAAAATAGGGCAGGACGCGGTTTTAGTCAAATTCGGAAAGGAAGAACCGCCCCCGTCGCCACCGGGTCCGCCGCGCTGTCCACCGCCGAATAATCCGCCGAACTGTCCGCCCAATTTCCAGCCCCCGCAAAATAGGCGCAATTACGACGAATACGAATAAAAAATCCCGCTGCGGCGGGATTTTTTAATTTAAAATATATTTTCAAGACTTATGCCGTAGGCGTCGGGCAGGTTTTTGGTTATCTCTTTTAATACCTCAATCTTGCCGAGCGCGAGCTCGTATTCGCCGTTGTAGAGCAGTCCGCACGCCTCGGAAATCCAATAATCGACGTAAGAAATGTCGTTGTGGGGCAGAAGCACTTGCAGCTTGCTCTTTTTATCGTTCCAAAGGGTCCGTACGGCGGTCCCGTCCTCGCGGGTTGCCGTTCTGTCCTCTATCTTGGAGTAGAGGGTATCGAGCGCGCTTTCAAACTCGTTGAATTGAGTTTTTATATATATTTCCGAAAAAATGAACAGTCCTATGCAGAGTGCAATCGCCGCAAGGGTGTATGAAATGGCCTTTACCATTGTCCGTTTACCTCAACGTTTAAAATTTTGTATTTTTCGCCCCGCTTTTGAAAGTAAACTCTGCCCTCGCCGTTTACGGTCATAACTACAACGTCTTTAAGTCGGGCATTCTGCTCTTTCAGAAAAGAGGAAAGTCGCTCCTTATCAAACCCGCAACGCTCAAGGTTTTGCGCGTTGGGCTTGCCTCCGTCTATGAGGGTCAGAGAGAGGGAGTAGGACGCCTTTTCGGGCTTTTCGAGCGCCGAAAAGGAGCCGTTTGCCTCGAAAAGCCCGTAGTAAACGTCGTCAAGATTGAAATACCCCGCCGAGCGCATGCTTTCTATCAGGTCGCTCACGTCAAGGTTGTTCTTTTTTAACTGAAATTCGTCTATCCCGTTTTTATTTATAACTACCGAAGGTTTTCCGCATATGACCGTTTTGACGGGCTTGAACCACATATTCAAAAGCTGTACAATCTGGTGCAGTATAAAAATCGTGACTATTGCGATTATGCCGTAGAGAATTGGTATCGAGGTGTCCGCCATCGGAATACAGGCAAGCTCTGCAATCAGTAGCGTAATTACAAATTCAAAGGGCTGCATTTCACCAATCTGGCTCTTCCCCATAAGCCGAATTAAAATGAGCAGCGCAATAAATATTACAGTCGTGCGGATAAATATCAGTGCCATACAATAAGTATTGTCAAAAATCTTTTCAATATTCTTGCTTATCGTTTGTCGGTGTGGTATAATTTACGAAAGTATTTTCGACATTTTTTTGATATGATAAAAGATATAAACGAAATAACGAAGAATGCGGCAAAGGGTATGGTTTTCGGGACGCAGCGTTGCCGCACGGTTTTGGACAGGCTGGGCAGTCCCGATTTAAAACTTGAAATTGTGCATATTGCGGGCACTAACGGCAAGGGCTCCGTTGCGGAGTATATGACGGGCATTTTGGTCGCTGCGGGAAGGCACACGGGCACTTTCACGTCCCCTGCGGTATTTAGCTATAACGAACAGTTCAGGATAGACGGCGAACCCCTCGGCGATATAAAATTAAAGTCGTATATGGAGCAAGCCGTTAAAGCGGCGGAGGGAACGGGGGCGACTTCGTTCGAGATAGAAACTGCCGCGGCGCTGTACGCTTTTTATTGCGAAGGGTGCGAGTTTGCAGTGGTAGAGTGCGGATTGGGCGGCACATATGACGCAACTAACGCAATTTTGCGCAAAAAACTTGCACTCATTTCCACGGTTGCTTTGGAGCACACCGAGCACCTCGGGAAGAATATAAAAAGCATTTGCGAGCACAAATTCGGCATAGTTAAGGACTGCGAGGTCGTAGTAAGCGCACTTCAGCCCGACGAGGCGAAGGAGTTTTTCAAGAGCAAAAACGCGCCCTTTGCAGATGATAAAATTTGCATTTTAAATAGCGGACTTGACGGAACGGAGTTTAGTTACGGCGGGAATAAGTACAAGCTTTCCTGCGTCGGTTCTTACGCTCAACCCTACAACGCAGCCCTTGCAATAGAGGGTGCAAGAAGGCTTAAAATTGCCGAAAGTGCCATATATATGGGGGTCAATCACGCAAAACCACGTGGTAGAATAGAGGTAAAACTGGTGCGGGGCAGGACCTACCTGCTCGACGGTGCGCACAACCCCGACAGCTTTAAGCCCCTTTCGGCCTTTTTAAAAAGCGGGGCGACGGACAGTGACAGAGTTATTATTTTCGGCTGTCTTGCCGATAAAGATATAGACGGCAATTTGGCTCTGTTGCAGGGCTTGGCAAAATGTATAATTGCCGTTCAATGTGAAAGCGACAGGGCATTGTCGCTTGAAAAAGTACACGCTGCGTGCCAAAAATATTTTGCAAGCGCTCTCAAAGCGGACAGCGTTGAAGAAGCGTTGAATATGGCATCTGAAATTGCGAACACCGCCGTAGTATGCGGTTCTTTCACACTCTTAAAGGAGGCAGACAAATGGATAGAGAGAGAGTTATAAGGGCTGTAGAGGAGCTTTTGGACGCACTCGGCGAGGACAGAACGCGCGAGGGCTTAAAGGATACCCCGCGCCGCGTTGCCGACGCGTATGAGGAGTTGCTTTCGGGCGAGGGCAAAACTGCGGAGGAGCACCTTTCAAAGACCTTCACTTCAAGGTGCGGCGACGCAGTAATAGAGAGGGATATCTGGTTTTCGTCTACCTGCGAGCACCATTTAATGCCTTTTTTCGGCAAAATCGCAATCGCCTATATCCCCGACGGAAAGGTTGTGGGGCTTTCCAAGCTTGCAAGAACGGTAGAGGTCTTTGCAAAGCGACTTCAGTTGCAGGAGAGGCTTACCGAACAGATAGCCGAAGAAATTGTTTTGCGCCTCAAACCCAAGGGCGTAATGGTCGTCTGCGAGGCGGAACACACCTGCATGACCTGCCGCGGAATAAAAAAAGCGGGCAGCAAAACGCTTACTTACTGCATTAAAGGAGAATTCCCCGATAAGCTTTCGGGCGAACTGTTGACGCTTTTGAGCAAATAGTTTAAAAATGAAAATCGGAAGCCGCATTTTTGAAAATCACACCTATATAATGGCGATAATAAATCTGACGCCCGACAGCTTTTGGGCGGAGAGCAGAAAGGGCGCGGACGACGTCCTTTTTGCTGTTGAAAGGGCGCAAAGGGAGGGTGCGGCGGTCATAGATATCGGCGCGCAGTCCACCCGCCCCGGCTATAAGGAGATAAGCGCGCAGGAGGAGATTGCACGCTTTGAAAAGCCTCTTGCGGCAATTAAAGAGAGGTTTGATATTCCCGTTTCGGTGGATACGTATTTTGCCGAAAGCGCACGGGCCGCGCTCGGGCTCGGTGCGGATATGATTAACGATATCTGGGGGCTTTCGCACGATGAGGATATGGCAAAAACAGTTGCAAAGTTTTCCGCCTCGGTATGCATAATGCACAACTCAAAAACGCAGTTATCGGGGGATATATGGGGGGCAATTGAAAATTTTCTTGCAAAAAACGCTCAAAAAGCTCTCAATTTCGGAATTGATAAAGACAAGATTATATTGGACGGCGGAATAGGTTTTGCAAAAACGGTGGAGCAAAATTTCGAGCTGTTAAACGGCTATGAAAGGCTTAAAAGGCTCGGCTACCCCCTTCTTTTGGGGGCAAGCAGAAAATCTATGTTCGGCGGGAAGGCAGAGGACAGGCTTGCACCTACGCTTGAAAGCACCCGCCTTGCCGCAGAGAAAGGCGTGCTGTTCGTCCGCGTTCACGACGTAAAAGAGAACGCCGAAATCATCAAACAAACTTACGATAATATGCGATAAACGCGGTATATATGCGGGTGAATTGTATGGATAGTATAAAAATACGCGGGCTTGAAGTAAATGCCTTGCACGGCGTTTTTGACAGCGAAAAGATTCAAAAACAGCCGTTTATATTTGATGTGGATTTGGAGTTGGACTTCTTCGGCGCGGCTGAATACGACGACTTGAATAAAACGGTAAACTACGCCGAGGTGTGCAATCTCATAGTGGAAATTGCCTCGAAAAACACTTTTTCGCTCATAGAAAAGCTTGCATACGAGTGCGCCTTCGGAATTTTGGACAGCTTTCCCGTTCAAGGCGTTAAAATTACAGTGTGGAAGCCGCAAGCGCCCATAGAGCACAAATTCGGAAACGTTGGCGTAACCGTCGGCTGTCGCCGCGAGCGAGTGCTTTTGTCTTTAGGTTCAAGTATGGGGGATAGAAAGGGCTACCTCGATTTTGCAATAAACCGATTAAATTCAACGCGCGGTATCAAGGTCAAAAAGGTGTCCTCGTATATCCAAACACCGCCCTACGGCGGAGTAGCACAAAATTCTTTTTTGAACTGTGCGGCGGAAATTCAGACTTATCTTACGCCCGGCGCCCTTTTAGAGGAAATTCACGCGATTGAAAGCGAGGGCAAAAGAGAGCGCACGGTGCGCTGGGGGGACAGAACGCTCGATATCGATATAATTTTCTTCGGCGATAAGATTATTTGCGAGGACAATCTTACAATTCCGCATGCGGACTACAAAAACCGCCCCTTCGTTTTGCAGCCTTTAAAGGAAATTGCTCCCGATTTTGTGTGTCCGCTAATAGGGAAAAGGCTGTGTGAACTATAAAGTCTTTGTGCACTTTGCACAAAAATTTTTAAAAAATATGTACAAAATTAAAATAATATGGTATAATTAGTATAATCGATAATTTCGGCTAAAACGCAACTTTCAATTGCCGTGGGAGGTAATTTCTTGGAAAAAATAGGCATTATTGATTTGGGCTCGAATTCTGCAAGGCTTGTCATCGTCAACCTGTTTGCCGACGGGTATTTTATGGTCGTTGACGAATTGAAAGAGAGCGTAAGACTCGGTCAGGACATGGAGCGAGACGGCTTTTTAAAGCCTGCCCGTGTAGCCGAGACTATTAAAACTTTGAAAATGTTCCGTAAACTGTGTGACGCAAGCGGCGTTACGCGCATCATTGCCGTTGCAACCGAGGCGGTAAGGCGCGCGAAGAATCAGCGCAGCTTTCTTGACGAAATTCAGGCAAACTGCGGAATTAAAATTCGCGTTTTGACTGCGGAGGAGGAGGCGATTTACGTCTATCGAGGCGTAATCAATTCGATGGACATACCCAAGGGTATCGTGCTTGAAATCGGCGGCGGCTCCACCAAAATAATATATTACAACCGCAGAAATATGTTAAACTACGTCACTTTGCCCTTCGGTGCGGTTACGCTTACGGGGCTGTTCTCGGGCGACGGGTTAAAGCCCGAGGAGCAGGCGGCAAAGATAGAGGAGTTCTTTACCGAGCAGCTAAAACAGGTCGAGTGGCTCAAAGAGGTCGACCCCGACGTTCAAATGATAGGCGTGGGCGGCTCGTTCAGAAACCTATTCAAAATAACCAAGATGGTCAAAAAGTACCCTCTTGATACCGTCCACAACTACAAGATGATGGTAGAGGAATTCACGTCCGTCTACGATATGATTAAAGTGCTCGATTTGGACAAAAAGAAGAAGATTAAGGGACTTTCCGCAGAGCGTGCGGACATATTGCCCGCGGCGCTTGCCGTTATAAAGTCGTTCGTAAGCTTTATGCAGGTCGATTCGTTCACGTTCTCGGGCTCGGGACTCCGTGAGGGTATTATGTTTAATCAGGCCCTTCCCATGACGCTTGAAAAGCCGGTGTCGGACGTTTTGAACTACTCGCTTACAACTCTCGTAAAATATTACGACTGCGACGAAAGCCACGTGGAGCACGTAGTAAATTTGAGTATTCAGCTCTTTAAACAGCTCCGCGTTCTGCATAAATTCCCGAGGCAGTATCTCAAAATACTCAAAGTTGCGGCTATGCTCCACGACTGCGGTATGAGGATAAAGTACTACAACCATCAGCACCACAGCTGGTATATGATTATGAATTCAACGCTGTACGGCGTAACGCACAGGGATGTCGTACTGGCGGCGTTCACGGCGTGCTGCCACAAGAAAGAGGACATCAATCCTTACGACTGGGCGCGCTATAAGGATTTAGTTTGCGAGGAGGATTTGGAAGTTGTCAAAAAGCTCGGCGTTATGCTCCGCATAGCAGAGAGCTTGGACAGGGCAAATTCCGGCACTATCAAGGGCATCAACTGCGATATTTTGGGTGATTCGGTCATAATGAAGACCGAAGTTGTGGGCGACGCCTCACTTGAAATTCGCAACGCTATGAAAGCGGCTACGGAGTTCAGGAAGTTCTTCCACAAAAACCTTGAAATTTTATAATAATATGATAAATGCCACTTCCCAGGTGGTTAAAATGCCACCGCGAGAGTGGCATATTTACTAATTGAAAAAATGCAATTTATTTTGGCAAGCGCTTCGCCGCGCAGAAAAGAATTACTTTCATATATACTTACAAGCTTTGACGTCGTACCGTCGCAAGCCGAGGAAGAGGTCAACATTTCGCTCTTTCCCGAGCAGATGGCGTGCTCGCTTGCAGAGCGCAAATGCGATGCGGTTTTTAAAAAAAACAGACAGAAAACCGTCATCGGGTGCGACACCATAGTTGTCTATAACGGCGAAATTTTAGGCAAGCCCAAAAACAGAGAGGACGCCGTCCAAACCTTGAAAAAGCTTTCGGGCAAAACGCACCTCGTAATGACGGGCGTGTGCGTTCAGAACGCATTTAAAAAGGTTGTAAACTTTGAAGTGACCGAGGTTAAATTCAATATTTTAACCGACGAATTTATTGAAAAGTACGTAAACGGCGGTTCGCCTATGGACAAGGCGGGCAGCTACGGCATACAGGACGAAGGTGTCGTAAAGGAGTATTTCGGCAGTTTTACAAACGTGGTGGGACTGCCCGTTACGCTGACGAAGAAAATGATTGAAGAGGTACTGAACAGCGATGAATAAAATTGCCGTTGACATGGGTTCGGGCTTAACTAAAATATACATGCCCGGCTGCGGCGTGGTGCTTGTGGAAGCTACCTGCATAGCCGTTGAAGAATATAAAGAGGGCGGGGAGAAGAAGATTGCCGTCAAAGCCTATGGAGATAAGGCGCGCGCCCTTTCGGGCAGAGCGGCGCAGGGTACCCGCATAGTCAACCCCGTGTACGAAGGGGATATCGTCAGCGAAGAGCTTGCGGTATGGCTATTCGAATATTTTTTGGAAAAGATAGAGATAAATCACAAAAAGGCAAAGCGCACGGAGGTCTTATTTATCTTGCCCTGCGGCGTGAAGAGCGACGTGCGGCTTAAATATTTGAGATTGGCGCAAAGCTGTGGAATTCCCACCGTCTACTTTACTCTTACTCCCTTTGCAGCCGTGCTCGGGCACAATCTTGCAATAAGCGAAAGCATGCCTATGTTCTCGCTCGACATAGGTCACTCTATGGCAAATATCGCGGCGTTCTCGCAGGACGGAATAATTTACGGCTTGAGCGTAAGCGTCGGAGGCGGACATATTGATACCGCCATAATCGACGAGGTCGCCGACGCATTTAATTTGAGAATAGGTACTTTAACTTCCGAGCGCATAAAAAATTCGGTGGGAAGTCTGCTTTCCGACGATAACAAGATGACTATTGCGGACGGAAGGGATTTAGATACGGGCGTCCCGACGTCGGTTGCCGTTTACAGCGGCGAAATTTACGACGTAATTACCTCGTATATAGATAAAATTTTGGAATACGTTGCTATAGTGTTGTCTAAACTCCCCGCAGAGGTAGCATCTTCGGTTATGCGCGGCGGAATATACGTTTCGGGCGGACTTTTCAAAATGGACGGACTTACGGAGTACGTTGAAGAAAAACTGGGTATTCCCGTTAACGTGCCTGAGGAAGTTCAGCTTGCGCAGGTCATCGGAGGCGGTACCATTCTTGCAAGCGATACGCTGCTTGAAAAATTTTCAACCGAAGAGGAGTAACTTAAACACGCGAGCTTATAAAAAGAAGTTTAACGACTTCTTTTTTTAAAGCTTAATTGCATTATAAAATAATTACCCCCAATATATGGCTTAATTAAGGGCATTTTTCGAGAAAAATATGAGCAAAAAAAATATTCGCAACTTTTGTATAATAGCACACATCGACCACGGCAAGAGCACGCTTGCCGACAGACTTATGGAGCGTACCGGACAGGTGTCCGAGCGCGATATGGAGGCGCAGCTTCTCGACTCAATGGACATTGAAAAAGAGCGCGGCATAACCATAAAGCTCACGCCCGTAAGAATGTTTTATAAGGCAAAAGACGGCGTGGAGTACGAGTTTAATTTAATCGACACCCCGGGTCACGTGGACTTTACCTATGAAGTTTCCCGTTCACTCGCTGCGTGCGAGGGAGCAATTTTAATAGTTGACGCAACGCAGGGCGTAGAGGCGCAGACGCTTGCCAACGTATATCTTGCGCTTGAAAACAACCTTGAAATTCTGCCCGTAATAAATAAAATAGACTTGGCTTCCGCCCGTCCCGACGATGCAAAAAACGAGGTGGAGGAAGTCATAGGACTCGACGCAAGCTATGCTCCCTTAATTTCGGCAAAAGAGGGAACGAACATAGACGAGGTGCTTGAAGATATCGTCAAGTACTTCCCCGCACCCGAAGGCGACGAGAACGCACCTCTGAAAGCGCTCATTTTCGACAGCTATTACGACAATTATAAGGGTGTAATTTTATTCGTACGCATAAAGGATGGCGCCGTTAAGGCGGGGGATAAAATTAAGACCTTCCGCTCGGACAAGGTGTACGAGGTGGTTGAAACGGGCGTGTTCAGCCCCAATCTTTCGCCCAAGCCCATACTTTCTGCGGGCGACGTAGGCTATATTGCCGCGTCCATAAAGTCAATTCAGGACGTGGCGGTGGGCGATACCGTTCTTCGTTCCGACGACCCCAATCCCCAGCCACTGCCCGGCTATAAAAAGGTTCAAAGCGTGGTCTTTTGCGGAATTTATCCGCTTGACGGCAGTAAATTCAACGATTTAAAGGACGCAATTTTGAAGTTGCAGCTCAACGACGCCTCGCTTTTATTCGAACCCGACAGCTCTGTTGCACTCGGCTTCGGCTTCAGATGCGGATTTTTGGGGCTTTTGCATATGGAGATTATCCAGGAGCGCATAGAGCGCGAGTTCGGGTTGGATATCATAACGACCGCGCCCTCCGTCAGCTACAAGGTGGTTAAAACCAACGGAGAGGAAATTTTCGTGGACAATCCCTCGCACCTTCCCCCTGTTTCGGAGATAGAGCATATGGAAGAGCCCATAGTCAAGGCGGATATCTATTCCCCGCCCGACTATCTCGGGCAGATTATGGATTTGTGCAGGGAAAAGAGGGGAGTATTCCTTCAAATGACCTATATGGACAAGAGCCGTGTGCGCCTTGAATACAGGCTCCCCCTCAACGAAATTATTTTCGACTTTTTCGACGCGGTAAAATCGCGCACCCGCGGCTACGCAAGCTTTGACTACGAGCTTGTCGGCTACGAGCGCAGTAAGCTCGTAAAACTCGATATTTTATTGAACGGCGAAGTTTGCGACGCACTCTCAATGATAGTGCACGAGGATTCGGCGTACACTCGCGGCAGAACGCTCTGCGAAAACCTTAAAGACGCCATTCCCCGCCAACTCTTCGAAGTGCCCGTGCAGGCGGCAATAGGCGGAAAAATTATTGCAAGAGAAACGGTTAAGGCGGTCAGAAAGGACGTGCTTGCAAAGTGCTACGGCGGAGATATTACGAGAAAGAAAAAGCTTTTGGAAAAGCAGAAAGAGGGCAAAAAGCGTATGCGTCAGATAGGCAACGTCGAAGTGCCAAGTGAGGTCTTTATGCAGATTTTAAAGACCAACAAGGACAAATAATTAAGGTATATATTTGGGTTAATTCAATTTGGAAGGGTTTTTTGAACGGGTTTACGAGGAAGTTAAAAAGATACCCCGCGGCAAGGTTGCAACCTACGGGGATATTGCAAGGGCTGTCGGAGCACCTCGGTGTGCCCGACAAGTCGGCTGGGCTTTGCACTGCAATCCGCATTTCGGGATAGTGCCCTGTCACAGGGTCGTTTTTGCCGACGGTTCGCTCACTCCCGGCTTTGGTTTCGGGGGCATAGATATTCAGAAAGATATGCTCGTATCAGAGGGTGTAGAGGTTTCAAAAGACTACAAAATAAATTTGAAAAAGTACCGTAACGGAGGCATATAGTGGGGGGAATCTACGTTCATATACCCTTTTGCAAGAGCAAATGTACCTACTGCGACTTTACGTCTTTCCCCGACAAGCTGTGCTTTGCCGAGGGCTATATGGCGTGCGTTTACCGTGAAATGGCTATGCGCAAAGAGGGGCTCAAAAATCATACCTTCGAAAGCCTGTACATTGGCGGCGGCACCCCCTCGGTTATAGACGAAAAATATATTGCAATGCTTGTTGCGGCGGCAAGGAAGAATTTCAATCTCACTCCGGATGCGGAAATCACTATCGAGATGAATCCCGGCACCGTCAGTGCGGGCAAGATAGACACTTACCTTCGCTGCGGGATAAACAGATTTTCGGTGGGGCTTCAAACGGCAAACGATGCGCAGCTGCGCGATTTGGGCAGAATACATACCATAAAAGATTTCTTGGCGTGTGCAAAACTTTTAAAGGGTCAAAATTTCAGCGCCGACGTAATGATAGGGCTAAAAAATCAAACAATTTCCGATATTGAAAGGACTATCGAGGTCGCCGCAAGCGCGGGTGCAAGCCATATTTCAATGTATGCCCTCACTCCCGAGGACGGAACGCCCATCTACACGCAGTATTTAAACGGCGAACTGCCCGACAGCGACGAGGTTGCCGATATGTATGCGGCGGGCGTTAAAAAGCTTAAAAGCTTGGGCTTTGAAAGGTACGAGGTCTCGAATTTTTGCAAAAACGGCAGGTTCAGCCGCCACAACCTCAACTATTGGCGCAGGGGCGACTATATCGGTTTCGGAGTTGCGGCGTCCTCTTGTATAGACAACGTGCGCTTGACGAATACTTTCGATTTGGACGAGTATTTCAAGTGTATTCTGTCCTCGCATTTTGCAGTTATCGATAGACAGGAGATTGACAAGGCGGGCAGGGAAGAGGAATTTATCATGCTTGCACTCCGTACGGAAGCGGGCTTGAATTTAAAGAATTTTAAAAGTCAATTCGGCTGCGATTTTCCGGAAAAATATTGCAAGGCGATTGAAAAGACCCGCGAATATATTGAAGTTAACGATAATTTTGTTAAAATCAAGGAGCAGTATTTATTCGTGCAAAACGGAATTATCGTAGAGTTTTTAAGGACAGACGAAGGCTGAATTTAAATATGGATTTTTCATACAGAAAGGCGACGATAGAGGAATCAAATCAGATTACCCGAATATACGAGTCTGCGCAAGCCTTTATGGAAGCGCACGGTAATCCGCAGTGGGCGAAGGGTTTCCCGGACGAAAATGACGTTCGCGGCGGCATATATGGGGGGATATTGTATTGCGTCATCGCAAATAGCGAGATTGCGGCAGTGTTTGCGGCAGTCAATCATGACGGAAATTACGATGAAATAGAGGGCAGCTGGCTGACCGAAGGAAATTATATTGCCGTGCACCGGGTTGCCGTAAGTGAAAAATATCGGAGTATTGGCGCCGCTAAATTTATTATAAATCATGCCGCAGAAGAACTGGCCCGCACCCGTGGCAGAACGAGTATTCGTATAGATACTCACGAAATGAACAAACCTATGCGCGGTCTGCTTATCTCGCAGGGGTTTACCGAGTGCGGAAGCGTTTATATTTCGCGCGATTACTCAAAGCGCATCGCATACGAAAAAATATTGTAAATCGATTTGTGTAAAAATGTAGCCCGCCGCGCTTTTTAAAGCGCGGCGGGCTATTTGCATAAACAGAATGTCCAAGATGTTTAAATTTTATAAACGGATTTTTTTGGAGGTTATTATTTTTCCGCGTTCGCCGTCCACGAGGTAGGCGTTCATATTTTTCTCTCTGTCGCACACGCCCACGTAGTAGTAGCAGCCGTTGTCGTATAAGAGGCGCACGTAAATCTCGCCCACAAATATATTTCCGTCCGTCAAAGAGGAGAATAGGCTTTTATCGTGATCGATAACGCAGTTTAGCGCCTGCTCGCAAGTAATTAGCGCGCCGGACTTGACGCTCTGAACGGTGTATTCGGAAGCTTTTCCGTCGCAGTCGAGCTTAACTGCTATGCTACCCTCTTCGAAGGGTTTTGCGGTAAAACTTAAATAATAATCGTTTTCAACCGCACGATAGTTCATCTCGCCGCCAAGCCCCTCGACGTCCACTTCAAGCGTCTCGGGATTTTTGGGCAGGGATACGAAAATTTCTATAAAATCGGACACATCTCCCTTAATTCCGTCCGCAGCATAGGGCTGCTCGCGCTGCGAGCAGTAAATTTTAATCTGCGTATCGTCCCCCGCATACAGATAGATGTCCGTTCTCTTTTCGGAAATATAGTCGGAATATCTGATGCTTTTCGTGCAACCCGCAAGGGCAAAAGCGGCGATAAGCAGTCCGGCCGTAAACAATAATACTTTTTTCATACTTAAAATATATGTGCCGCCCGCCCCGCAAATGACTTCAAAGCGCAATTTTAGTAAATTAAACAGTTGCGTTTTTCGGGCTGTTATGATAAAATATAAAACGTTAATACATTATCGGTTTTTAAGGTTGCACTATAAAAAACGGCACTTTAAAATTAAAATCGTTTACTTTTAAGAGGAAGCTTTGAAAAAGATTATAATAAAAACTGCAATTATAACTTTTGCATCCGTCGTAGCGGCGCTTGCCCTTGCATTTGGAATTGCAAGCCTTGCGTTTCCTCAAGGCATGTCTAAAATCTGCGAGAATATGGGCAACTATAAGCTTGCGGCAAGCTATGCCGAACGCCAGTACGGGTATTCGGGCAGTACCGAGGATTTGTACCGCTGTGCCCTTCTGCACATCCGCATAGGCGACAGGAATAAAATAATCGAATACTGCGGAAAGCTCGTCGAAAAGCAGGATTTTGAGGAGCGGTGCGGCGATAACGTTCAGTACGTCTACGGCAATTACGCTACGGCGCTGTATCTTTCGGGGAAGGACGACGAGGCGATAGCCGTTGCAGATAAATCCGTAGGGGAAGGGTTCCACATTCCCAACGCATACGCAGATTTGACTGTGAAGGTTGTAGAAAAATCAGATAAGGACTTCGCAAGCAAGCTACTTGGCGCGTTTGTGGAGCATGCGGGAAAGCTTCAATACGAGGAACAGCTCAGATATTTCAATGCCGTAAAAAACAGTCTTGAAGAGCTAATCGGTTAATATCCGTTGAAACAATTTTCTTAAATTTAAAAATAAATTCAATATCTATTTGCCTGTTGCTATTTTGTAAAGTGTATGCTATACTAAATGGTAACAGGTTTTTTTATGTTGGATTTCAAGTCTGCAAAAAATTTAATCGAACCGCATAAACAGCCGGATAAAGAGTTTTTTCTGGACCTGCTTGACGGCGATAAACAGACGGAGTACGAGCATCGGCACATCTCCGCCCTTATGTTTATGCTCAAATTTTTGTATATCAGGAGAGTTCAACTGAAGATAAATTCACTCAAAAAGCAGAGGGAGGATCTGAAAACGAGTGAGGACAGCTCTGCCGAAAAGTATAAAAAGACGCTTGAAATCAATGCGGAGATTGCCCGCCTCAAAGGCAGGATAGAGGGGTTCAAGCCCTTCTTTGACGAGCCGTATTTTGCGAGGATGGATGTCACGGACGACAAGGAGGGTTATAACAGCTACTATATCGGCAAGCGCGGCGACGAGGGGCTTGAAATAGTCGATTGGCGTGCACCTCTCGCGAGAAAGTATTATCAAAAGAGCCGCACCTCCTTTTCAATAAACGAATATGACTATAAGCTTATTCTGCGCCGCGCATTGAGGACGAAGAGCGGCAAGGTTCTGGATATAAAAAACGAATATCTCTCCCTTTCGGACTATCTCTCCAAAGAGGAGATAGGGGGAAGGAACGAGGAGCTCATTTTCGACCCGTTTTTAAAAGAAATTCTCCAAAGCCGCAAGGAAAAGAGCGAAGTTTTAGATATTATCGAAACCATACAGGAACAGCAGTTTGAAATTATTACTCTGCCCGAGCGCGATGAATTCGTTTTGCAGGGTGTGGCGGGCAGCGGCAAGACTATGATACTTTTGCATCGTCTGTCCTATATAATGTACAACAACGAGAGCATAAAACCCTCGGACGTGCTTGTGATAACCCCGTCCGATTCCTTCAACGCGTTCATTGACGAGCTGTCGCAAGTTTTAGAGCTTGAACGGGTAAAGACGAGCACGATAGACAGATATTTTATTAAAATGCTTAAAAGCGCGGGGGTGGATATTGATGGAAAAATCGGCCTTGATTTGCAATTGCCCCCCGAATATGCCTCGTTTATCTACTCGCAGGCATTTGTCGACGAGGTTGGAAGAAAGCTTTCAAAGATATACGATTCGGTGTTCGGGCTGTTCGCTTCGAGCGAGTGCGCTTTCTTTGCAACTGCCGTGAACGATGCCGCCGGAGAACAGATAGATAATTATGAGTGGCTGAAAAACTCCTCTCTGCGCGTCAGAAGGTGCGTTCTTGGAGAAATAAAGGAAAAACAGGGCGGCGGGCTGTATTATACCAAGCAGTTCAGGTATCTGTTTAACTGTGTTCTCGACGTGCGCGAGTTTTTGGCACTCGTTGAAAAGGATGAGCGAATGAAGGAATATGCGTTTTTCTACAACCGACTGCTCGTCTTTTATAAATCGCTGCGCTACATAAGGCGCAACGCGTACAAAATTTGCCATGGGGGGATACGTGATTTAACAGCGCTTAAAGCCACCGTTGAAAAAGAGATAGGCGATTTGGGGCGCTATAAAATAAGGACGGGAGAGAGCGAAACTTTGACTTATAGCGCGCAAATTGAAAAGCGCGAGCAGCTTAAAAATGAAATCGACGCCGCAATATGCCGTGTTGAAACCATTTCGAGCAGATTTGCCGCTACCTGTGATTTTGCCGACGTGCTGCGGGGAGAGGTAAATTTAAGCAAGATAGGCAAGTGCGAAAACACCCTTGAAATAGCGCGCTTTTTCAATAAGGAAATTCTCCGCAAGATAAAGCGCAGACTGGGTGTGCAGACGACCGCCCTTTTAAGATGCGATGCCTTTGCGCTCTGTCACATATTGGTAACGCTCGGCTACAACCTCTCGCCAAAGCACGCCTTCGTGTTTGTAGACGAGGCGCAGGACATCTCGCCCGCAGAATACGCCGTTTTGAAGAAAGTAAACGACAGAGCGATATTCAATATCTTCGGCGATTTAAAGCAGAATATAACCCCGTACAGAGGGGTAAAAGATTGGGGCAATCTGGGCTATAAAGTTTATACCCTTGGGCTCAACTACCGAAATACCAACGAGATTGTGGAGTACGTAGCCGAAAAGCTTGGAATAGATATGCGTGCGATAGGGCTGAACGGTGCGGGCGTAGAGAGGATTTCAAAGCGCTCCGTAGCGGGCTGGCTTTCGGAGAAAAACGGGCTTAAAGCCGTCATATGTGCGCCTCAATCCTTTGAAGAGTACCGAAAAAAGAGCTACAACGTTATAGGTCAGACGGGTAAAATTTCCAAGACCAAAATAAATATTATGACGGTGTACGAGAGCAAGGGACTTGAATTTACCGCCGTTGCCGTAGCGGACGAGGGGATGTCGGACAATGAGAAATACGTTGCCTACACCCGAGCGCTTAAACATCTTGCAATTATGGAATAAGTTGCCTGCTATTACAGAATGAATGCTTTAATTGCCCCATATATGCGGGGCAATTTTATTTTTTGCGTTATTTTTGCGGCAAAAGGTCAATAATCAACTTTGCGCACGGTGCGCAAGAGGAAAGTTATGGCTGAAATAAACGAACAATATAAATTCGAGCAAAAAATTTCCAAAGAGGAGTGCTGGCAAAGACGGCTGATTGATTTATCCTTAAAAAACAACGCGCTTCATTTCCGTTTTTGGCGGGACTGTCTGCATATTTTCTCTGCCGATATTTCGGCGTTTTGCGCCTCGCTTGAGAACTGCAACAAATACACTCTTTCAATAACTCCCTCGCCCGAATATGCTAAATTCGGGGATTTATCGAGTAAAAACTCGGCAGAGCTCATAAATTTGGAGATGAAGTCGGCAAAAATGCGCTGCTATTCACCTGCGGATGGGTTCGAGGAGGTTGTCTCAACGCTCATAAGAAAGGCGCGCTCAGGCGAGGAAGAAGCGGGTACAAATACCCTATATCTCGCGCTGGGCTTTTTAAAATGGCGGCAAAGCGGCGACGGCGAGGATAAATTCGCGCCCATAGTTTTACTGCCTGCAAGACTCCGCCGACAGAAAAATTTGGGCATAATTTTAGAGGCCGGCGAGGAGTGCGAGGTAAACTCAACTTTAATCGAATTTTTAAAAAAGGAATATGAAATCGACCTGCGAGAAGCCAATTTCAAGGGGCTTTCCCCGCAGCAAATAATTAGTCTGTTTCGCGCGAAAACGGCACATATTACGGGGTGTATTGTCTATGAGGACATATATCTTGCACAGTTTACTTTCGCCAAATACGCTATGTGGGCGGATATTAAAAACAATATAAATATCTTCCGAAAAAACCCGCTTGTTGCAAGTCTTTTAGACGGTAAAAACAGACTTTCGAATAACGGTGTCGGGGATATTTCGGAGGACGGGAGCGACCCATCGTCCATTCTCACACCCCTGCCCTGCGACAGTACGCAGTTTTCGGCGATTGCCGAGAGCGCAATGGGCACGACCTTCGTTTTGCACGGCCCGCCCGGAACGGGCAAGAGCCAAACCATAACCAATATTATCGCAAACGCACTTGAAAGCGGCAAGCGGGTGTTGTTCGTGGCGCAAAAGCAGGCGGCTCTGCAGGTCGTAAAAAGGAGACTCGAATATATCGGTTTGGGCGAATTCTGCCTTGAGTTGCACTCGGGCAAGACGGCAAATAAAGGCGAAATCGTCCGCTCGATAGAAGACACGCTTGCTCTCTCTTCGGATTTCGACGAAAGCGCATACTTTGCCGCCGCCGAGAAATTTAAGGAGATAAGGCGCACCCTTATTGAACCCGTGTATGCGCTTCACAAAAAAAGGCGGCTGGGCGTTTCGGTCTGCGAGGGTATAGAAAATTATCTGAAAAACAAGGGCGCCCCCGATATTTTGAATATAGAGAGCTCCTTCTACGACGGGCTCACGCAAAGAAGGCTTGAGGAGTGCGAGAGTATGCTTATAGCCGCTCAGGCGGCGGCAAAAGAGTGCGGCGGAGTGTACCGTTCGCCCTTTAAGGGGGTAAACTTGACTGAGTGCGACAAAAAAACGCGTTTTTCCGTTCTGTGCTCGTCAAACGCCGTCCTTACGGAGTTAAAGCACCTTAAAAATTGCCTGAATATTTTCCTCGACGCGTTCAACCAGAAAATTTCGCGTTTAACCTGTAAAAAGCTTG
This sequence comes from Clostridiales bacterium, assembly GCA_022508265.1. Lineage (GTDB taxonomy): Bacteria > Bacillota > Clostridia > Christensenellales > Borkfalkiaceae > Coproplasma. The sequence goes on from JAFLVP010000001.1 coordinate 102,875, forward strand.
AAAATCTTATAGCTATCTGCAAAACTCTGCAAGAGGGCAGTCTCTGCGAATTTTTTGACCTCGGCGAGGAGGAACTTCACAAATTTTACAATGCAAGTTTGAAATACGACGGGGAAATAGAGGCTTGGTTCAAGCGTTTCAAGTCCTTTCCCGATATTTCGAAATATTTGCCCGAGATGCAGTGTGAAATCAAAAAATGGGACGAAAATTACCGCTCCTCGCGCACTTTGCTTGCCGTTCTTAAAAAGATTAATCGCTGTACAAACGCGCCTTTGCAGGAGAGCGAGGAGTTTAAATGGATAAAATGCGCCTACGGGATAGAGAGGACAAAGGAGGAACTGTTCTCCGTCGGGCTGTCCTCGGCGTTTACGGGGTTCGGCGGGATAAACCGAAGAAAGCGCGCCGAATTTATGCGCCCCTTATATGAGTTTCATACGCTGTGTTTTAAGACCTTTAAGGATTACAATGCAAATTCATTCAACGGCGTGTGCGCAAATTACAAAGACGTACTCGACCCCGTAATTTCGGGGCTTATATCGGCGGCAGAGCGCTTTACGGACTGTTTAAGAGAACATCTCGATATTATTAAAGCCGAAAAAGTTTCCGCAGACGAGGACCTGTTCGACTACTATACCAAAAAGTGCAGTGCGCTGATAGAAAATATAGATATGCTTCCTGCCTGGTGCAAGTACAAGGCGACGGAAAGCAGTTTGCGAGGTATCGGACTGACCTTCATTGCCGACGCAATAGAGAGCGGTAAGATAAGCGGAGAACAAATTTTGTCCTCGTTCAGAAGGAATATTTACCGCAACTTCGTTCAGACGAGCATTGCCGCGGACGAGTGCCTTTGCTCGTTCTCGGCAGGCGTGCAGGACGAAAACGCGTCGGCGTTTGAGAAGCTTTTAGAGGAATTTTACGATTTGACCCGCAAAAAAATACGAAAAAGTTTAATTTCGAGACTGCCTATAAACCAAGCGGAGGGGGAGATAGCGACTGAAATTGCCAACTTTCAGCGAAAAATCAAGGGCAATTTGCGCAAATTCAAGCTGCGCGAGCTGTTCTATGAAATTCCAGCACTCTTAAAGGTCGTATCGCCCTGCGTGCTTATGAGCCCCGAAACGGTGTCCAAATTTCTGCCCGCCGATACCGAGCTGTTTGATATGGTTATTTTTGACGAAGCCTCGCAAATTCCCACCTGCGAAGCCGTGCCCGCCCTTGCCCGGGCAAAAAGCGCAATTATAGTCGGTGACCCCAAGCAGATGCCACCGACGGCGTTTTTTGCGGGTACCGTTCAGGACGGGGAATATCCCGAAATTGAGGACCTCGAAAGCGTTTTGGACGACTGTATTGCGCTTGGTATTCCCGAAAAGCACCTCGTCTGGCACTACCGCTCCCAACACGAGAGTCTTATTGCGTTTTCCAATATCAATTATTATTCGGGCAAGCTTTGCACCTTCCCCTCGCCCGACGCGCTCGCGTCAAGGGTAAGCTTTAAGTTTGTTGAAAACGGCGTGTACGAAAGAGGGCTTTCAAAGTGCAACAGGGCGGAGGCGGAGGCGCTCGTTACGGAAGTTATAGGGCGGCTCAAGGACGAAAAGCTCCGTCAAAACAGCATAGGGATAGTCACTTTCAGCACCCCGCAGCAGCTTTTAATTGAGAAAATGCTGACAAAAGCCATAATTGCAAACAAGCTTGAGGAGGCGGCGTACGAGCGCGAAGAACCCGTATTTGTAAAAAATCTTGAAAACGTTCAGGGCGACGAAAGGGATATAATTCTCTTTTCAGTGTGCTACGGACCCGATAAGGGAGGCAAGGTTTCGCTCAATTTCGGACCTTTAAACCAAATCGGCGGTTGGCGCAGACTAAACGTCGCACTATCGCGTGCAAGGGAGGCAATGGTTGTGTTCTCATCGATGAGATATTCGGCAATAGACCTTTCGCGCACTGCCTCGCGCGGGGTTGCGGGGCTTAAAGCCTTTTTGGAATTTGCCGAAAAGGGCACGGCGAGCCTGCCCTCTTTAAAGAGCGAAATTGCGGGAAGCCAAACCATAAATAAATTTATTTCTGACGAGCTGAAAGCCTGCGGCTACGAGTGCCGTTCGGGCGTAGGCGTTTCGGACTTCAAGATAGACGTTGCCGTTTCAGACCCCCTAAATAAAGGCAATTTCGTACTTGCAATTCTGACGGACGGAACGAACAGGTTCTCCGTAAAAGACCGCACGGTTATGCAGATTCAAGCCTTAAAAAGGAGCGGCTGGAACGTTTATAAGCTTTATACTATTAACTTTTTCAACAACCCAAAGCGTGAAATCAAAAAGATAAAGGAGCTTTTGGATAAGCTCACGCAGAGGGAAGCGGCGGCTTTAAATTTCAAAAAGCCCTACCGCACGGCAAGGCTCAAAAGAAAGGCGCAAAACCCCGCATATATTCTTTCGGGGGAGCACGACGGAGAAATTATGCGCGTCATAAGGCGGGTTGTGGAGGCGGAGGAGCCCATTTCCACACAGTTTTTAATTAAGCGCACGCTCTCCGTCTACGGCATAGCAAATTGCGGGAAAAGGCTTGAAAGAAAGCTGAAAAAGCTCATTGACGGATGCAAATTTTTAAGTTGTGAAATGATAGGCAATACCTATATATACCGCACGGAAAAGCACTTTAAGTTTAATAAATTCAGGGTGGAGGAGGACACCTCACTGCGCTCCGCCGACACCGACTATACCCCGTTTGATATAATTTCGCTCGTAAAAGATATGCTTGCAAGCAAGGTAAGTATGTACTCGGACGAGCTCGCCCCCGCTCTTTTAAAGGAGCTCAAAGTACCCAAAGCAAGCGGAAAGCTCATAAAGCTTATAAATTCGTGTACCGAGGAGGGGATAAAAAGAGGCTTATTTATCCGCAGTCCGTCGGACAGAATTTCACTTGCTTAAATATCCCAAAAAACTACATGCGCCCCAATGGTTGATTCCATTGGGGCGCATATATGCTGCAGTTATTGAGGTTTTATGGGTTTTCTAAGACGTCCGTCATATCGTATTTGCCGGCGGGTTTTCCTACTATCCATTTCGCCGCTTTAACAGCGCCTGCGGCAAAGACTTTTTTTGACCTCGCCGAGTGTGAGAGAGTTATAATTTCGTCCTCGCCTGCAAACAGTACCTCGTGTTCGCCCACGATGGTCCCGCCCCGCACCGCGTGAATACCTATCTCTTTTCCGCGCTTGCCTACTATGCCGTCGCGCCCGTTCAGATACTCCTTTTTATCCCCGAAAGCCGAGTTTGCGCCCTCCGCAAGCATTAAAGCCGTGCCCGAGGGTGCGTCCGCTTTCCTGTTGTGGTGCTTTTCGATTATCTCTATATCGAAATTCTCCCCGAGCGCCTCGGCGGTCTTTTTTACGAGCTTTACAAGCAAATTCACCCCAAGCGAGAAATTCGCCGTCTTGAATACGGGAATTTTCTTTGCGCACCCGTCGATATAATCGAGCTGTTCGGTAGAATACCCCGTCGTAGCCAAAACGACGGGGATATTGTGCTCTATCGCCCACTCCATTTCGCTTTTTAAAACGGAGGGGGAGGAGAAGTCTATAATTGCGTCGGCGCTTTCTTTAATATCTTCAAAGCTCTTATATACCGGAACGCTCGCTTTGCCGCTTGAACCCGTATCCACGCCGCAGACTATTTCCGCCCCGTCCGTTGATAAAAGCTCGAAAACATTTTGTCCCATTTTGCCGCATATGCCGCATATTATAATTTTCATACGGTTTTCAACCCCAAATTTTTCATTGCGTTCAATAAAATCGCCTTGTTTTTATCTTCGAGCCCGGTCAGGGGGGAGCGTGGAGCGCCAACGTCAAAACCCAAATAATTGCAAGCCGCTTTCACGGGGATAGGGTTTACTTCCGAAAAGCAAGCGTAAGTTAAGGGAAGTAATTTGTCCTCAACCTCGTTGGCGTCTTTGAGATTGTTTTGCTTTATGAGTGTGTAAACCTTTTTGACAAGCTCGGGTGCGATATTCGAAACGACCGAGATAACTCCCGCGCCGCCCACTGCAAGTATGGGAAGATTTAGCGCGTCCTCGCCCGAATACAGGTCGCATTTTCCGCGAATTCTGCGCATAATTTCGCAGACCTGCGCCATATTTCCGCTCGCCTCTTTAATTCCCGCCATATTGGGGATATCCGCAAGCCTTTCAGCAGTTTCGGGCAGGATGTTTACCCCCGTGCGCGAGGGCACGTTGTATGCGATTACGGGAATACTTACCGCGTTGCAAATTTCTTTATAGTATACGTAAAGCCCTTCCTGTGTGCACTTGTTGTAGTAGGGGGTAACCGCAAGAACGCCGTCCGCGCCCAGATTTTGCGCCGTTTTTGAGGCGGCTACTGCCTTTTTAGTGTCGTTGCTGCCAGTGCCGACAATAATTTTAACCCGCCCGTTCGCTTTTTTTACCGTATATTTTATGACCTCGGTCTTTTCGTCCTCTGTCATGGTTGAGGGCTCGCCCGTCGTGCCTAAAATTACGAGCGCGTCAACCCCGCCCGCAATCTGAAATTCAATCAGCCTGCCAAGTTCAACCGAATTTACGCCGTTACTGTCAAACGGCGTTATCATGGCGGTTGCAACGCCATTAAAAAAGTTAATCATTTAAATCCCCTTTTTCAGTAATAAATCCTTTCGAAACCAAAAGTTCGGCAAGAAGTACTGCGCCGCCCGCCGCTCCGCGTACGGTGTTGTGCGACAGACCTATAAATTTCCAATCGAACACGCTGTCCTCCCGCAGCCTGCCCGCGCTTACCGCCATGCCCTGCTCCAAATTTCTGTCAAGGCGGGGCTGGGGTCTGTCGTCCTCGTCGAAATAGTGTATAAGTTGCTTGGGTGCGGAGTGCAGCTTAAGCCTTTGAGGCTCGCCCGAGTACTCCTTCCAAGCCTGCAAAATCTGCTCTTTTGCGGGCTTATTTTCAAAGCTTACAAAACAAGCCGCCGTATGCCCGTCGGAAACGGGAACTCTGAGGCACTGCGCCGAAATTGCAGGGGAGGCGGCGGAAACAATCTCGCCGCCGCGCACCGTACCCCAAATTTTAAGGGGTTCTTGCCGGCTCTTTTCCTCCTCGCCTCCGATATAGGGAATTATATTGTCATAAATTTCGGGCATCGTTTCAAAAGTTGCGCCCGCACCCGATATAGCCTGATAGGTGCACACGGCAACCTCTTTAATGCCGAATTCTTTCAAAGGATGCAAGAGGGGCACGTAGGATTGCAGAGAACAGTTGCTCTTTACTGCAATAAAACCCCGCTTTGTTCCAAGACGCTTGCGCTGAAAGTTTATAACTTCGAGGTGGTCGGCGTTTACTTCGGGAATAATCATGGGTACGTCGGGAGTAAATCTGTGCGCCGAATTGTTGGAAACGACGGGGCACTCCGATTTTGCGTACGCATATTCAAGCTCTTTGAGCTTATCCTTCGGCATATTTACCGCGCAGAACACGAAATCGCACTTCGAGGCAATTTTTTGTCTGTCTGCCTCTGCGTCCAGAACGGGAATATTTGCAAATTTTTCGGGCACAGGTTCGGAAAAATTCCATTTTTTTACGGCGTTTTTATAGCTCTTCCCCGCAGAAGAGGGCGACGCCGCAAGACATACGACGTTGAAAAGGGGATGGTCCTTTAAAAGAAGCAGAAATCTCTGCCCCACCGTACCTGTTGCGCCTATGACGCCTACGTCAAGCTTTTTCATAATTTCATCTCCGAATTATAATGTAAAGAAAAAGACCTTTATAACCAAATTTTTAAAATTTGAAAAATTAACAGCATAAAGGTTACAATTTTTGTGAACTTGATATAAAAAGTGTTTGACAACTATTACGGTTTTTTGTAAAATAGTTCAGTACAACTATCACTGTGTGGGTTGTAAATATATACTTGGCGCACTTGGGCGCAATCGAGAGCAGACTATGGCTTACAAAAAAGTTAAATCTCTATTATTGATAATTCTTTCCTGCCTTATGGCGGTGTGTATCTTTACGGCGCTACTGCCCATAAAGACCGCAGCGGCGGACAGGTCGGTAACTATTAACGGTTCGAGTATATTCTATACCTCGGGCGATTATGCTGCCGTCTGGGCACACGAAGAGGAGTACGACGAGGAATTGGAAGCCCCCGAATATTATACTATGTTCGTTCTGTGGGACAGTACCAGCTCGATAAATTACAGAAAGCACCTCGCGTACAGCTGGATAGAAAACGATGCCGACGAGAGCTGGGATAAAGCTACCGACACTTCTTCCGACGACGAAGAAGGCGATGGCGAGACCGAAGCAACTCCCGTAATTGCCGAGCTCACTCCCAAGGCGGGCTGGTTCAATATGGAGATAGGCTTTGAGAGCTATAACTTCAAAAAGTTTATCATAACCTTTGAAAGTCAGCAGTACGTTCAGACCAAGGACGGCAAGACCTCAAACTACGTAATTTTCTATCCCAACGAAGACAATACCGGCGTAAGAGCGGTCATAAGCGGCAACGTTGAAGACGCTCCCTCGGGCGACGAGGCGGTGCTCGACGGACACATCACTATTGAGTTTACCGAGGCTATTCAGGGCGGATACAAGGTTCTTGTCTCGGATAAAGACGGACATACCGCAACCGGCGAATTTGAAAACGTCGGTTACACCTATTCGAGATATTCCTCGTCTACGACGACGCCCGTAACGCCTCTCTCTTTCAAAGCCGAATTCGAAGAAAAGGACGAGGACGGCGAGTCGGAGGACGGCGAGACCTACGACAACGACAGAGCGCGCATGGTTTTGTACCGCCTCAACGGACAGAGCTTCAGAATAGGTACCTATAAAAAAGCAGAAGTCTTCGACGAGGACGGTGAGGTCAAAGTTGTAGACTTTGAAAAGAATTACAGAAAATTCTATGTGTTAAACGGTAGGGAGTACGTAAGATGTAACGACCCCGTACCCAACAAGGATGTAACTTATTACAATTACACCCACGGCACAACGGAGGAAGACGGACACCGCAGGGGCGGTACCGTAAACGACAACGCTCCCCCCGTAATCTGCTTCAGCACAGGCATTTCCCACGTGGGAATCGGCAAAGAGCTTCCCTTCGACTATCAGCTTATCGACGTCTTGGCGTCCTCACCCAGTGCCGACACATATTATTATATGCTTACGGACGCGCAAGTGAACGACCCCGATTTCAACCCCGACAATTGCGCGAAAAAAAATCTCTTCCGCCTGGTTACGGACAGCGACAACCAGTATATGGAGCCGCACGCAAACCACTACGCTCCCAACGAAAATGAAGTAGGCGCATACGACGGGGAAAACTTCAAGGTCGTTGCGGCAGTAAAGGTTTATCTCAAGCTCTACGATACGAGAACGGAAAGTATAAACCAGACCACCTATGTGCTTTTGGATTGGTTCGTGAACGAAAACAACCTTGTCACGGTAAAAAATCTCGAAGGCAAGGACAACAAATTTATTGCAGTAGCTAACGACGAAATCGGTGTTTCCTTTGCATATACCAAGAACGGCGAAAGCAACACCGAAGATCAGGATTGGAAGGATATCTTAGCCGCTTATCAGGAACTCGTTGACGAGGCGGCAAAGGACCTTAAAGCGGGCAGCAAGAACTATTTCTATCTTCCAGCACTTGACAATATCGAGTACGGCGACGGCAAGACGGGAAGTCTTTTAGCCGACAACGTAACCGCGTACACCGATTTGAGCTTCAACGTTTACTATAACAACGGCTCCAACGGCAACACCACAACTCAAAAGAGCAACGCACTCTCGATTAACCTTACCAAGGCCGGCAGATATATCTTCACGATATACGCAACCGACAAGAACAGCAATCCCATGTATTATTATAAGAAAGAGGGAGCGGAGAACGAGAAGAAGACCTTCACCGCTTCGAATATATGGAGTATGCGCGAGAGCAAGAAGAACACCGAATACGAGAACACGAAGGACTTTCTGCCCTGGTTCACTTTCAACGTAGAGGCCGCCGAGATTGAAATCGAAGACCCCGGCGAGCGCGAGGCAGCGTTCGTAGGCACCAAATATACGTCTATATCCTTTGACATAAACGCCGTTTCATATGAGCGCAAGTACGAGCTGTACCGCTTCGACAACGACATTTATTACAAGGACAACGGCGAGGCATTGACCTACGAGCAGTTTATGAAGCTCAAGGGCGAGTACCTTGACGAAAACGGAGAGAATTACCATCCCGAGTGGTTTACTGAAATTCCCGCGGCAAACTCGCTTACGGCGGGCTCCGACGAATATGACGAATTCTATAAATACGGTTGGAACAACTCATCTCCCGAGTTCGTACCGCAGGACGCAAACACTTTCTACGTTGTAAAGCTTACGGTAACAAGTACAGTGGACAACCTCGAACCCAAGACGGCGTACATGGGAATAAGCGCTTCGGCAAAGATAAGCGCGCTCCAGGGCGAGGACACCTGGCTGCAGGACAATATGACCTCAATTATACTGCTTTCAATCGCAGGCGCGTCGCTCATCGGCATAATTCTTCTTCTCGTCATCAAACCCAAGGACAAGGGCGACATAGACGAACAGTTCGAAGTTGAAAAACCCAATAAAAAAGCAAAAAATAAATAATGTAAAAGGCGGGGTAAGTCCCCGCCTTTATTTATGATACCGCCCCCGCGTACCCGCGGGGGCGGTATTTAATTTAAATTTAAAAATGCGCCTTTAAAGAAAGTTTTTAAAAAATTATAAAAAGCGTTGACAAATCATATAATATATATTATTATGTTATTATCATATGAATAATAGTTCATATATAAGGAAAGTACAGAAATGGATATCAATCAGGAAGATTTACACGAGGCGCGTGTTAAGACGGTGGTTTCATCGATGCCGTCGGATGGCGCAATTTCGGAAATGGGCGCAAGATTTAAAGTTATAAGCGAGCCCTCCCGCCTTAAAATACTGCTCGCACTTTCCGCGGGTGAATTGTGCGTAGAACACATTACCGAGGCGGTTGGAGGCAATCAGAGCGCCGTTTCGCACCAGCTTCGCACTCTTAAAGACAACCGCATAGTAAAGTGCCGCAGAGAGGGCAAAAAGGTGTTGTATTCAATCTCCGACGGGCATATTCTGACCATGATTGAAATGGCAAAGGAGCACTTGGACTGCAATGATTAAGGTAATAAAGATTACGGGCTTGGACTGCGCCAATTGCGCGCGTGAGCTTGAAGAAGAGATTGAAAAGATAGAGGGCGTAGAAAGCGTAACGGTCGATTTTATGGCGCAGAAAGTCATAGTTGACTGCGACGGACAGACGCTTGAAAAGGTTATATACTGCTGTAACCACTTTGAAGAGGTTAAGGTAATACCCGAAGAACAGAAAGTTTGCGGCGAAAAGCAGGAGCGGGGCAGGACGACGCTCAAAATTTCGGGGCTGTGTTGCGCCAACTGCGCCCGCGAGCTCGAAGAAGAGCTCAACAAGATAGATGGCGTTGAGGGGACGGTTGACTTTGTCAATTTAAAGGTAATACTGTCCGCAAACAGCGCGGAGGGCTACGAAAAAGCCGTATATACGATAACCCACTTCGAGGACGTGAAGATAGTCGATGAAAACGCGCCCGCCAAAAAGCAAGGGGTTATAAAAAGTCATTTAAGGGATATTATCTTTATTGCGGTTGCAACCTGCCTTTTCGTACCCGCGTTCGTACTCGATTTGTTGGAGATACCCAAAGAGATTTTTGCCCTTCGGATTATGAACTACGCGTTCTACGGCGTATCCTACCTTCTGGTTGGCTGGAAGGTGCTCTTAAACACGGCAAAAAACATAGTTAAGGGCAAGATATTCGACGAAAACTTTTTAATGACGATTGCCTCGGTCGGTGCCATTCTCTTGGGTATTTTTGCGGGCGACGGCTTTGCAGAGGGCGTTGCCGTAATGCTTTTATACTCGCTCGGCGAGCTCTTGCAGGGCATAGCGGTGGGGTCGTCGAGAAATTCCATAGCCAAATTAATGGATTTGAAGAGCCAGACGGCGACCCTTATAATCGACGGAGAACAGAAGGTCGTTGCGCCCGAGGAGCTCAAGGTAGGCGACAGAATTTTAATTAAGGCGGGCGAAAAGGTTCCCGCCGACTGCAAAATCGTAAAGGGCGATACCTCGCTCGATTTAAAGAGCTTAAACGGCGAGTCCGCCCCCCGCGACGTCAAAGCGGGCGACGAAATACTTTCCGGCAGTATAAACCTTTCCAAAGTAATAGAGGCTGAGGTTGTAAGGGAATACAAGAACTCGGCGGTCGCTAAAATTCTGGAGCTTGTGGAAAATTCCACGGCTAAAAAGTCTAAACCCGAAAAATTCATAACCAAATTCGCAAAATACTACACTCCCGCGGTGTGTCTGGCGGCTGTTCTCGTCGCCGCGCTCGTTCCTACGGTTATTTGTGCTGTTTTAAACAGCTTTACTTGGGATACCTACGGCGATTGGATTTACAAGGCTTTGAACTTCCTCGTAATTTCCTGCCCGTGCGCGCTCGTAATTTCCGTGCCCCTGTCATATTTCTGCGGCATAGGCCGGTGCGCCAAGTTCGGTATTTTGGTAAAGGGTTCGACCTGTCTCGATTCTCTCGCACAAAGCACCGTTGCGGCGTTCGATAAGACGGGAACGCTGACGGAGGGCACTTTCGGTATAGTGAAATATTCAAGCGAAAGAGCTTTAAAACTTGCAACAGGTGCCGAAAAGTTCTCTTCCCACCCAATAGCGGCAGCGTTTACGGGTATAGAGAGCGATTGTAAAATAGAGGACGCGCAGGAGATTGCGGGCAGGGGCGTTAAATGTATTTGCGATGGCAAAGCTCTTCTCTGCGGAAATGCCGCACTGTTGCAGGAAAACGGCGTTGAGTTCGAAAAGGTTGAAAGCCTCTCTACGGTTGTCTACGTTGCGTTGGACGGCAAGGAGGTGGGCTTTATAGAGATTGACGACGTAGTAAAGAGCGGCGCAAAAGAGGTCGTTGCAGAGCTCAAAAAGCAGGGTATAGAGAGCGCCGTTATGCTTACGGGCGACCTCAAGGCAAGGGCGCAAAAAATTGCCGAGGAAGTGGGACTTGACGGGTTTGAAGCCGAGCTTCTTCCCGACCAAAAGCTTGAAAAGGCTACACTTTTAAAAAGCGAAGATGGGCGCAAGCTGATGTACGTCGGCGACGGAATAAACGATGCGCCCGTAATGACCGCGGCGGACTGTGCCGTCTCAATGGGTAAGGTGGGCAGCGACGCCGCAATCGAGGCAAGCGATATAGTGCTCGTTTCTGATAATCTTTCGCTCCTTCCCAAAGGCAAAAAAATCGCAAAGGGAACGCGCCGCATCGTCGTTGAAAATATTGCGGGCTCGCTCGCCGTAAAGGCGGCTATAATGGCTTTAAGCATTGCCATAACGCCCTTCCCGCTGATAATTTCTATTGTCGCCGACGTCGGAGTTATGCTCGTCGCCGTACTCAACGCAATGCGCACAAGCCTTATAAAATAAAATTAAATTTTAACGCCGTTGCTTGTAAAGGCAACGGCGTTATGTTATACTTGATGTGCGGAGGTGCTTGTATGCTCAAACAATACATTAAGGCGGCAAAGCGAGAAGTCAAGGCCGACCTTGTATTAAAAAACGCGACCTATCTCGACGTTTTCTGCGGAAAATTGAGAAAAGGCGATATCGCAATCGTCGGGGAAAAAATCGTCGGCACGGGCGAATACGCGGGCGTAGAGGAGATTGACTGCTCGTCCTTAACCGTTTTACCCGGCTATATCGACGGACACGTTCATATAGAGAGCTCGCAGCTCTCTCCCGAGGGATTTGCGTCCCTGATAGTTCCCCGCGGCACCACGACTATAATTGCCGACCCGCACGAAATAACCAACGTGTGCGGAATTGCGGGCTGTGCATATATTGCAAAATCCTCCAAAAACGTTCCTTTGGACGTCAAAATTCAGTTGCCGTCCTGCGTTCCCGCGACCCCGTTCGAAACGAGCGGCGCAATACTCGCGGGCAAGGATATAGAGGAAAATATCGGCAAAGACTATATATTCGGCTTGGGCGAATTTATGAATTATCCCGGCGTGGTAAACTGTGACAGTGACGTTTTGAAAAAGCTTGAAGCGGCGCACTCGTCAGGCAAGATTATCGACGGACACGCCCCCTCTTTGAGCGGTTACGAGCTCAACGCCTATCTATGCGGCGGAATTTCCACAGACCACGAGTGCGTTACGGGCGAGGAAATCGAAGAGAAAATTTCCAAGGGAATGTATGTGCATATCCGCCACGGTTCATCTACCCGAAATCTTGAAAATGCCAAATTTATGACGGATGAAAACTACCGTCGTTTTATACTCTGCACGGACGACAGACACGCCGCCGATTTAAAGCAAAAGGGGCACATAGACGACGCCCTTAAAAATCTCGTAAAAATGGGCGTAGACCCCATTCGGGCGGTAATATGTGCCACTTTAAACGCTGCCGAGTGCTATAATTTAAAATTCCGCGGCGGTATTGCACCCTTTTGGCTTGCCGACCTCGTAGCCGTTTCGGATATGAAAAATTTCGAGGCAAAATACGTTTTCAAGAGCGGAAAACTCGTCGCAAAGGACGGCAAACCCCTCTTTGACACCACGACAAGACACCTGCCTGAGAGCGTTTTAAATACAGTAAAGCTCAAAGAGATTGGGGCGAAAGATTTCACTCTGACTTTAAAGGGCAATAGAGCAAAGGCAATTACGATAGAACCCGGCGGCATAGTCACGGGCTGTGAAATTGTAGAGGTGGAAAGTAGGGACGGCGACGTTGTTTTAAAGGGCACCGACCTTTTGAAGCTCGCCGTGGTCGAAAGACATAAAATGACGGGCAATATAGGCAAAGCGCTTCTTAAGGGCTACGGCTTTAAGGGCGGAGCGCTCGGCATCACTATTGCGCACGACTCGCACAATATAATTCTTCTCGGCGACGATAACGCAAGCTTGGCAAAGGCGGCAAACACCTTGAAAGAAATCGGCGGGGGTATGGTAGTAGTCAATTCAAAGAGCGGGGAAACTCACTCGCTCACCCTCGATATAGGCGGGCTCATGTCCTCGCGCGATGCCGAAAGCTTACAGCGCGACAGCCGCACCTTAATAGATTTGGCGCACAAAATGGGCGTAAAGCGTGACTATGAGGCGTTTATGTCCCTTGCCTTTCTCTCGCTTGCGGTTATCCCCAAATTAAAGCTCTTGGACACGGGACTTTTCGACGTGGAAAAGTTCGGATTTACCGATATTGACGCATAACAATCCGGTTAATAAAACGACATAATTCGCGATTATATGGTTACGGCGGACGGTCAGTCCGCCGTAATTTCGTCTATTTTTCAAAAAATACACAATTTTCTGCAAAAAAGAATTTTACATTGTTGCTTATTTATAGTACAATTATAAAAGCCGTAATATCGGTAAAAATACGACCAAGCGGCAAAACAGGAGATTTTATGGGTCTTGTTAAGTATATTCTCGGCTCGGATTCGAGAAGGGCGCTTAAAAAACTTAATAAACTTGCTTTAAAGGTAGAAAGTCTTGAACCTAAGTATGCGGCTATGTCCGACGACGAGCTTAAAGGTCAGACTAAAATCTTAAAGGACAGGCTATCGGCAGGCGAAACGCTCGACGACATTATGTTCGACGCTTTCGCGGCTTTGCGCGAGGCAAGCTGGCGAGTTCTCAAAATGAAGCACTTCCACGTTCAGATAATCGGCGGTATATGCCTGCATCAGGGCAGAATTGCCGAGATGAAGACGGGTGAAGGTAAGACGCTCGTTTCAACACTGCCCGCATATTTAAACGCGCTCACGGGCAAGGGCGTTCATATAGTAACCGTAAACGATTACCTTGCAAAGCGTGACGCCGAGTGGATGGGTAAGGTTCATAAATTTATGGGACTTACCGTCGGCGTAGTCGTGCCCGGTATGGATGACGACGAAAAGAAGAAGTCCTACGCCTGCGACATAATCTACGCCACCAACAACGAGCTCGGCTTCGATTACCTGCGTGACAATCTCAAGACCTCGATACCCGCTATGGTTCAGCGCGAGCTCAACTATTGCATTATAGACGAGGTTGACTCCATCTTAATCGACGAGGCGAGAACTCCACTCATTATTTCGGGCAGGGGCGGCGAAAGCTCCAAGCTGTACGAGGACGTCGACAGGTTTGTAAGAACGCTGCACGGCGGCTTTGACGACGACAAGAAGGACGCAGAGAAGAAAATACCCTCCCGCCGTAAAAAGAACGTTTCGGAGGAGGAGCAGGAGGCTCTCAATAACCTTTCCGCCATCTTGGAGGCAATGGAGAATTGGGACTATATCATAGACAGAAAGGACAAGTCGGTCACGATTACCGAAAAGGGCGCGGAGAAATGCGAAAGATTTTTCGGCATCAAGAACCTCGGCGATATTGAAAACGCCGACTTGAACCATCATATTCAGCAGGCGTTGAAGGCGCACGAGCTGTTCCACAACGGCGAGGAGTATATCGTATCCGACGACGGCGAAATACTCATAGTCGACGAGTTTACAGGCCGTATTTTAAACGGCAGAAGATATTCCGACGGCTTGCATCAGGCAATCGAGGCAAAGGAAAAGGTCAAGGTTAAGGAAGAGAACAAGACTCACGCAACCGTAACCTTCCAGAACTACTTCCGTCTCTATTCTAAGCTTGCGGGCATGACGGGTACGGCTATGACCGAGGAGGACGAGTTCAGAACAATCTATTCGCTCGACGTCGTTCCCATCCCCACCAACCGTCCCGTGCAAAGAACGGACATGCAGGACAATATCTATTCCACGGTAGAGGGCAAAAAGCGCGCAATCGTAAGAGAAGTCGTAGAGCGCCACTCCAAAGGCCAGCCCATACTTATAGGTACCGTAACCGTAGATAAATCGGAAGAAATTTCAAGACTTCTGCTTCGGAACGGCATTAAACACAATATTCTAAACGCTAAAAACCACGCACGCGAGGCGGAAATCGTCGCGCAGGCGGGAAGACTCAACGCCGTGACCATCGCAACCAACATGGCGGGCCGCGGTACGGATATTCTTTTAGGCGGCAACCCCGAATATCTTGCCAAAAAGCGCATGCGCGAGGAAGGCTACGACCACGATATGATTGAAGTGGCAATTTCCTACGCCGACAGAGAGTTCTCCGAAGAGGAGCAAAAGGCGCGCGACAGGTACGCAGAGCTCTACGAAAACTATAAAAAAGAAACCGACGCGGAGAAAGAAGAGGTTATCAAGGCGGGCGGACTTTGCATAGTCGGTACGGAGCGCCACGAGTCGCGCCGTATCGACAATCAGCTTCGCGGCCGTGCGGGACGTCAGGGCGACCCCGGCGCTTCGGTGTTCTTCATTTCGCTCGAGGACGACCTTGCAGTCAGGTTCGGTGGCGAGAGGATGAAGAGACTGTACGAATTTTTCAAGATAGACGATGACACCTCGCTCTCTTCGAAAATGCTTTCAAGGAGCATAGAAAACGCTCAAAAGGCAATCGAGGGCAGGAACTTCGGCATAAGAAAGCACACCCTTCAGTACGACGAGGTAATGAACGAACAGCGTAAAACCATCTACGGCGAACGTATAAAGGTGCTTAAAGGAGAGGACGTACACGAGCAGATGCTCAAATATATCCCCGACTACGTGGCTAAAGTCGTTGGCGAGACGGTCAATACCGAGGCAATGCCCGAAAAGTGGGACGAGGAGGCTTTAAACGCCGCTTTAAGGCAGAAAGTATACCCCGACGAGTGTGAGTTCGAGATTACCCGCGAGCTGCTTGAAAAGTGGGATTACGAGCGCGCAATAAATAAAATTTCCAAAGAAATTACCAAAGCTTACGAAAAGAAGATTGAAAATATAAGCGAAATGACCGAAGGTCAGGTGGACTATAAGCAGGTTGAAAGAAACGAGCTTTTAAGAAGCGTAGACAGAAACTGGATAGACCACATCGATGCTATGGACCAGCTTCGCAAGGGTATAGGACTTCGCGGTTACGCCCAGCAGGACCCCGTAATTGCCTACAAGCAAGAGGGCTACGAGATGTTCGAGGAGATGATAGACCGCGTTCAGACTACGACCATTTCAAGGTTACTTAAGGGCAGGATAGTGCGCGTGCAGCCCTCGCGTCCCGTGCCCGTACAGCAAATGGAGCCACTGCCCGAGCGCAAGGGTATTGCGCCCATGAATGCAGGCGTTGCGGCGCGCGCGCAGGAAATTATGCAAAAGAGATTGGAGGAGGCTCAAAGGTCGCAAAACGGCTTGACCCCTTCCGCCGCAACAACTCCCTCCGCAGCTTCCACGGGACCCGCCATAGGCGACGCTCCCCTTTCCCCCAAGGACCTTATGACCAACTCCGAGGGCAAAAGCCTTCCCAAAATAAACGCTAAAAACGAAGTGGGCCGCAACGACCCCTGCCCCTGCGGTAGCGGCAAAAAGTATAAAAACTGCTGCTACTGGAAAGACCATAAGTAACTTAAAAAGTTAAATTTTTACAAATTGCCCCCTATATATGCCTTAAATAACGCATTTTTGATAAATTCAGCCCTAATATTAAGAGCAAAAAAATATGTTCAAAGCAGACGATTACAGATTAAAACTTAAAAGCCTTTCTATAACGCTTGCCGAGGCGAAATATGCGCTGGATATAGACAATCTCGGCGCACGCCTTGAAAATTTGCGGGCGGAGCAGGAAAAGCCCGAAGTCTGGCAGGACCTTGAAAAGTCGGCAAAGGTCGGCAGGGAAATCTCTGCAATAGAGGGCAAAATTTCAGCCTACAGGACGGGCGAGAGCGCGCTTGCGGACGCCAACGCCTTTGTTGACCTCATCGAAGAGGCGGACGACGAAAGCCTTATTCCCGAGCTTGAAAAGATGATTTCAGAGGCGGAAAACGACATAGAGGAGATGCGTATAAAAGCGCTATTGAGGGGCAAGTATGACGCAAATAACGCCATTTTGAACCTGCATTCGGGCGCGGGCGGAACTGAGGCTTGCGACTGGACTCAGATGCTCTATCGAATGTACGTGCGCTACTGCGAACAACAGGGCTTTAAAGTTACCGAGCTTGACAGTGAGGACGGCGACGAGGCGGGGTTGAAGAGCGTCAGCTTTAAGGTCGACGGCGAGAACGCCTACGGCTATCTCAAAGCCGAAAAGGGAGTGCACAGGCTCGTGCGCATTTCCCCCTTTGACTCAAACAAGAGAAGGCACACCTCCTTTGCCTCGCTTGAAGTTATGCCAGAGGTAGACGACGAGGCAGAGATTGAAATAAGAGACGAGGATATAAGAATAGACGTATACCGTTCGTCGGGTGCGGGCGGTCAGAAAGTCAATAAAACCGAAACGGCAATCCGCATTACGCACTTCCCCACGGGCATAGTCGTAACCTGTCAGAACGAGCGCAGTCAGCTCCAGAACAAGGCTATGGCGTTTGAGTATTTAAGGGCTAAACTCTTGGAAAGGCAGATAGCCGAGCGCGAGGCGGCGGACGCCGAAATCAAGGGCGAAATCAAGAAAATCGAGTGGGGCAGTCAGATACGCTCGTACGTTTTCTGCCCTTATACTCTCGTAAAGGACCACCGTACGGGGTACGAAAATTCCGACGTTCAAAAGGTTATGGACGGTGAAATTCAGGGCTTTATCATAGACTATCTCAAAAAGACCGTTTAAAATTACCCCCGTAATATGCCTCGATTACGCACTTGCCGGAGTGCGGAAAAAACACACATTTTAATTGAAATTATATAAAAATATTATGTTTGCGCGCGCACGTATACGTGTACGCGCAATAATAATCTTTATGAATATTTTTATAAATATGCGCAACTATTACCTAATTTTCAAACGATTATAAAATTGAGAAAAACCCGTTAAACAAGGCATATATAGGGGGTAATTTCCAAAAATACCCTAAATATGCAGGGCTTGGCAATATATGAATACTTATTCGGGACTTTCATCCGAAAAGAATAAACTTATAAAAATTTATGAGCAAAGTACAGCCTTACAACCCCAAAAATTTTATAATTAAGCCCAATCCCGTGATACTCGGAATCGAGTCGAGCTGCGACGAGACGGCGGCGGCGGTAATACGCGGCAGAGAACTACTTTCGAGCCGCATAATTTCGTCTGCCTCCGAGCAGGCGAAGTACGGAGGAGTCGTTCCCGAAATCGCCTCCCGCGCCCACACCGACGCGGTTGACGAGGTGGTAGCCCTTGCGATTGAGGACGCGGGAATAACCCTTTCGGAGATTGACGGGGTTGCCGTAACCTACGGCGCGGGGCTTTTGGGAGCCCTTCTTGTGGGGGTGTCTTTTGCAAAGTCTCTCGCCTATGCGCTGGGCGTTCCGCTCATTGCTGTCAACCATATCCGCGGTCATCTTGCGGCGGCGTATCTCGGGGAGCCCGAGCTTAAGCCCCCGTTCGTGACTATGCTTGCAAGCGGCGGTCACACTGCCGTTTTACACACGCTCGATTACTCGCATTTTGAAGTTATTGCCTCAACCTGCGACGACGCGGCGGGCGAAGCGTTCGACAAGGTCGCCCGCGTGCTCTCTCTGCCCTACCCCGGCGGGGTCAACGTGGAGAGGCTCGCAAAAGACGGTTCGCCGAATATTCATCTTCCCTCCTGCCTCGTAAGGGAGGGCAACAACAGATTTTCCTACAGCGGTTTAAAGACCGCGGTGATAAACTACTGTCACAATGCCGAGCAGAAGGGGGAGGAGGTGAACCGTGCCGACGTGGCGTGCTCCTTCCAAAGGGCGGCAATCGACCCGCTCGTCAAAAAGACGGTCGAAAGTGCGGTCGCGCTCAAAGTTGGTACCGTAACTGCGGGCGGCGGGGTTGTTGCCAACGGATACCTTCGGAATACCCTTCAAGCCGAGTGCCGGAAGAGGGGACTCAAGCTCGTTCTGCCAGAAAAGAAGTACTGCACCGACAACGCGGCGATGATAGCGGCGGAGGGGCTGATAAAGTATTTAAACGGCGAGTTTGCGCCGCTCTCTTTGAATGCCGCTGCGCAAATTCCGCTCGGGAACTGAATTGCGGCTTTGCGTGCCGACACCGACGCTATAAGAGCGGTCTTATAACTTAAATTCCGCTCGGGAACACAATTTAATCTTTCAGACCGAAAAATTGACGCCGTGCAGATTTTGCACGGCGAATTTTTTTTCGTTTTTTGGCTTAAATCAAGCATAGTGCCAAGGCAATTGGTAAATTCAGTGAAGTTTTTTGACCGTTTTGTGAAAGAAAAGTGACAAAAAATTTTATGTTTTGGCATTTATTAAACAGAGAGCGGTAAATATGTCGGCGAACGACAAAAAAATTAAAAAATCCAAAAAAAGGAAAAAAATTTTTATGAAATTACTTGCGTCGGACTATATAATATAGTATAATTTTTATGTATCGAGTCGGATTTGACCCCGCAATATTGACCAAATGCACTGAAAAAAGGCAGGGCATTTGGGCTTTTGCGCCACGTATATGCGTACGCGTACGTGTATAGGAGCGCAAGTGCGGCACAAATAAAACGACGCGAAAAAATCCAAAATCGAAAGAAACAAAATTTTTTACTAGCAGGTGTGTTATGAAAAATTCGAGAACAAAAAAACATGGAGCAAAAATTGTTGGATTAGTGTCCCTGGCGGCGGCACTTCTTTCAACAAGCATTGCGGGGTTCGCGCTCTTTGACAAGGGCACGGACGGCATTGCAGCTGCCCAAACGCAGGTAACTGCGGCGGCAACACCTATCGCGGACGGAGTCGGCGATATTCAAACGCGCGCCGCGGCAAACGTCGTTACTCTCGATCAAGAGAAGTACTTCACTATCAGCAGTAACGGTCAGCTTCAAGGCTTCAGCGAAGAGGGCTTCAAGGCGCTGGCTTATAACGGAGTAACTCCCAAGAGGAACGCTGATATAAAGGTTGACTTCGCAGTCGGCTATCCCGCAAAGGTCACGTCGGTTATGGAAGGCGTGTTTGCAGAGTGCGCGACGATGGTAGAGATTAACCTCTCGTTCGTCGGAGAATCGCTTACCGCCTCTTCGGCAAGTGAGAAAACCTTCTTCGGATACATATTCGGCAACAACTGGTCCGTTAACGACGAAGAGGCCTATTACGGAACCCAGTCGTACGGCAGTGCCAGCTATACGGCGTACTTCCCGTATAAACTTACGAGCGTAAGCGTATCGGGCGGTGCGAACGGCAACATCATCGGCGGTGCGTTCCGTAGCGTAGGAACGATTAAAACGCTCGTGCTCGGCAACAACATTACCAAGATCGGCGACGACGCTTTCGCAGGCTGCACGGAGTTGAGCTCGGTAACGCTTGGCAACAAGCTCACGAGAATCGGCGCGCGTGCCTTCCAAAGCGTCTCAATCAACTCCATAAGCCTTCCCGCAACGCTTGAAACCGTAGGTTCGGCTGCGTTCAGCGGTTGCTCGGTAGGAACGGTAACCATTTCCAATATCGATGCGTTTGCGTCAATCGATTTCGAGGATGCGGCGGCTAACCCCCTGTCGACTCCCAAGGAACCGTCGTCAAGAAACCTTGCTTACGGCGGATCGGTTATTAACAGCGTAACGCTTTCGGCCGCCGCCAAGAAAATAGGCTCGTATGCGTTCTACGGCTATGAACAGCTCAAGGAAATTTCCTTCTCGAATACAATAGGCTCCATCGGTGAGGGAGCCTTCTCGGGTTGCACCCAACTTCGTAATTTCAAACTGCCCACATCTGTTACTTCCATAGGAACACAGGCGTTCCAAGACTGTAAATCACTCACAGAACTCGTAATTCCCGCACACAGCGTTCAAGAAATTCACAGAGAAGCCTTCTACGGCTGTACGGGTCTTACCAAAGTGGATATCGGCGTCGGCGTCTCGACGATGTACGAACAAATCCTTCGCAGTTGCTATTCGATTAAAGAGCTTACAATGCCTTTCATCGGCAAACATTCAAACATCTGGTGGAATTCTGCTGAACAGTACCCTCTCGGCTACACGTTCGGTACGAGCAACCCCGGTAACTCGTATTCGGCTCTTCAGCCCCGTCGTCTTACGGCAAATAGCACCAGTACCAGCAATACTACGTACTATATACCCAATGCGCTTGAAAAAGTAACCGTAACCGCCGGCAACGTAATGTACGGTGCGTTCTACAACTGTAATTTCATAAAAGAAATCGTATTTGAAAAAGACGTAAAGTTTATTGAGCAGTACGCTCTGTGGGGCTGTGCCCGCCTTGAAAAACTGACTATTCCTTTCGTAGGTCAGGGCAGAAATGCAGACAACAGCATGGGCGCCATAAAAACGGGTACTACGGCATCCGGTGTGTCCGCAAACACGCAGACCTTCGGCTACATATTCGGCGGTAACTCCAACCCCGGTAACCCTTCCGGCAACTACGTTCAGATTGGTACCCGTTTCAATGCTGCTTCCACAAACTCCAGCTATTACTGGTATCACTATATACCTACAAGCCTTAAAGAAGTAACCATTATAGACAGTCCCACGTTTGCCGAGCAGGACTATACCATTTACTTCGGCGCGTTCTACAACAGCGACTATATAGAAAAGATAACCTTCCCCGAAACCCTTAAAGAAATTCAGGGCTGGGCTTTCTATGACTGCGACAGAATTAAAGAAATCAACTTGCCCAACAGTGTTACTACGTTGGGCTATCAGGCGTTCTATTCGATGGATGCCGTTACCAAGGTAACGATAGGCAACGGTTGGACCACACTGACCCCGTACAGCGGCACGTACCAGATATTCTACGGTACGAACAAAATTAACGAGCTTTACATAAAGGATATCAACCGCTTCGTTGAAATCGATTTTGTTGATTATTATTCCAATCCCCTGTATATAGCTAATACCAACTCCGGATTTACGGGATTATAT
The DNA here is from genome assembly GCA_022508265.1 of Clostridiales bacterium. Lineage (GTDB taxonomy): Bacteria > Bacillota > Clostridia > Christensenellales > Borkfalkiaceae > Coproplasma. The sequence goes on from JAFLVP010000001.1 coordinate 124,822, forward strand.
TTAAACGACGCGGCTGAGCCTACTACCGATATTACGCTTACCGACGCAAGCAAGATAGGTCAATACGTATTCTATAATTATACTAAACTTACCTCTATTAATATCTGTTCTTCAGTAAGATCTATAGGTACGTACGCGTTCTATAATTGTACTGCGCTTACAGACATGGAATTCGCTCCCAACATGGGTGAGTATTCGATAGGAACTTATGCATTCTACAACTGTACCGTGCTTCCCGAAATTACTCTTCCCGACGGTATCACTACGGTAGGAAGTTATGCGTTCTACAACTGCTACGCGCTTGAAACTGCCGAAATAGGCACTACGGCTACGCTGTTAGATGCTTACGTATTCTATAATTGCCGTGCGCTTACCGAACTGACTATTCCCTTCGTAGGGCGCGAAAACGGCAATAATTACAACAACAATAACGCAAACAACAACCAGTCGCTCGGCTACATTTTGCATGCAGACAATACGACATATTTCTACAATACGTCGAGCCACGGCAATAACGCTTCGTACAGAATACCCAATACCTTGAGAAAGGTAACGGTTACGAGCACTACCGTTATAAATACGCGCTCGTTCTATTATTGCAGCAGAATAGAGGAAATAGATCTTCCGTCACAGCTCGATTACATTTATCAGGATGCGTTCGGCTACTGCTCGGCGCTCAAGAAGGTCAACGTTCACAGCATTGAAGATTACGTTCAGATTACGTTTAACTCGGCAATGTCGAGCCCCTTCTATTACAGGGCGGCACTTTATATGAACGATGCCGAGGTTACTCAGCTTACCCGAAACGAAGTAGGCTCCGTAACCAAAATCAACGACTACGCTTTCTATAATAATAGTAATATAAGAACGCTCAATCTCGGTAACGTAATTACGGAGATCGGTCACTATGCGTTCTATTACAACACCGCGCTTGAAAGCATTACGTTCGGTAACAAACTTACAACGCTTGGTAACTACGCATTCTACGATTGCGACAAGCTCGGCGTAGAAAACGGCTTGACGCTGAACGTAGTAACTTCCGTCGGTCAATACTGCTTTGCGCAGAGCGGCGGTATCAAGTACGTCCAAATCAGCAGGTCTGCAAACTATGGCAACTATGCTTTCCAGAACTGCAAGGGACTTGAACAGTTAATCGTTCCCGTAACCTTAACGGAGTGGGTAGGCAGCACGTTCGGCAACGAATATTCCAACCCTCTGTATTATGCGGGAACACTTGCCTACGGTAAATTCAGTACGGAACAGCAGAGTACTGCGGTAAGCGAGCTTGATTTGCGCGGCATTTCGGGCACGATTCCCAACTACTGCTTCGTCGGCTGTATTTCCATAACCAAAGTTATAATAGGTAAGGATATTAACACTCTCGGTGCATACTCCTTCCTGAACTGTATGTCACTTGCCGAAGTTGCAAATCTCAATCCTGACATCCCTCTCACCCCCGGTTCTAATGATAAGTTTAACTCGTACGTCGCATATTACGCACTCTTCGTAACCGACAGCGCAACCGCTCAGGGCGACTATTCCGACATCGACAGCTTCAGATTCGTTAAGCAGTCCTCGGGTTGGGTATGCTTCGGCTACGTCGGCAACGAGAAGGTTGTAACGCTTCCCAGCCGTAACCCCGACGGCACTCCCGAATATACTATCAAACAGTACGCATTCTACGGTCGTGAATTTACCGAAGTTACCGTTCCCAACAACGTAACGCAGATAGACGAAGGCGCGTTTGGTGCGTGCATATACCTTCAGAAAATAACTCTGCCCTTCCTCGGTCAGACTAAAAATAACGACAGCAACAACAGAGTCGAAACTCTCGGCTATATCTTCGGTACGAGAGATAATACCGGTTCGAGCGCCGTAGTACAGCAATCATACACGTACTACATACCCGACAGTCTCCGCACGGTAATTATTTCTTCGCACTCGAACAACGAATCGCAGGCTACCCTCAATTCGTACGCGTTTGCGAACCTTCAATACGTTGAAGAAGTCCAGCTTTGGAATTATATTACCACGATTAATTCGTATGCATTCCAGAACAGCACGGGCTTAAAGAAGGTAACAGTAGGTAACAGAGTCACTACATGGAACGCCTATGCTTTCGACGGCTGTACCTCGCTTCACACCATAAATATTCCCGCAACGACTACGACTATAAATGACTATGTATTCCAGAACACTCCCAGCCTAAAAACCGTAAATATTACGGACATCAACGCGTACGTAGTTATTAATTTCACGCATTATACGTCGAGTCCTCTCAATAACAACAAGGCGGGACTCTATCTCAACGGCGATCTCGTTACAGACCTCGCAGATTATACGTTTACTACTATCAATCCTCGCGTATTCTGGGGTTACGGCGGTTTTGTAAACCTTACCGTTCCCGACACGGTAACGAGGATAGGCGAATTCGCCTTCGGCGACACTATAAACCTTGAAAGTATAAGTCTGCCTTTTGTCGGATATCAGGTTTATAACGGTAACGACACTTCTTCAAACCACATGTTCGGTTATATCTTTAACCGCTATAATTACTACAACTATCTCAACGATAATCAGAACTACTATGCATACAACTATCGTGTGAGCGGTGGCTATTACTTAATTCCCGTAAAACTGACGACCGTTGAAATACGTCACGGCAATATCAGTGAATACGCGTTCCAGAACTGTATGTTCATAGAACACATAACTCTGCCCCGTAAGGTTGCAAATGACGACGGCTACGGCGGTTACAACGGCTATAGCATAGTTAAAACTATCTATCAGTACGCGTTCGAAGGCTGCCGCGCCCTCAAATCCATCGATATGGGCAACGACTATACCATAATAGGTAGTTATGCGTTCAGATACTGCTTGGAGCTTGAGGAAATCGACCTTCCCGACATCCTCCAAACGATACAGGTTGGCGCATTCAACGGCTGCCGCGATCTTCGTAAAGTTACTCTGCCCGGCACGCTCACCTCGCTCGGCGGCGGAAGCCCCTACGTATTCTACGGCGATTCTAACGTAACCCTCTATAATCCTTTCGCGAGAAGTCAAAACGTCAGCTTTACCGACACCTTTGCCCGTAACGTAGAGGAAGTATATATCGACAATATCGATAACTGGACGTTCAACTGCAATATCAGTTACTACTACGACAACCCTATGTGGGGTCAGAAAGCAGTCGTTAAATACGCAACGGGTGACACGACCAATCTCAACGAATATAAGCTCCTCACCGATATCAAGGGCACGATTTCCGTCTCCGTCGTAACGATAAGACCTTACGCCTTCTACGGTTGCACGCAATGGGTGGATTTGCACATTCCCACTTCAGTAACCACGATTGGCGTGGGCGCATTCGGCGGCGCTAAAAACCTTGAAACGGCAGAAATGGCGTTCATCGGCAACACCAAGACCAATACTTCCGACAACGTATACGGACTTTTCGGCTATATCTTCGGTACAATCAATTACGACGGTAGCTATGGAGCAAACCAGTACCATCAGACCAGCTACATCCCCAGGACTCTGACGAGCGTACATATTCTCGGCGGTAACATAACCGACTACGCGTTCGCAAGATGCTGGTCAATCACAAGCATTACCTTTGCAAACAACTATACGTGTTCGTCCCCCGGCAGCAACAACAACGGAGGTTACATAGGCGACAGCGCGTTCAGAGCAACCAACATAACCGAGTTTACCGTTCCCGAATGCTTCTACAAGGTAGAGTCGTATGCGTTCAAGGATTGCATATATCTTACCAAGTTTACTGCAATTGGCAGCAACCTTACGGAATTCGGCACGAGCATACTTCAAGGCTGCGAGAGCCTTGAGGAGATGGACGTTGCCTTCGTCGGCCGCCATAAGACTTATTTCTATAGCACCAGCACGAGCTCGAGCTATTGGGATTATTATGAGAGTCAGTTCCACTATTTCTTTGACGGCTCAGGCCGTGTGGCTTCCCGTTATGCCTCTGTAGGAACTTACGCAAACTACACTTCCGACCGTAATGATTCTTCTTTCATTAACAATGGCGGTAACCCCGATAGCATCAATTACAACTACAACGTAAACGACAAGATGTACGGCGGTTCGCGTTACGGATATATATACAACTCGAGAGGTTATTTCTACTTCTACGCGCCCAAGAGCCTTACCAAGGTAAGAATTCGCGGCGGACACCTCACATACTATATGTTTGAGTGGTTGCAGTACATAGAAGAGATCGAGCTTCCCGAATCGTATACCGTAAACGTATACGGTCTGCAGATGTTCAACGGTTGCAGGAACCTCAAAAAAGTAATCTTCCACAATGCAAACAACTTTACAACTCTTACCGGAACTAATATGTTCCGCGGTTGCGAAAACCTTGAAGAGGTAGTAGTTCCTTTCGCAAGTTACAACATCAGCGGCGGTTCATACACCAACAGCGCAAGCTACGGCTTCAACTACTGGTTCAACGATTCGATAACGAACACCGGCATCGAATATACTGCATACGCTCCTCACGATGCTGACAAGTACTACACGGTAATCCGTAACTACAACCTCAACGGAACGAGCACCGAAACCTACTACGTTCCCAAGTCCTTGAAGAAGATAACCATTGAAAGCGGCTATCTTCCTATGGGTGTGCTTCAGAACTTCAGCTACGTCGAAGAGCTCATTCTTCCCGAGCGTCCTTATATAAGCGGTATCGCAGGCTCGACGGTTTACGAGCGTGCGTTTGCAGGCATGTCCTCGCTTAAATCCATACGTATTCCCAACTCCTGGACTACGTTCAGAAGAGAGGCGTTCAAGGATTGTAACGCTCTCGAAAGCGTGCTTATAGACAGCATTTCGGTATGGCTCGGACACGACTTCGAAACGGCTTCGACCTCCGGCACTGCGTATGAAAACTACTTCCCTATGGGAACGTCAAATCCTCTGCATAAGAAGGACTTGGCGGGCATCGGCATGCGTTGGGACGACGGTGCAGAGCTTCACGTTAAGATAAGCGGTGCAACCAGCGCTCCTTACGAGCTGTACCAGCACCTCATCGTTCCCGTAGACGTGGAAAGAATAGGTAGAGCAAACTTCTACGAATATTCCTTCCTTGAAAGCGTTACCTTCTCCGCAAACGGCTACGTCAGCTCGATTGACCCGTATGCGTTCTACAACGTATCTCCCTTAACGTCTATCAATATCCCCGACACGGTTGATAAAATTGACGAATATGCGTTTGCAAGCAACGAAACATTGACCGACGTTACCGTAAACGTTCGTGAAATCGGACAGTACGCTTTCACTAACTGCTATCTGTTCGAATCCATTACGGTCGGCGCAAATCTTAAAATTTCCAATAACTACGCATTTGAAGGCACAACAATTTCACAGCTCCACATCTTAAATCTTACCCAGTGGTGCTATATCGACTTCAAGAACGTAGCAGCTAACCCGCTGTCGGTTTGCGGCTCTATCTATCGGGACGGTAAGGCACAGACCGAGCTTCGTATCCCCGACGGCACGAACCGTATCGAAAACTACGCATTTGTAAATGCAAGCACGCTTGAAAGCATTTTCGTGCCCGACAGCGTTGAAAAGATAGGCGTGCAGGTATTCCGCGGCTGCTCGGGCTTGGAAAGCATAACTCTGCCCTTCATAGGTTCAAGCAAGTCTGCAACATCGGCTTCTGCCAATACGCTGTTCGGCTATATCTTCGGCACAGAGAGCTATATGGGTGTTGAAAACGCCACTCAGCAGTACTACAACGGAAGCAGCTATACCAATTACTACTTCCCCAGAAATTTAAGAGAAGTAACTATCACGGGCGGTAACATCCTTTACGGCGCGTTCTATAACTGTTCCTTCTTAACGTCGATAACCCTGCCCGAAAAGACGGCCGGTATCAACATTCTGGGTTCAAACGCGTTCAGAAACTGCACGGGCTTGGAGAAGATTGCTATCCCTCAGAATATTACTGAGATGGCGACAGACACCTTCAACGGCTGCAACAACATAAATCTCGTAACCATTTACGACCTTGAGGCTTGGTGTAAGATTATATTCGGAAATATGTATGCCAACCCCATGTGGCCCGGTGCGGAAATGCAGCTTTCCGGCGGTCCCGTTTCCGACGTGGTTATCCCCGATACCATTACAGAGCTCAACGCATACGTATTCTACGGCTGCACCTCGCTCTTCTCGGTAACCATTCCCGACAGTATTACCAAAATCAATACTTATGCATTTGCCAACAATATCTCGCTGGCACACATAACTCTTTCCAACAAGCTTTCAAATATTTATGAATACGCGTTCGCAAACTGCGACGCACTCGAAGAGATAAGAATAAGCGATTTGGCTTCCTGGTGCAAGATAACCTTCTCGTCCTATCAGGCAAATCCTCTTTCCAACCCTGAGGCAAAACTCTATATCAACGGCGAATACTCCGACGAACTTATCGTAACCGAAGAAATGAATGTTACGTCTATTTCGTCATACGCATTCTGGGGATATTCCAACGTTACCAAGCTGGTTATTCCCAGCACGGTAACTACCATAGGCGCTAACGCTTTCGGCGGCACCAAAAATCTTCGCAGTCTTACGATACCCTTCGCAGGTACGGCGTTTACCAACAATTCCAACAACACCAACAACTCCGTTCATATCATGTTCGGTACGTATCAGAGAGCTGATAACGGCATGGTAGCAATCAATAACGGCTACGGCACGTATTACATGCCTGCAAACCTTGAGGAGATAACCCTTCTCGGCGGCAACGTAATGCAGTACTCGTTTGCAAACCTCCCGTCGTTAAAGCACTTCTATTTCGGCGACGGAGAACATCCTTTCGTTCACGGTGTCGTATATACTGCAAACAATATTCACGGCGTCAGCCAAAACGGATATGCAATTTACAACTATGCGTTCCAGAACTGCACCTCGCTCGAGGAGATTGTAATCCCCGACGACACGTTCAATATTATTCTCTCGTATGCGTTCTTGAACTGCTCTGCAGCAACGCGCATAGAGATGTACGTAGACACTATTACCGTAAACGGTACTCCTTACACCGATAACCGCGGCTTCATTGATGAATACGCATTCCAGGGTTGCGGCGGGGTAACCGAGGTTTCCGTTCCTTGGATTGGTAACAGCGCTCAGTTATATTCCCGTTGGAACAGTGGCCAGAACTATGACTGGAGAGGACATTTCGGTACAATCTTCGGACGTTCTTCCTATACTAACTCCATTCCAACCTCATATTACAACGGAACTACACGTACTAGCTACTATTATTGGTATACTTATACGTACATACCTGCCGGTCTTAAAAAGATAACTATAAACGGTAGCCAAGGCGTATTTGCAGGGCCCTGCTTCAGCGGTTTGTCCGAAGTTGAAGAAATTTATATCAATTTCAAGACAATCTGGAACTACACTTCCAACTATAACCAGTATCTGTACAATCCTTTCTTCTACTGCTACAGGCTCAAGAAGGTTATATTCGAACACGATATCGAAAGGCTCAACTACGTTTCAGACAGAATGTTCTACGACTGTCCTTTCCTCGAAGAAGTGCAGCTGCCCTTCGTAGGTTCCAGCAGAAGCGCCAGCAACGTAACCAATGCAAGCAATCAGCAGTTTGGTTATATCTTCGGCGGAAACAACTGGAGTATCAACCTTAACTCGCACGGCTCGTATCACTACAGCGCAACTCAGTACTACACCACGGGCAACGCTGCGTACAACAACTCGTTCCCCACGTCACTTAAAAAGATAACCGTACTCGGCGGTAACGTCCTTGTCGGCGCGTTCGCAAACATGACCTCGCTGACGGAGCTCAATCTGCCCGATCACGTAAACAGCACTCCTAACGACAGCTACGTTCATACCATTGCTTACCGTGCACTCTACGGCTGCACCAACCTTACGAACGTAGTTATTCCCGATGCGTACACGACAATAGGCGCAGAGGCGTTTATGAACTGCACCTCGCTTACGTCCATACACGTAGGCACGGGCATCAGGAAGGTCGAACGCGATGCGTTCCGCGGTTGCAACAGACTCTCCAAGGTTGAATTAGACGACATCGGTTCATGGCTTGCCACCGACTTCGACAGCGCAATGGCTAACCCTCTGTACTACGGCGCAGAGATGATGCTCTTAAAGACCACGATTGAAGATATGGAGGAAGAGGTAACCAGGACCTACGAAAAGGTAGTTTACCTCGACGTTCCCGCGCAGACCACCAAAATCGGTAACTATAACTTCTATAACTACGGACATTTGAAGCGCGTAGCAATTGCGTCTACGGTTGACAGCATCGGTACGGACGCATTCTACGGGTGCGGCAGCATCGAGCGCGTCGATATAACCGACATTAAAGACTGGTGCGAAACCGAACTTACGACGGCTTACTCCAACCCTCTTGCCAACAGCGCAGGTCTGTACCTCAACGACGTTGAAGTTGCCGAACTCGAATTGACAGACGGAACTTCCAAGATAGGTAAGTACGTATTCTACAACTGTCAGTCGCTCATCAGTATAATAATCCCTTCGACGGTACTTTCCATAGGAGAGCAGGCGTTCTGGGGATGCACCAACCTGATTTCGGTAGACGTTCCTACGTCGGTAACAAGCATAGGCAAGGCTGCGTTCGGCGGTTGCACCAGAATGACCAGCATAAGCCTTCCCTTCACGGGTGAAAACAAGACTGCAACCTACAACGCAAATTCGCTGTTCGGTTACATCTTCGGCGATACCATTTACGACGGCGGAAGAGCGGTGGTTCAACGTTATCACACGTCGGCAAATCAGACTTATACTGCCGCTACTACCGATATAACCTACTATATCCCTCAAACCCTCGTTTCTGTTGAAATAAAGGGTCTTGAACAGGGCGCAATCAACGACTTTGCGTTCTATAACTGCTCGCAGCTCACTTCTATCAAGCTCGGCGAAGGACTTATTAAAATCGGACACTACGCGTTCTACAACTGCTCGCAGTTCTCCGACCTCGAAATTCCCAAAACCGTAACTACGATAGGCGAAAACGCGTTCACGGGCTGTCTTGCTCTGAACCGTCTCGTTATAAGCGATTTGGCGGCTTGGCTCGAGACTTCGTTCGCAAACGCTTCTTCCAACCCGCTCTATAACGGCAATATTGCTATTTACGAAGCAAGCACGAACGAAATGCTTACAACGCTCGTTCTTCCCAAGACGATTACCAAGATAGGCAAGTTCAGCTTCTATAACTACAAATATCTCAAAGAAATAGTTCTTCCCGACAGCGGAGAAGAGGGCGTAGAGCCCGTAATGAACCTTAAAACGATTGAAGAGAGCGCCTTCTACGGCAACTCTGCACTCGTTTCGGTAACTCTGCCTTCAAGCGTTACGTCAATTCAGACTAACGTATTCTCGGGTTGCCGTTCACTCGTCGATATGGTTATTCCTTTCATAGGTCTCAACGCAACGACCGGTGCAGGCAACAACACTCTGTTCGGCTATCTCTTCGGTACAGCGGAATATGCCGGAGGTACTGCCGTTAAGCAGGTTTACGACACAAACGGCAACGGAACTACTTATTATATCCCTGCAACCTTGCGCAGAGTAACCGTACTCAACGGTAACGTAAACTTCGGCGCGTTCTCAAGTTGCTCTATGCTTACGCATGTAGTTCTGCCTTCCACGATTACGACTATCGGTCAGAACATATTCTTCGACTGCGGAAGCCTCGTTTACCTTGATATTCCTTTCGTAGGAAACTCTAAGACGGTAAGCTCGCAGAACAACACCGCACACTTCGGCTATATCTTCAGCACCGAGCCCTACGGCAACGGCTTTGCGGTAGAGCAGATGAACGGCACGACTCCCGTTCCGTATTACATACCTGCTGGACTCGAAACCGTTATCGTCCGCGGCGGTAACATCCTTAACTATGCGTTTGCAAACGTAAGTATGGTTAAGCACATCGAGTTGTCTAAAGAGCCGGGCTCGCAATTGACGATGGGTAACTACGCATTCTCGGGATGCTCATCGCTTGAAGAATTCAACCTTCCCACTTACTTCACAACCATCGGTATAAATGCATTTGCTGGTTGCGAAAGCCTTGAAAAGGTATACACCGACGATATCGACCTGTGGGCAAGAACTGCCTTCACGGCATACACACCTACGACACAGGAAGCTCAAGAGGGCATGCTTGTAAGCTGTATGGCTAACCCTCTGTCAAACGGCGCGGGACTCTACGTCCTCAACGAGTACGGCGTATACGATCACGTGACCGAACTTGTCCTTACCGACAAGGCTGAAAAGATCGGTACGTATGCATTCGCAAATTACTTAGACCTTGTAAAAGTTACCCTTCCCAGCTCGCTTGCAAGCACGATGAACAATAACAATACCTCTATTACGGTTCATGCAATAGCTGCATCGGCATTCTGGGGCTGTGCTAACTTAAAATCCATAACCTTGCCTTTCATCGGTTCGAGCGAGAAAGCAGCGGCGGCTTCTGCCAACACTCTGTTCGGCTATCTGTTCGGAACCGTTGAATATGAAGGCGGTGTTGCAACCACGCAGACGTGGGGTGCTGCAGCTGTCAATACGGCAACTTATTACATCCCCGAAAAACTTGAAGAAGTTATCATAACGGGCGGAACTATCTGGTACGGCGCGTTCAGTAACTGCAATAATATCAAGAAAGTGGTACTCCAAGGCGCAATTACCGACATCGCTCAATATGCGTTCTCGGGTTGCACCTCGCTCGTTTCGTTCAACGCAGGCACGGCACTCGTCACTATAAACGACTACGCATTCAACAACTGCTCGTCACTTCCCGAGTTCTACGTTCCTCAAACGCTTACGACCATTAAGGCACAGGCGTTCGCAGGCTGCGAGAGTTTAAAGACCGTTAAAGCAGAGACCATTGTAGACTGGTTGAGGATAGTATTTACGGACGCTTCGTCTAACCCTCTGTCTAACGGCGCGGGACTTTACCTCCACGTAAGAGATGATGACGATTTCGAAGTAGTCAACGACCTCGTTATTCCTACGTCAATTACCGCGATTAACGCATATGCGTTCTACAACTGCAAGTCGTTGCAGATGGTACACGTAAACATTACATTTACGCAAAACGTAGGAAGCAGTCTTAAGTCGATAGGAAAACAGGCATTCTACGGTTGCGAATATATCAACGACGTATATCTTACGGAAAACACTCTCCAAGCGTGGGTTTCGATAGACTTCGCTGATTATTCGGCTAACCCTCTGTCCAATAAGGCAGCACTGTATACGGGTAGCTCCGCCACCAGCAACGGCACTCTTTTAAGCTCGCCTATATTCAGTGACCAGCTTACCGCAATCAAGCCCTATGCGTTCTACGGCTGTACTTCGCTTACGAACGCAACCGTCGTTCAGAACATAATCGAAATCGGTATCGGCGCGTTCGGTGCTTGCGATAACTTGGCTTCAATCGTTCTTACCTTCGTAGGTCAGAAAGACGCAAATGTTGCTTCGGAAACAACCTTGTTCGGTTACATTTTCGGCGACATTGAAAACGAAGGCAGCACGGCGGTAACGCAGTACTGGTCTGCTACCTCAAGCAAAACTTACTATATACCCAAGAGCCTTAAATCCGTATCTTTGACCGTAACGACCAGCACTTGCAACATCAACTACGGCGCATTCTACGGCTATACCTGGCTCACATCCATAACTCTGCCCAACCGTCTTACGGCTATAGGCGCAAGCGCGTTCTATAACTGCTCGGGTCTTACCTATATAAACTTCGGTCAGAACATCACAAACATCGGCACTGATGCGTTCAAGGGTTGCGAAAACCTGCACAGCGTCAACGTAACGAGTGATACGGGCTGGTTCAACATCGTATTTGCAAATGAATACGCTAACCCGCTTTCCAACATAGGTTCGATTACGTTCGGCGGTACCGAAACGTCTGATGTCGAAGTTCCCGAAGGTATTTCGAAAGTCAACGACTATGCATTCTACGGCGCAACCTCGATTATCGAAGTAAGTATAGGAACTTCGAGCACGGCAGACGTAACGGTCGGTCAAAAAGCATTCTACAACAACGTAAATCTTCAGACCGTAACTATCGGACCTAACGTAAAATCAATAGGTGAAAGTGCATTCGAAGGCTGCAAGGATACCGTATTAAGACAGACAGTAATCTCGGAGCTCTCCGCATGGTTGAAGATCGATTTCAAGAATGCAACGGCAAATCCTTCGTATTACTCGCACAACCTGTACCTTGGTTCAAGTCCTATTAAGGAATTGGAGCTCAATACAGAGTCTCTTGCCTCGGGCAGTGTTCTGCAATACGCGTTTATCAATAACACCGAGATCACGAAAGTAACCGTAGGCAACAATGTTAAAACGATAGGCACAGAAGCATTCTTTGGATGCACCAACCTTCGTCTAGTAATTAACCAGAACTACGGTACGACTTCTGGTAAGCTCAATATCGTCAAGGGCGCAACTAGTAACGGCTATATCGGCTACTACGCACTCAGCGTTATCAACGGTAGCTCGGCAGACGTCGGACAGAAGGAAATAAACGGCTACAAGTTCCTTAATGCAGACGACATCTGGTACCTCGTAGGTTACGACGGTGCTGAAATAGAGCTCAACTTGCCCGAAACCGTTCCCGACGAGCTTGATACCGTAACTTATCAAATTTATGAGTACGCGTTCAACAACAAGGACAACATTGTTTCGGTAAATATCCCCAAGAACGCCGTAAGCATCGGTATGTATGCGTTTGCAGAGTGCGACGCGCTCACAAGCGTAACGATCGGTAGCGGTGTTAAGGTGATAAGCAACCAGGCGTTCTACAATTGCATAAGCCTTGCAACCGTTAAGATAGAAGACGCTCCCGCAAGCATAGGAGTGCAGGCGTTCTCGGGTTGCGTTGCTCTTGATAACGTCACTATTCCCGATACTGTAACCACAATCGCAACCAAGGCGTTCGAAAACTGCATAAGCCTTCGCACGTTGGTAATCGGCGACGTCGATTCTATCGCTACCGCTGCATTCGTAGGCTGCTCTGCCCTCGTTGACATTACAATCCCTTACGTCGGAAATGCTAAGGAAATAACGACTGCCGCTCAGACTACTCTGTTCGGTTACATCTTCGGTAATACTTCGTACGAAGGCGGCTATGCAGTAACTCAGAAATTCGGTTCTGCAACCAACAATACGGGAATGTTCTATATACCCGAAACACTTCGTACGGTTACGGTAAACGGCGGCAACCTTCTTTACGGTGCGTTCAGTAACTGCAATCTTATCGAAAGCGTTACTCTCAAAGGCGTAGAAACGATAGGCGAGAGAGCGTTCGAAGGAACGACTAACCTCGAAACTATCGCATTGAGCACGTCGATAACCACGATTGGTACGTATGCGTTCAATATGAGCGGTATTACGAGCCTCGATATACCCAACACGGTAACTTCGATTGCATCGTATGCGTTTACCGCTTGTAAGAACCTTACGGTAGCTCATATCGGCACGGGTATCACCACGCTCGAAAGCTACGTATTCTATGACTGCACTTCACTTGCGGAAGTTACTCTTCCCAACAACCTTATAACAATCAGTGAAGGTGCTCTCAAACATACGGGAATTCTTGAGATAATTGTTCCCGAAAGCGTAACTACGCTCGGCATGGACGTATTCGTCAACTGCGTAAGCCTTGCCAACGTTATAATGAGCAACAACGTAACTACTATCCCCGCAGGCACGTTTAGCGGCTGCTCGTCGATAGTAAGTATGAGACTGCCCTACGTCGGCGGCGCATACAGCGTTACGAACAACAATGACAATACGCTGTTCGGTTACATCTTCGGCAAGTCCCCTTACTACGGTGCAATCGGTGTTCCTCAGCGTTACAGCACGGCGGCAAACTCGATAACGTTCTACATTCCCACGTCTCTGAAGAAGATTGAAATCGTCAAGGGTATGATGGTTACCACCGGTAGACTTCAGAACGTAATCGGCTTCGGCGCTCTGTACAATATGTCAATGCTCGAAGAAATAATCATCGATGCTGACGTAAAACTTATTCAGGAATCTGCAATGTCGCTTTGCACGTCATTGAAGAAGATTTCCATCTACTCGGATACGCTCAAATTCAACAACACAGTATTCCAGCAGTCTACAAATATCCAAGAAGTTCATATCAAAGACCTCAACAAGTGGATTGCTTACGAAATCGGCGTTGAAACTTCCAATCCTCTCTATAACGGCGGCAGACTGTACGTAAATAACGTTGAAGCAGTCAACCTCGTAATTCCCGGCACGGCTAAGAAGATAGGAAGCTACGTATTCACGGGTTGCGTTTCCATAACAAACGTAACCATACCCGCATCGGTAACCGAAATCGGCACCGGCGCGTTCAGAAACTGCGTAAACCTCAAAGCAGCGTTCATAGACGATCTGTCGCAGTGGGCTACGATTAAGTTCGGTAACCCTCAGGCTAACCCTGTAAACGCAGGCGGTACGATCTATCTTGACAGCGAACCTCTTGCAGACGTGACTATTCCTAACGACGTATCCGTTGTAAGCGCATATGCGTTCTACGGCTGCACGTCACTCAACAGCGTCATAATTCCCGCACATGTTACGGCAATCGGCGAAGAGGCGTTCAGAGGCTGCAACAAGCTCCTCAAAGTTTGGGACCTTACCACCGGAAACGGTGCGCTCAACGTAGAAGCAGGTTCTACCGACAACGGTTGGGTAGGTTACTACGCAGCTTACATCTCAAAAGATCTTAAGGATAACGGCGGTTATATAACCGTAGACGGCGGCTTCGTATTCCATAAGGCAGAGGATAACATCTGGTACCTCATGGACTACACCGGCACCGAAACGGATATTGTTCTTCCTCAGGAGAACCCCGATGAGGACGGTTCGACGGAGAGAACATACCGTATCGACAAGTATGCGTTTGCAGAGAAGAACATCGTATCTGTCAAGATACTTAAAGACAGCGTCAGAGAAATAGGCGAGGGTGCATTCCAGAACTGCACTTCGCTTGAAAAAGTTATTATCGAAAGTGGTGTTGAAACGGTTAAGGAAAACGTATTCTACAGTTGCTACAACATCAAGCGCATGTCCGTTCCTTTCGTAGGTTCGTTCGTAAGCGCTACGACGGCATCGCCTACATCGCTGTTCGGTTACTACTTCGGCACGGAAAGATTCGATAACGCTACGAGAACGAGACAGTACTATTCCGAACTGTTCACTGACTACTATATCCCCAACAGCCTTACGGAAGTTGAGATAACGGGCGTCAAGGGCGCAGAAGGAACGATACTATTCGGTACGTTCTTCGGTATGGAACATCTCGAAACGATAACCCTGCCTGCAAACCTTAAATCAATAGGTAACCGTGCGTTCGAAGGCTGTACCGGTCTTGCTTCCGTCAACATCGTTGATCTTGCAAGCTGGTGCAACGTTGAGTTCGCAAATGCGGCTGCTAACCCTCTTAACAACGCACACAACCTGTACGTTGACGGCATCTATCAGACGCATATACTTATACCTGAATCGGTAACTACAATAAACAAGTACGCATTCTACAATGCAACCTCGTTTACGGCAGTAACCATTTCCAAGAACGTAACGCTTATCGATAGCAACGCGTTCTACGGCTGTAAGAACATTGGCGACGTATACAACCTCTCCGAGCTTGAAATCGTTGCAGGTGCAACGACGCACGGCTACGTAGCGGCGTATGCAAAAGCAGTTCATCTTACACCCCGTCCCGAAGGCGGCGAGGAAATCGGCGAAGAAATTAAGCAGGGAGATTACGTCTTCCAGAACAGAAACGGTAAGTGGTACCTCATCAGATACGAAGGAGAAGCTACCGAGATAACTCTTCCCGAATCCAGCCCTGCAAAAGGCGACTACTTCATCTTCGGCTCTGCGTTTGAAAGCAACCTTACGCTTACGTCTGTCAAGATGACCGACCACGTAAAGGGTGTAGGCGTAGGTGCGTTCCGCGGATGCACATCGCTTCAATATGTAATTCTTGGTACAAATGTAACCGAAGTTGAAAACTATGCATTCTTCGGATGCCCCATAAGCCAGATTTATCTGCCCGAAAATTGCAAGTACGGTCAGGACGTATTCTCAAGTCTTACCGAAAGTTCGCTTCTCATTGCACCTTCATACAACGTATATAACAGTATTTACAACTCATATTCTGCTTACAGAGTATCGCTCACGTACGAAGCAGCGGTAAGATTCTACCTTACCGCAAGCGTAACCACGAGCAACTTCTACACCACGCTGACTAAGCTCGCAGGCCGCTCGATCCAGTACGTTAAGAACGAAAAAGGCATCTGGCAGATTTCCGCAATGGAAGTTTCGCTGCCTTCAGTTATCAACAACCTTACCGTTTTGAGCTGGAAGACGGCTGACGGCGATGCGATAACCAACCTTTCGGACGTTCCCGTAGGTTCGGCAATTGCGCTCTACGCTAAAGAAGTTGCTTTGCCTTCGCTCGACGACATAACGGTACTGTACGGACAGAACTTCACCGTAAACGCTAACTGGCTGTCCACGCAGATTATGAACATAGCCTATACGCCGGCAATCAACGGCGCACCTGCAGGCAACGTGCTCAATTCGGCGCCTACAGCTGCAGGCGAGTACATTGTAACCGTCGAACCCAAACCTGCTGCAGGCTTCACGTTCGTCGGCGGCAAGCCCACGGCTATGCTCGTAATAGAGAAAGCAGAAATTACCAATATATCAATCAATCCTTACAATGGCACATACGACGGCAAGACGCACGGCGTTGTAACTTCCACGCCCACGGCTACCGTTGTCAACGCAGGTACCAACCCCTTGACGTGGAGCTATTCGAGAACGGAAGGCAACTACGCTTCGACGCTTTCGTTCAAGGACGCAGGTGAATACACCGTATATTACAGAGTACAGGCAAACAACCACAACGACGCATACGGCTCGTTCAAGGTTGTAATTAACGCTGCGAATATCGTAGTCAATACCGACGTTACCAAGGGTTATGAAGGTACGTACGACGGTTTGGAGCACAGCCCTCTTGCCGGTAAGTCGGCAACCGTTCAGGGCGGTGTCGCAGTCGTATGGTCGTTCAGCTTAGATAAGGACGGCGAGTACTCACCCGACTTCACGGTTAAGGACGTTCACGTCGCTACCGAAACGCGTACGGCAGAGTCGTTTAAGGTTTACTACATAGTAACCGCCGACAACCACAACGCTGCGGACGGCGAAGTTACCGTATTTATTAAATTCGCAACCATAACCAACATCAACATAAACGGTTATAACGGCAAGAAAGACGAGGATTCGCATCCCGGTATCGTAGGTACGCCTACCGCAACCACCGTTGACGGATGCAAGCTGACTTGGACGTACAGCAAGACCCAGGACGGCGCTTATTCGTCAGAACCTCCCATGTTCAAGGATGAGGGCGGCGAAGTATGGTACAAAATCGAGGCCAAGAACCACGAAATTGCCACGGGCAGCGTAGCAGTCAATATATCCGATTATGAAGCTATCGTAGTCGGCGATGACGGCGGCAGAACGTTCGTATATGACGGCATTTCGCACGACATATCCGAATTCGCGCCTACGGCAAGTCCTTCCGCAGAATATCCCGGCGAAGAACTTCACTGGACGTTCAGCAGCACGGCTACCGGCGAATACGGCGATAGCTATAAAGTAAAGAACGTAGGAACCTACATCGTTTACTTCAAGATAACGGCAGAACAGCACTTCGAATATTCGGGAAGCTATGTAATCACTATTCAGGAAGCTAAGCTCGTCGATGTTGTAACGCCCGTAGCATATACCGGCACGTACGACGCTAAAGCTCATAACGGCGCACTCAACGACAACTACTCGGCTAAATCCATAGACGGCAGCGAGGTTGTATGGACGTTCTCTACGGACGGCGAAGAGTACACCACCGAAATGCCTACATTCAAGGCTATCGGAACTTACACCTTCTACTACACAGTATCCGCAGAAAACCACACCCCGATTTCGGGCGAGCTCACAGTTCGCATTTCCGAAGCTCTGATTACGGGCGTAAACGTTCAAGGTTACAGCGGCGTATACGACGGACTTGCACACGATTCCGTTGCAGGCAAAGTAGCAAACTCCAAGGTTGAAGGCGTAGAATTCGTCTGGATGTTCTCTACGACGGGTGCAGACGACACTTACAGCACTGAAGTACCCAAGGTTAGAGAGATAGGCACTTACACCTACTACTTCACCGTATCGGCAGAAAACCATATCTCCGTAAGCGGTAAGTACGTAGTCGTTGTCGGCGCACTTCCAATCATCGACGTTGCAGCAGGAGGCGGTACCGAAAAGGTATACGACGGCAAGGCAATCAAGGTAGAGGACTACAAACCTACCATAAACTCCAAGGGTGCGGACTTCGTATGGTCGTTCAGCCTCGAAGATAAGGGCGACGACACCGTTTACAGAGAGTCCATCTCGGTTGAAAACGCAAACGAGTACACCGTACTCTTCAAGATAGTAGCCAACGGTTATGAAACCTACTACGGCACATACATCATCAACATCACTAACGCTGAGATGACCGTTGAAAACGTACTTGCAAACAACCGCACGTACGACGGCTCGCTGCAGACTCCCGTAAAAGAGAGTGATGCTGAAATCACGCTTAAAGGCAACAACAAGGCAGTTTGGAGTTACAGACTCAGCGAGGGCAACGATTGGGCAACCGATATCCGTTTGTCCGAGGCAGATACGTACAAAGTATTTTGGCGCGTAACTGCTCCCAACCACGACGAAGTAACCGGCGAGATTGTTGTTACTATCGATAAAGCAAACATAACGGAAGTATCTATAAACGGCTTCTCGGGCAACTACGACGGCAATGCTCACGGCATCGCAGGTACGCCTTCCGCAAAGGTTTACGGCGACAACGATATTATCTGGTCGTACAGCACCTCGGAGACGGGCGAATACACGACTGCTCAGCCCACGTTTATAAATGCTAACACGTACGAAATCAAGTACAGAATTACTGCAAATAACCACAATGATTACGAAGGTTCGTTCGTAATCAAGATCAACCTTGCAACGATTACCGGCGTATCCGTAAAGGGTATCAACGTTCAGTACGACACGCTTGCTCACAATGTTGTTGACGGAACTCCCGAAGCGCGTACGGTAGACGGCAAGGCGGCAACCTGGAAGTACAAGGAAGCTAGCGACATCGAGTACAGCACCAGTATTTCCAAGATCAACGCAGGCGAGTATGTCATCTACTACGTAATCGAAGCTGCAAACCACACCTCTATTGAAGGTTCGTTCAAGGCGTACATTACAAAGCGTACAATTACGGTAACTATCTTCGACATCGACGATGCAGTTTACGGCGATTGGACGGTTGAAGGCGCTGCTGAAAAACTTGCAGGCTTAACGCGTAAACCCACTATAACGGGCGGATACGAGAATGCGACTATTCCTGTAACCTTGATGCTCGTAGCGGGCGAGCTTCCCGTAAGAGGATATATTCCTTCGGGTACCTACACGATTACCGGCGAGGCAGGAGATACCACCAACTACGATATTTCGTACATTAACGGTACGCTCACGATTTCCGACGCAGAGATGGTTGTAGGAGAGGGCAAAGAAGTTAAACTTACCTACAACGGCGAAGCACAGAGCGTTGAAGACGGCAAGCCCGTGATAACCGTACAGGGCGACGTCATACCCGTAATCACTTACTCGCTTACAAAAGACGGCGTATACCGTGAGAATCTTACTGTAACCAATGCAGGTACGTACACCGTTTACTTCAAGGTAACGGCTGAAAACCACATTGACAGCGAAATTGGCGAGTTCACAGTAACCGTTGCTAAGCGCGAAATTTCCGTAACAATTAACGAGACCTCGTTTACTTACGGCGAACTCAGCTTAGACGTACTTGAAGCAAAACTCAAAGAGATTGCAAAAGTAACCGCAACCGGCGGAACTATCGACGCAGACGCTAAGGCATACACGCTTTCGCTTCAAACTAAGGAAGATAATATTAGCGCGGCAGAAAGCCTCAGCACGGCTAAGAAGATTAAAGTCGGCGACTACACTGTAATCTACACCGAGACCAACGATAAGAACTACACCATTAGCTGGACTGTTAATACTATTACAGTAAAGGCTAAACAGGTTACCGTTTCTGACTTTGAACAGAACATAGAAACCAGCGATAAGGTATACGACGGCACAGACAATGCACCCGTTGATTACAGCAAAGTAACCGTCAAGGGGCTTATCGATGGCGATAAAGTCGTCTTCAAGGTAACAGGTAAATTCGCACAGGCAACCGCCGGCACAAATATTAGTGTTACCGTAACCGGTTTGTTCAGCGGCGATGATGCAGAAAACTACTCGTTCCCCGCGCTCACTACTACAAGAGAGCACAACATACTCGGCACGGCATCCAAGCCTACCTATAAGACCAACCCTGTAAAGTACAATCCTGCTACGAAGATCAGCGACGTAATTAATGACTTCATTCCTGCTATCATGACCGTAACGGTCAACGACGGCAAGAACGATATAACCGAGTCGCTTACTCCTTACGGCGAGGAAGGAGACTACTACATCCCCGGCGTTGGTACGTATACATTAACGTTCACGCTCAAGAGCGGTCTCAACCTCACTTGGACGGGAGAAGAAGCTGCAGAACCCGTAGTACTTGCAGGATTTACCGTTAACGGCAGCAAGATTGAACGTCCTACGAAAGACACGACAACCTTCGTCTATGACGGCACGAGCCAGAGCTATGTTCCCGAAGGCTTCGACGCTGACTTGATGAACATCCAGATTAACGGTCAGTTCGGTAACTCGGCAACCGAGGCAGGCACGTACACCATAATCGTATCGCTCAAAGATAAGGAAAATATTTCCTGGCTTACTGCGGGTAACGATGAAGTTGAATTTGAATTCGTTATTCAGAAGCGCAAGATAGAAGTTGCTATCGGCGACGCTTCCGAAAACTACGGCACCTGGACGTCAGAATATATCAACAACAACCTCGCATCCCTCGGACTTACCACCGTTAAAGCTACTCTTGAAGATGGAATAGCAATAGTTTCGGGCGACGCAGAGAGCGACGTTTACTCAATCACGATAGACTTCGCAAATAGACTGACCTCCGACGGCAAGCTCAACGCAGGTACATACGCAATTCACGGCGTAGTCAATACCAAGGCAAAGGGCAAGAACTATGAAATCACGTTCAAAGGCGCGTGGAGCGGAGAAGACGACTATACCGCAAAAGCAGGTACGCTTACTATCAACAAGGCAGTTGCTTCCGTAACCGGTGTAGTTGCCGCAGAAAAGACCTACGACGGCACCAACGAAGCAGATGTATCGAGCGGTACATTAAGCGGTATTCTCAATAACGACGACGTTGACTTCGAGCTTGAAGGTTACTTCGTAGACGCAAATGCAGGTACCAACAAGACTGTCAACGTAAATGTAACACTTACGGGTGAAGACGCTAACAACTACGAACTTTTGAAAGACGTAATTACTGTAAAAGCAAACGTCAACAAGATTTCGCTCACGCTTAAGTGGACGGTCGAAGGCTATGCATGGACGGATAACGGAACTTACGTATTCTACTACGAACCCGGAGTAAAACCCAATGTCAAAGCCGAGATATCAAATAATTCGCTTGGCAATATCGTAGAAGGCGAAAAGGTAGTCGTTTCTGCTATCGAAGGTCTTAAAGCCGACGTCGGCGAATATCAGCTCGTTGTAGAACCTCTCATCGGAGACCTTGACGAAGCTGTTTCCGCATCCAACTATACGTTCACAAATTCAAGCCTCTATATCAACATAGTGCGCCAGAAAGTCAATATTACAATTGACAGCAAATCGGCAACCTACGGCAAGTCGGCACAGGAAGAAGCTGCTAACCTCACTTGGTCCGCAAACTTGGATATCCCCGAGGATAGCGTAATCCTTTCGACTGCGGCGTACGTTCCCGGAGGCTACGCTAACGTGGGCTCGTACAACATAGTCCTCGACGGCAGCAGCCCTGTTTACGAAAAGTACGAAGTATCCTATAACACGACTGCTAAATTCAGCATCGTTCAAGCTGATATCGAAGTAACGAGAACGAGCTTCAACATTACTTTGAAGCAGACGGCTCAGAAGATTGAATTCTCCGCAGAGGATATCATTCTTCAAGGCGCAACGCAGTACAGCAACCTTACAATTACGTATTCGCTTAACGATCAGTACGGCAATTACAAGGAAGGTCCTGTAGAAATACCCAACACAGTTGGCGTATACACACTGTACTACGCTATAGTTGATAACACCAACAACCACAGAAGCCTCTCTAACAGAAGCATAACCGTCCGTCTTGACCAGATGTTCGTCAAAGTAACGATGGACGACACCGTTATAGAGATTGAGTACGGCAACGAAGTACTTACGAGCGATGAGCTTCTCGAACTTCTCGACCTCACTATCGAATACAACAATACCGTGCTCGAACCCGATAAGGATAAAGCTATCGTAGAGGCAATTCTCAACTCGATTACCGTTAAAATCGTTAAACTGGACGGTTCAACAGTTGAAGACGGCGAAATACTTGATGCAGGCGAATACAATATCTTAATTAGCGGTGTCTATGTCTCCGAGTCAGACGGCACGTCCGCAAACATCGTATTCGACGGCACCAACAACGTCAAAGCATACAAAGTCACTCCCAAGACCGTGATCCCCAACTGGAATATGGGCGTCGAAGCGGATAAGGACGGCAAATACTATATCGATTTGGGTACTGCGCTTTCGATTCCTACGTTTGACGAGCTAAAAGAAGGACAGTTCGTAGTAACGTACAAGAGAGGAACTGTTGCCCTCACTAACGGCGAGCACCTCAATCCCGACGCAGGCGAGTACACCGTAACTGTTGACGTCGTTGACGAAAACTACGTACTTGCAGAGGGTTACGGCACTATCATAATCGTTGTAAATGTTAAAGAGCTTGCCGTTGATTGGAAACTGTCAGGCGACGACGATTACGAAGTTGTATTCGGAACCGCACTTACGGCTCCTACCGTATCCGACGGCGACAAACTTCTTACGGCAGGCGAAGACGCAGATTACTTAGTAACCTACCTCAAAGACGGCGAGGCTTGCTCCGAGGAAGATTACCTCAACCCCGAAGTCGGCGAATACACCATAACCGTAACGATGCAGAACGCTAACTACACGTTCTCGGACGGCGAACTTTCCGTATCTCTTACCGTAACAGTAGTTGCCAAGGAAGTTGCTCCCGAGTGGAAACTCGGCGCATCCGAAAACGGCAAGTACTCCGTAGTTTACGGCAACAGCATGTTCGCTCCCACGATTAACGGACTTGTAGCCGGCGAAGACTACGCGGTAACCTACGAGAAGAACGGCGAAGAATGCGAAGCATCCGAATGCCTCGGCAGACCCGATGTTGCAACCTACACGGTAACCGTAGAACTTATCAGCAAGAACTACGTATTCGCAAAGGGCGCAACCACTGCTTCCATCGAAGTAGAGGTAACTCCTCTCGAAGTAACGGTAGAGATCGGCACTTACAACATTACATACATTGACAGCGGCTGGAAGACTGCGGAACTCGCAGAAAGACTTGCAGAAATCGTCGATGACGTCTGCGTTGTCAGCGAAAACATCATAGGCGCTAAACCTGCCGACCTTCTCATCACGCTTTCACTCAAGAACTTCGATGAAGATGCACACACCTCTATGGCAGGATGGTTAGCTCCTTACGACGCAGGCTACGTAATCATAGGTACGAGCAGCAATCCTAACTTCAAGGTAACGTTTACCGAAGGTCTCTTACAAGTAGATAAGAAGCAGGTAGACCTTGGTTCTATCTTTGGAACTTCAAGCTTCAAAGCTACTCGTTCGTCTTTGACAGCTGTAAAATACACGGCTGAAAAAGCGACCGTATTACAGGACAATTACGCTATCGATAACGAGGGGAACCTCGTTATCGAGTACGGCGTAGCTCTTACCGTACCCCGCCTTGCAGGACTTTCCGCAAGCGAGTACGTTGTAACCTACGTCAAAGACGGCGTCGAAATCAGCGAGGAGGAATTCCTTCTCTCTGCCGAGGGCGAATACACCCTCTATTTCGACTTGCTCGACGGAACATATTACGAGCTTTCCGACGGATTGAACGGAACTAAATTCACGGTCGTTCGCAACGCATCGGAATATGCTGCAAGATCGAGCGAAAACGGTAAAATCGTTGTCAATCCCGACGCTATCGGCTTTGAAACGCTTATTCCCGACGAGGAAGCGTCCGGTAATTCCTACAACGTAAATGCACGTGCAAGCGAAGTAGGTCTTACCAAGACCTTTGCTTCCGAACCCGTCGTTTACGGAACCGAGCTTGAAGATCCCGATGATATATGGTCTGAAACGATCGGACTTGTCAGAGGCGAAAACGCCAATGAAGGCGACTATCACATCGTATATAATAAAGACGATAAAGTTATTTCGCATGAAGAATTTTTAAAGTACGGAGCCGGTAAATATACTATTGAGGTATATATTCACGAACCCGAAAACTTTAAACCTTTAGACCCCGAAGACGGTTCTTTCCCTTCGAAGTTCGTCTATACAATGAGCGTCACTAAGCGCACGCTCAGGGTTTCCATTGCCGACAAACAGTACATATACGGCAAGTGGCAGAGCAACGATATCAATAACTGGATTACCTATGTTGATGACATCTATACCGTTGGAGATCCCGCAGAAGAGGAAGGACTCGTATACGAAGATAAAGCAACGGAAGTATTCAAACTTGCAGTCGTATTCGTTGACCGTATAAGAAGCGGCAAGTTCGCAATCAGCGGTGTCGTTTTGGAAGATGAAGGCTTCAAGGGCGGCAACTACGAAGTTATCTTCACAGGTAGCTGGGATGAAGAAGACGACTACAAGGGCAAGGCAGGTACTCTTACTGTTGAACCCAATACCGACGGACTTCAGGTCGTTTGGGGTCTTGACGAAGATAAGATGACCGCCGACGGCGAATACACCATAACCTACGGCGAAAAGCCCGACGAGCCTCAGCTTATTCAGGGCGGACCTCTCGACCTTGACCAAGACTACCAGGTTAAGTACGAAGTTTGGAACGGCGATGCGTTCGAAATCTGTGACAAGTCCGAGTACTTATCTCCCAAGGCGGGCTTATACAAAGTAACCGTAATAATAATCAACCAAGACATCGCGTTTGCAGGCGGTGCAACCGAACAGAGCATACATGTAACCGTTGATAAGAAGACCGTATCTCTTGAAAACTTCGACTTAGACCATTTGGAAGTTGAAGACAAGGATTTCGACGGTGGTGTCAATGCAACCGTTAAAACCAAAGACGGCGGCGTAACCGTAAATTCCGGCGACATCGCTTATAACGACGAGCTTACCGTAATCCTTACGGGTACGTTCGAATCTAACGAAATCAATCCCGCGGCAAAAGTAACAGTAGTTGCAACGCTCGGCGGAGATGCAAGCGACAACTACGTACTCGACGGTGATTACACGCTCACAACCACGGCTGCAATCCGCAACAAGCCTTTATATGTTCCCACGGTAAAGGAAGAGTATGCAGAGGGCGTTGATTATCATCCCAACACCAAACTTGCAGACGTATTGGACAACTACAACCCCGAGACTATGAGCGTAACCGTAGACGGCAGTGAACCCAGAATGTCCGAAGACGGCACGGTTCTCATCCCCGGCGTTGGTACGCACACCCTTTCGTTCACGCTCAAAGGCGAGAACATAACTTGGTACGGTGGTTCAACCGAGGCACAGGAAGTTGAACTTACCGTAAAAGTTGGTAAGGTCGCAAAGCCCACTGCCAAGGCAGACGCAGAATACACCTATAACGGACAGGCGCAGACCTTCAAGTTTACAGAGGGTTCGTTTGACGACGTCCTTATGACGGTCGCAGGAAACATTCAGACTGACAGAGGAACGCACGTTGTTACCGTTTCCCTTATCGACGAGGAAAACCTCGTTTGGGACGACGAAGAGGGCGGCACAGACCCCGTAACGTTCAACTTCGTAATCAACGCGCTTGCAATCGTCGTTGAAATTCCCAACGTGACGGACGTAACCTACGGCAACGAGGGCTGGACGCAAGACGGCATAGAGGCAAAGCTTGCCGAGCTTATTGAAAAATGCAATACCACCCTCGACGACAACGACGAGGATTTCGAGCTTCCCGAGGGCGTAGAGCTTACGGATATAATCGATGGCGTTGGTCTTTCGAACATATTCAAGCTCATACTCGAAAAGTACGAGTATTCCACGGGCAAATACCTCACTGTCGGCACCTACAAAATCAACGGCGAGGCTTTGAGCCCCGAAACCTCCAACTTCACTATTACCTTCACGGGTAAGAGCGTTGAAGAAGAGGACGGCACAACCTACGGCACCTTGATTGTAGAAAAGGCAAAAGTTACTATTGACAACTTCGACAGCGAAAACGTCAAAGTTACCGCCAAGCCCTACGACGGCGAAACGAACGCTACAATCTCTTACGCTCCCGAAACAGTACGCTTAATCGGCGGAAAGTCGGGCGACAGTATCGGCTTCGAGACGAAGGGCGTATATGACGACAAGACGGCAGGCACGGACAAGGACGTAACCGTAACCGCAACTTTAACCGGCGACGACGTAGAAAACTACGAGTTCGGCGAGTTCGAAACGCAGATTACCGTCAAGGGCGCAATTGATAAGAAAGAAGTAAGACTTACCTGGTCTGCGAAGAACAATAACGCAGAAGACGGAAGCTACAGCTTCACTTATACGGGCAAAGCACCCGAAATCGAAGTAGAAGTCAACGCAGAAGACGTTATCGAAGGCGACAAGGTAAATACCGACAATATCGAAGGTCTTGACGAAGCTATCGACGTACAGAGCGCAGCATACGAAGTTACCGTAGCTCTTGCAGGCGCAGACGCAGAAAACTACGTAATAAAGACCGACGACGAGAAACTGTCGTTCACTATTACCAACGCTGAACTCACGGTAGATGAAAGTGAATACATCTTACCTTACATTGCCGAAGAGCAGCTCATCGACTTCTATGACAGAGTAAGCGGTGTAAACCTTGAGAATAACAACCTCAAAATCACTTACGCTTACAAGGCAGACGGTAGCACACCTGCCGACAACGAGTACAATGACGTACTTCACTTAACTCAAGACGGCGAGTACACCGTTTGGTACAAGGCAACGGCAGACAACCACGACGCAACTTCGGGTAAGATTAAAGTTATAATAGAAGGTACTCTCTTCTCGCTTACTTTAAAGGAAGGCACCACGGTTGAAATAACCTACGGCGAAGAAGTTCTTTCCTCCGATGACATCAAAGCGGCTATCTGGGATAATATTACCATTAGCTCGGAAGACGTAGAAGTAGTAACCGACGAGCATAAGAAAGCTATTAAAGATGCCGTTAAATTCAGCGTTATCGGCGCAGACGGCAGAGCAGTTACAGGCAAGGCAAAGGCTGGCAAGTACACCATTTCGGCAAGCGGTCTCTTTGACTACACCGAAGGCAAGAAGGCGGCTATCCTGTTCGATTTGAACAGCGAAAACAACAAAGACGCGTTCATTGTCAACAAGCTTGCTATAACCGTTAAGCTTGCAGATCCCGAATACACCTTCGGCGACGTGAAGACCGAAGAGCTCAACGGCAATATTTCCAAGCTCGTTACAATAACCAAGACGGGCGGCGGAGCTGTTGACCTTCCCGACAAGCAGGACGAAGTATTCTCCTTAACCGTTTCGGTTGACGAGGGCAAGACTGCCGCAAGCGGCTATCTTGCAGTAGGCGAGTACACCGTAAGCGGAGCAAAACTTGACGAGAACAACTATGAAATAGAATTCGAGCTTGCCAAAGTAACGGTATCGGCTCGCAAGATTGTAGTCGGACTTCAGGACAGCACTATAACTTACGGCGAAGAGGGCTGGACGCAGACAAATATCGAAACGGCACTTGCAACCCTTCTCGCAAATTGCGATATTACCTCCGGCGACGGCGAATACGAGCTTCCCGAGGGCATAACCCTTGCGGATATCGTAAAGATTACGTTCGTTGACGATGGCGATTACTCGGGTGCAGACTACCTCAAAGCAGACTCGTACGAAATCAAGGGCGAGGCTGAAGGCGAGGACAGTGATAACTTTGTAATTACCTTCAAGGGCACGTCCGGAGAATACGCAACACTGACCGTTGATCAGGCTGAAATTACCATTAATAATTTCGACGCTTCCAACGTAACGGTCGAAGACAAAATATATAACGGCAAGCTCGATGCAACAGTATCGTGCAAGCCTTCCGTGACCCTCAACGACACCAAGTCGGGCGACACGGTAAAAATCAGCGCAACCGGTGAATTTGCAGATAAGAACGTAGGCGACGAAAAGAACGTCAACGTAACCGCAATTCTTTCGGGCGAAGACGCAGAAAACTACAAGCTCGCAGAGGGCGAAGGTAAGCTTACCGTTCAGGGTAAGATTACTCCCAAGGAAGTTGAGCTTGAGTGGACTGCAAAGGACAACACCGCAGAAGACGGTTACAGCTTCGTATACACGGGCGAACATCCCGACATCGATGTTGAAATCAAAGAGGGCTTCGCAGAGGACGGCGATAACGTCAACACCGACATTATCGTAGGACTTGAAGAGGCTATAAACGCACAGGACGGCGCATACACCGTTACCGTATCTCTTGCAGGCGGCGATGCAGACAACTACGTAATTAAGAACGGACACGAAACTATCTCGTTCAAGATTACAAAGGCTACTCTTACCGCAACCGAAACAAAGATTACCCTTCCTTACACCGCAGGCGAGCAGACTGTAGATTACAGCACGAGAATTAAGGGTGTTAAACTCGAAGACAACAACCTTAAAGTCGTGTACTATCAGGGCGAGCAGGATCCTTCACAGGATAGCGACTATTCCGAATCGCTTCCTACGTTCGAGGAAGAGGGCAGCTTCACTGTCTGGTACAAAGCTACGGCAGACAACCACGAGGATAAGTACGGCTCGTTCACAGTAAGCGTAGAAGGCAAAGTCTTCACTATCACTATGACGGGCACCGTAGAAATTACCTACGGCGAGAAAGTACCTTCTTCAGACGAGATCAAAGAGATAATCTGGAAGAACCTTACTATCAGCACCACGAGCGAAAACGGCGAAAGCCAGAACGCTACCGAGGAGCAGATTGCTAAAATCAAAGCGGCTGTAACCATCAGCGTAGTCGGCGTTGACAGCGACGAAGACGTTAAGGTTGCAGGCACTAAACTCAGCGCAGGCAAGTACAACCTCGTAGCCGAAGGTATGTTTGACTACGAAGACGGCAAAAAGGCTGCTATCTCGTTCGCAGAGGACGGCGGCAACAAAGAGGCGTTCGTTGTCAACAAGCTCGCTGTAAAGATTACCGTTGAGGACAAGAGCAGCACTTTCGGCGATATCGAAGTTGAAGAAATAGACACCGTTCTTTCAGAACTTCTTTCGATGAAAGGCGAAGACAGCGGAGCTCTTACCGTCCTTCCCGACGAATTGAGCGCAGTATTCACGCTTTCAATCGGCGAATTGGAAGGAAAGAGTAGCGTAGGCGGATATCTTGTAGTCGGCAAGTACACAATAACCGGTACGATACTCGACAGCGACAACTACGATATCTCGTTCGAAAAGGGTTCAATCGAAAATCTCGGCACTATCTCCGTAGCTGCGGCTAAGATTACCGACGTTCAGATTACGGGATATAACGACGAATACGACGGCACGGCTCATAGCGTAGTCGAAGGCGAACCCACCGCAACTTTGGTAGACGGCACCGCTGAATGGACCTATTCGTTCGATAATGACGACTATCAGTCGGAACTTACCTATACCGACGTTTGTGAGGCAAAGACAGTTTACTTCCATATCGAAGCAGACAATCACGAAACTTACGAGGGTACGTTCACTATAACAATTACCGCTAAAGCGCTTACGGTAACCATCAAGGATAAGAAAATTACCTACGGCGAATGGACGGCAGAGAATGCAAACGGCAACATTAAGGGAGACAGCTCTCTTTACACCGTAGAAGGACTTGCAGGCACCGACAGCGCAGAAGACATCTTCAGTCTTGCAATCGATCAGGTAACAAAGCTCAACGCAGGCAAGTACGCAATCAAGGGCGTTCTCAACGAGGACGGCGACAAGGTCGGCAACTACGCCGTGACCTTCGCGGGAGCTTGGGCTGAAACCGACGAAAACCAGGGCAAGGCAGGTATTCTTACCGTCGAGCAGAAGGAAGTTAAGCTCAGCGGCGTAACCGTAGAGGATAAGACCTACGACGGTACGACTGACGCAACCATTACAAGCAACGGCACGCTTGACGGCAAAGTTACAGGCGACGACCTCAGCTATTCCTTGGACGGCTCGGCGTTTGCAGACAAGAACGCATCCGTTGAAGCTAAAACTGTCAACCTGAAAGTAACTCTTATGGGCGAAGACGCAGAAAACTACAAGTTCGCAAACGACAGCCAGACGACGGCAACCGCAACCATAAGCGTTAAGGAAATTTCGCTTGAGTGGACGGGTCTTGAAGCTCTCGGCGAATTAAAGGGCGACCACTACGAAATTACCTATACCGGCGACGAGCTCGTGCTCTCCGCAGTATTGGCTACGGGCGCAATTTGCGGCGGCGACAGCGTAACCCTCGGCAATATCTCGGGACTTGCAGATGCAGTCAACGCAAACGATACCGCTTACGAGATTTCGTACGCTCTCACAGGCGACGGAGTTGACAACTACTCGCTCATCAACGGAACCGTCAAGGTTCTCATTAAGAAAGCGGACATCAATGTTGATACTACCGGCATCACTCTCTTCGAGAAGAAGAGCGAAAACCAGACCGTAAGCATTTCTAACGACAGACTTACAATTCAGAAAATCAGCCAAAACGTACCTACTATCAAGTACGCTGTGGTTTCCGTACCCGAAAGCGGCTCTGTAACCGAACCCAACAACGGTTCTTATAGCGAGAGCGCTCCTTCGCAGATATTCACGGCAGGCACCTATCGCCTCTACTATATAATCACGGCTGATAACCATAACGAGGCAAGAGGCTATATCGAAATAACCGTAGAGGGCAAGGTTTACGAGCTTTCCTTCACGGGCAAGATCGAGACTGTATACGGCGACGTCGCATACTCGCACGAAGAGCTCCTCAACGCACTCACGCAGTTCGGCATTACCTGGACCGAGAACGGAGAGTCTATTGAAAATGACGAGCTTATAGCTAAGCTCACGAAGGCGCTTACCTTATCCATCGTAACGGCAGGCGGCGAAGCACAGTCCGCAGGCGATATCATAAACGCAGGTATCTATAACATTAAGGTTGAAGGTACGTACCAGTTCGGCGAAACCGACCAAGACATAGGCGTTATCGCGTTTGCAAGCGGTTGCAACATAGGCGCATACGTAGTTGCAAAGCGCGATGTAACCGTAAACGTTAAAGACCTCGAACTCAACTACGGCGATTTGAAGAAAGCAGACGTAGACGCTAAACTTCAAGCCCTTCTTGCAGGCAATATCGTAGGCGACTTCCTCGGCTCGGAACTTGCAATAACCCTTTCAATCGATACCGACACGTCAGCAGGCGACCTGCTTGCGGCAAACGAGGCGGGCTATCAGATTAAGGCAAGCTACGTAGGCGACGAAAACTACGAAATCAGCGCAACCTACGGCAAGGTAATCGTACACAAGGCAACTATCGGCGTTGACAAGACGGAAATTATCCTCAAAGTCAAGGCAGAAGAGCAGACCGTAAGCATTTCGGACAGCAGACTTACGATAGTTGACGTCGATACCAACGCTCCTACAATTAAGTACGCACTTGTTGAAGGTGACGGCGCAGTCGGCGGATATTCTCCCGACGCTCCCTCGCGCGTATTCAGCAAGGCAACCACTTACAAGCTCTACTTCACAATCGATGCGGCAAACCACGAACAGGCAACAGGTTATATCGTAGTTACCGTTATCGGCGAAGACATCGCATTGTACGAATTAGAGTTCAATAACAGCATCACAACCCAGTACGGCGACACGGTACTTACGCAGTCGGAAATCTTCTCCAAGCTCGAAACACTCGGCTTAACCTGGAAGAAAGACGGCGTAAAGATTGAAAACAACGACGCACTGATAAGCGCGCTCAAATCTTCGCTCCAACTCCTGGTTGTAGACAGCGACGGCAACGTTCAGCCCGCAGGCAAGCTCGTTCCCGTCGGCTCGTACACGATTATAGTTGAAGGCTCGTACGTAGTAGACGAAAGCGAATCGCCCATTGCGTTCGCAAACGAGTGCAACATCAACGCATATGTCGTAACAAAGCGCGCGATAACCGTAACCGTTAAATTACCCGAATCCATAACCTACGGCGATTGGGAAAATGCAACCGTAGCAGAGGAGCTCAAGAACTTCCTCACGGTAGAGGGCGACTTCGTAGGCTCGGGCCTTGAAGTACTGCTTTCACTCGGCGTAAGCCTTCCCGCAACGGGATATCTTGCAGCATACGAGGAAGGATATCAGGTAATTGCAACTATAAACGATACGGCTAACTTCGAAATCAGCGAGAAGTCGAGCTACGATAAACTTATCGTTAAGGGCGCAGATATACTCGTAGACAAGACCGCAATCATCGTTCATACCGAAGGCGAAGATCACGCACTCAGCATCTCCGACAACAGAATTACTCTCGTTGATAAAGAGAACAACAAGTATAAAGTAAGATACGCGCTTGTAAATTCTTCCGCAAACGCACCCGAAGACGACAGCTTATACTCGCTTGCATTGCCTACGGTAAACACCAAGGGTAACTACAAGCTGTGCTACGTAATCGAGGCAACCAACCACAAGACGGTTAAGGGCTATATCGAAGTAACCGTAATAAGAGACGAATCGTTGTACGAGATGGTATTCACTGGTACCCTCGATGCAACGTACGGCGATAAAGCTCCCACGTCGGAAGAACTTCTTTGGGCAATCAAAGAGCTCGGCTTCAAGTGGAAGAAGAACGGCGAAGATTTCACAACTGCCGAAACAATCGCAAATCTCGAAGCGTCACTTACTCTTTCGCTCGTAAACAGCGAAGGTAAGGATATGACCGCAGGCGAACTCCTTGACGCAGGCACTTACACCATTAAGGTAACGAGCACCTACGCAAACGATAAAGTCGCATTTGCAGGCGGTTGCAACATCAACGCATACGTAGTAGCAAGGCTTGAAGTAACTATCACGATCGGCGACGTAGATATTACGTACGGCGAGTGGTCGATAGAAGACCTCGAAGCAGAACTCAAGGCGCTCCTTGTAGGCAGCGTATCGGGCGATTTGCTCGGCTCCGACCTTGCAATCACGCTTTCGCTTGACGTTATCAGCCTTCCTAAGAGCGGATACCTCG
>JAFLVP010000001.1:158462-189357 GCA_022508265.1 Clostridiales bacterium
TTGGTAAGATTGCAGACACGGCTAACTACACCGTAACCGCAACCTACGGCAAGATTACCGTAGATGCAGCAGCTATCCGTGTAGACAAGTCGGATATGACCGTTTATCTTGAAAACGAATCCGAAACCGTCAAGATTTCCGAAACGAGAATTATGCTCGTAGACGGAGAAAACAACACTTACAAGGTAAGGTATGCACTTAAAGCAGACTCCGCCGCAGCGCCTACGGACGAGAGCGAATACTTACTCGCTTATCCTACGGTAACCAAAGCGGGCAGCTACAAGCTGTACTTCATAGTAGAGGCAACCAACCACGAGACCGAAAAGGGTGAAATCTCCGTTACGGTTATCAAAGATGAAGATATATACGAAATCGTCATCTCCAAGCCCGTAACCAAGACCTACGGCAACGCGGTACTTACCTCGGAAGAAATTTACAACGAAATCAAGAGCGGTATGAGCTGGTTGAAGAACGGCAAAACGCTTGACAAGACCAACAACGCAGAGCTTATTGCAGCTTTGGAGGCATCGCTCAAATTCACGGTTGTGAACAGCAACGGAACTTCCGTAGCCGAGCTTTTGAACACCAAGGGACTTCTCGACGCAGGTGCTTACACCATACTCGTTAAGAGCACTTACAGCGAGAACGAATATTACGACGAGAACGACGTAGTAACGTTTGCAAACGACTGCAATGTCAACGCGTACATCGTTGAAAAGCTTGTCGTAACCGTAACCATCGGCACGGTAGAAACGACTTACGGCGATTGGACGAACGCGAAGGTAGCAGACGAGCTTAAAGCTCTTCTTGCGGGACACGTATCGGGCGACCTTCTCGGCTCCGACCTTGAAATCACGCTTTCGCTCGACGTAATAAGTCTTCCTACGAGCGGCTTACTTGCAGCGAACGAAGAAGGCTACAAGATCAAGGCAACCTACAACACCGAGGCAAAGAACTACACCATATCCGAAGCATCCGACTTCGGTAAGGTAATAGTCAAGAAAGCCGAAATCGGTGTGGATACGACGGCTATCAACCTCTATGAGAAACCCGAAACCGTTCAGGTAGTCGGCATAGACGACAGCAGAATAACCCTCGTCGGCACGGACAGCAAGGCAATAGTCAAGTACGCATTGGTAAAAGAAGGTTCGGCTGAACCCGCAACCGGCGCGTACACGGAAACTGAGCCCTCCGTTGAATTCGGCGCAGGCGAATACAGGCTGTACTTCATAGTAGAGGCGGCAAACCATAATTCGGCAAGCGGCTACATCGTAGTTACTGTCGAGAGCATGGTTTACGAAGTATCTTTCTCCGAGCAGATTAAGACTACTTACGGCGAGACCGTTCTTACGCAGTTAGAGCTCATCGAAAAAATTAAGAAGACCGGCTACGGCTGGACGGCGAACGGCGAACCCGTTGAAGACGCAGAAATCATAGCCGCACTCGAAAGAGCAATAACCCTTTCGGTTGTTGCAAGTAACGGCAAGGTATACAACTCGGGCGATCTGATTCCCGTAGGTACCTATACCGTAAAGGTAGAAGGCAAGTACGGTTCGTCCTCTATAGCGTTTGCTAACGAGTGCAACATCAACGCATACGTTGTTGAAAAGCGCACCGTAACCGTAACCGTAGCAACCAAGACCATAACCTACGGCGATTGGGAGAACGCAAACGTAGCGGAAGAGCTTAAAGCACTTCTCACCGTAACGGGCGACTATGCAGGCTCTACCTTTGCAGTAGCACTTTCACTCGACGCAGTACTTCCCGAGACGGGATATCTTGCGGCTTATGAAAAGGGCTATCAGATAATCGGAACCCCCAATGACACGTCCAACTACGATATCGTTATAGCAAACGGCGCTTACGGCAAACTTATCGTCAAGGCCGCACCGATAGGCGTAGATAAGTCGGGCATAACTCTCTACGCAAGCGAGAAAAATCAGACGGTTGAAATTTCCGGTAACAGACTTACTCTCGTTGACAACGCAGAGGTCAAGATCAGGTACGCGTTGGTAGAGGGTACGGGCGAAGCTCCCGCAGACGACGTGTTCACGCTTGTTGCTCCTACGCGCAAGTTCAACGCGGCGGGCAGTTACAGACTGTACTACATCATCGAGGCAGCTAACCACGAGACTGCAAGAAGCTATATCGAAATAACCGTAACGGGCGAAGTAGTTTACGAGCTTGAATTTACAGGCACCGTAGACGGCGGCAATTACGGCGACAAGATTCTTACCAAAGAAGAGCTGCTTGCGGCAATAATGGAAATGAACCCCGCATGGACGGCAAACGGCGAAGCGGTAAGCGAAGACGAAACCATAGAGGCGTTGTTCAATGCAATAACCCTTTCGGTTGTTGACGGCAACGGCGAAGCGGTAAGCGGAATAATCAATGCAGGCACCTACACCATAAAGGTTGAGGGCAGCTACAACAGTTCCAAGATAACGTTCGCAAACTACTGCAACCTCAACGCATACGTTGTTGAAAGACTTGAAGTAACGATTACGTTAAACGATACGACAATTCACTACGGCGATTGGTTGAACGCAGAGGTAGACGAAGAGCTTCAGAACCTTCTTATAAAGAACGTTTCTGGCGACTTCCTCGGTTCCGACCTTGAAATTACCCTTGCGCTCGACGTAACTTCACTTCCCACAAGCGGATATCTTGCGGTAGGCGAATATCAGATTAAGGCAAGCTACAACACCGCAGCCAAGAACTACACCGTATCCGAAAATTCCGTATTCGGCAAGGTTATAGTTGAAAAGGCTGAAATTCAGGTTGACGAATCTGCTATAAATCTCTACTACATAAAGGATAAGGTTCAGACGGTAAGCATAGAACTTACAAGACTTACCCTTGTAGATAAAGAAAACGCCAAAGTAGTAATCAAGTACGCATTGGTTGGCGCAGATGACGAGGCACCCGCACTTAGCGCATACACCGAGACCCAGCCTTCACGCGTATTCGAAATGGGCAGCTACAAGCTGTACTACATAGTAGAGGCAGCTAACCACGAACCCGCAGACGGCTATATCGACGTAATCGTTGAAGGCAGAGTTTACGAGATTGAATTCACGGATTCTGTCGACGGCGGACAGTACGGCGACAAGGTTCCCTCGCAGGCAGATATTCTGTCGGCTATCGAGGAGGGTGCCGTATGGTATGAGAACGGCGTTGATATTTCAAGCAATAAGACCCTTGTAAACGCACTCAAAGCGGCAATCACTATCACGATTGTGGACAGCGAGGGCAACGAATATCACTCGGGCGACCTCATTCCCGCAGGTACCTACACGATTAAGATAACGGGTTCGTACAACTACAACAGCAAGAATCCCGAGCTGTTGGCACCTATCTCGTTCGTGGGCGCTTGCAACATCAATGCATATAAGGTTGCACAGCGTGAAGTAACGGTAACGTTAGAATTACCCGAGTCCATTACCTACGGCGATTGGGAGAACGCAAACGTTGCAAACGAGCTCAAGAATCTCCTCACTATCCAAGGCGACTTCGCAGGCTCGACCCTTGCAATAGAACTTTCGCTTGACCACGAAATTCCCGCAGAGGGATACCTTGCAGCTTATGAAAAGGGCTATCAGGTAATCGGCGCTCCCAGCGATACGGTAAACTACAAGCTCGTTGTCACTAACGGCACGTACGGCAAGCTCGTCGTCAAGAAGGCAGATATCCACGTCGACAAGGCAGAGATAATCACCCTCAACGCAAACAAAGATGCACAGACGGTAAAAATTTCCGAAAACAGAATTACCCTCGTCGGCGAGGAGTACAACAGAGATTCCGTAACAGTAAGATACGCTCTTGTAGAAGACGGTTCAAGCGCAGCTAAACCCGACGACAGCGTATATACGAGCAACGAGCTTTCGCACGTATTCGACGGCGAAGCTAATTACAGACTCTACTTCATAGTAGAAGCTGACAACCACAACAGAGCAGACGGCTACATCTTAATCGAGGTCAAAGAAGGCGAAGCTCTCTATGAAATCTCCTTCACGGGCAAGATAAACAAGACGTTCGGCGACGAAATTCTTGAAAGCGCAGACCTTCTTACAGCACTCAAAGCCCTTATAGGCTTCAAGTGGTTGAAGGACGGTAAAGATTTCACTGACGCAGAACGTATTACGGCTCTCGAAGAAGCAATAACCCTCTCGGTTGTTGACAGCGAAGGCAAGCCCGTCAGCGGAACGCTCAATGCAGGTTCGTACACAATTAAGGTTGAAGGCACTTACGACCACGACCAGTACAACGATCCCATCACGTTCGCAGGCGGATGCAACATCAACGCATACGTAGTTGCACAGCGCAAAGTAACGGTAACCGTAAGCGACGACAGGGTTGAATACGGCAAGCTTACTACGGCAGACGTTGCAAGCAAACTTGCAGAGCTTGCAGTTGGAGCTATCGCAGGCGATTACGAAGGTTCGAGCCTTGAAATTACCCTTGCGCTCGATACCAACCTTCCCGACAGCACTTACCTTGCAGTTGGAACGTACGCAATCAGAGGAACTTCCAACGACACGGCTAAAAACTACGTTATCACGTGGCAGCTCGGTTCGTTAACCGTTACTCCCGCTACGATAGAAGACGCGCAGGTTACCGGCTACACGGGCGATTACGACGGCGCGGCTCACGACGTAGTAGCGATGAAGAAGGCAACCACAATCGACAATGCTGAACTTCTCTGGACGTACAGCTTGGACGGCTCAACTTGGGTTGAATCGCTTAAAGCACTCAACGTAACTAACGGTCCCGTAACCGTAGCGTTCAAGGCAGTTGACGTAAACGGCAACCACT
Source organism: Clostridiales bacterium (assembly GCA_022508265.1). GTDB lineage: Bacteria > Bacillota > Clostridia > Christensenellales > Borkfalkiaceae > Coproplasma. The sequence goes on from JAFLVP010000001.1 coordinate 163,278, forward strand.
ATGAGGCAACAGGCTCGTTCACGTACGAGGTAACTCCTCTCGAAGTTGAAATAACACTTCCCGAGATTGACGCAGTTACCTACGGCGGGGACAACTGGACCGAAACAAATCTTGCAATCGCAATCGAAGCGTTGACGGACGAACTTGACGTTAAAGATAAGAGCGGCAAAGCTCTTCCCGACGCAGTAAGCCAGGTAATCACTCTTAACTTGCAGGGCGTAACGTTCAGCTCGGGCGGATATCTCAAAGTCGGCACTTACGCAATAGTAATCAGCACGGCGGAGGGCGTTGGCTCAAAGGCTTCCAACTATACTATTACAATATCCGAAGAAGTCAAGAACCGTTCGCTTGTAATCAAACAGCGCGAAGTAAGCGTAAACGGCATCAAGGCAGAGAACAAGATTTACGACAAGACGACTACCGTAAACTTCCTTACCGCTAACGCAGTAATAAGCGGATTGGCAGAGGGCGACGACCTTGACATCCTCGTTTCGGGCGAGTTCGACAGTGTAAACGTCGGCAAGTACAGCATCGGCATCGAAATTAAGCTCACGGGCGACGATGCAAGCAACTATCTGCTTGACGTAGGCGACAGCCAGACGCAGGTTCAGAACGTTGAAATTATGGCAAGAAAACTTACCGTAACCTGGAATCTGGACGCTCTGGAAGACGGCTCAACCTATTACTATAACGGCAAGGCTCCCGAAATCTATGCAGTGCTCGATACATCGAACGTACTCGATGGAGACTCCGTTCGCCTTGGCGAAATCAAAGGATTGAGCCCCAACAAGGGACCTCACGAGGTATATTACCTCCTTGACGGCTCGGATGCTAACAACTACGAGATAGTAGACGGCACCGCAGAATACACCGTTATATTCAAGTCAATCACGATTACGTTTACAGACGACATCGTGGCAACCTACGGCGAAGACGCACAAAACGCAAGCCAGAGCGCTAAGCTCACCGGCTGGACGTCATCTGAACCTCTTACCGGCGAGGGCTTGCCCACCGTATCGGTTAAGTTCAAAGTCAACTTCGGCGACGCTGTTGAAAACGGCTTTGCAAAGGTAGGCAAGTATGCAATCGTACTCGACAGTGAATGCAACATCGAGGACTACTACGAAGTAGAAGTTATCGGTTGGTTCGTCGTTAAAGCGGCAGACGTGCTTGTTAAACGTACGGAGTTCAACTTCTACGAATCCGAAGCAAACAAAGCCGCAGAGCTCAAGGACAGCGATATTATCCTCCAAGGCTCAACGAAGTATGAAAACCTTGAAATTACCTACTCGATAGATGATGTAAACGGCACGTACACAGCAGGTCCCGTTCAGATAAGCAACACGTGTACACTGTACTACAAGATTGTCGACAAGACAGGAAACCACAACGAAGCAACGGGTAGCATAACCGTAACCGTTACCGAACAGTACTACGAGATTACGATTAGCGGAACTCCCAAGTACTTTACGTACGGCGAGACGTTCGTTGACGGCAAAACGCTGTTCGAACAGTTCACGGTTGACAAAATAACGCTCAAATCCGCAGATTCACAAAACAGCGAAGTGGACGAATCTACGAAGAGCGCAATCCTTGCCGAAATAAGCGTTGTAGTTTCGGGCAACGGCATAATTCTTGCGAACGGTTCAAAACCCGATGCAGGCGTATACAGCATTACCGTCAGCGGAACGTATAACAGTATCAATATCGTTCTTGCAGACGGGAACGGTATCGGCGCGTTGGTTGTAAACAAGAAGGCAGGTACCGTAAATTGGAACCTCGGAGAAATTCAGGACAACATCTATAAGAAGAAGTTCGACAACGCAGCAATAGAGACACTTCCCGTTGTATCGGGACTTGAAGAAGGCGAATACGAAATTCGCTACGCAAAGGGCGGTATGACCGTAACTGCGGCAGAATACGGCTTGCACGTAGGCGAATACGTAGTAACCGTGCTCGTTGACACCAAGAACTACACGGTTGACAAGGATACTCTCACAGTTATAGTCGAAGCATTGAGCTTGACCGTAACCATCAACAATCAGTCGGCAACATACGGCGATTGGAGCGAGAAAAACGCAGCGGAAAAGCTTGCACAGCTCGTTCAGGAAGGTTTGAGCGGAGACACTACTCTCCCCGACGGAATAACGCTTGACAAACTGTTCACTATCTCGATAGAGAACGCAAACTACTCTACAAGCGGATATCTGTTGGCAGGCACGACTTACAACATAGTCATCGATATTCTTACCGAAGACTTTGAAATCCACTTCAATACCGCAACTTTGACGGTAGATAAGAGGACAGTAACCTTCGAAGGCACTGTTGAAGCAAATGACAGAGATTACGACGGCACGAAGAACGCAACGCTTAAAGTAACGAACGGCGATCCTAACGGATTAGTAGAAGGCGACGAATTGTCCTTCGTATTCAGCGGCGTGTTCGAAAGCGCAAATGCGGCAGCAAGCGTAAACGTAAATGTTACCATTACTCTCGACGGCGCAGATAAGGACAACTACTCGTTCACCGATCCCGAGCTTTCCGGAATATCGGCAGAGATAAGAAAGATTGAGCTGACAGTTTACTGGAACACCGACAATCTCACTCAACCCGACGGCAAGTGGACGCACGTTTACAACGGATATCAGCCCGACATTTCGGCTGAAATCGCAGACGCAGGCAAGATAGTTGCAGGCGAGGCAAGCGCAGTCCGCGTTACGGCTGTCAAGTGCGACGAAACGGCAACGGACGTTCGCACGGAAGGCTACAGATTCTACGTTGAACTTGAAGATACGGCAGAATCCGTCAACTACGTCATCAAGGGCGCAGACATTACGGTTTACATCGTAGCAGCGACTATCGAAGTTAAATTCCAAGACGTTACGATGTACGAAAACGGTGATGCGCAGAACGTAAGCCTCAATACGGCTGACGTAGTCTTGAAGGGTATGGGCAACACGGCAACTATAACCTACGTTATAAACAAAGATGCAACCGACCCCGCAAGCAGCGAATACGAATCAACCGTAACCGTAACCACAGAAGGTACGTATTATCTCCACTACAAAGTAGAGGCAGCTAACCACGAAACTCTCTACGGTCACGTAACCTTAACCGTAAAGGCGGCTAAACTCGTTGTAACTATCAACGTTATAACCAAGACGTACGGCGTAAAAGCTCCTACGTTCGAAGAACTCAAAGACGAGCAGCTTTCCATCAAGTCGGCAGACTTCGACGGAACTTCCGTCACGGATTTCACGGGCATACTTGCAAAGATTACGAACGTATCAATTAAGGGCGTTTCGGCGGGAACTGTTCCCAACGCAGGCTCGTACGATATCGAAATCGTAGCCGACAGATACGAATTTATGGGCTACAAGCTCGAGATAGTATTCGCAAACGGTGCAAACGCGTACGTAATCGACAAGAAAGTCGTTGAAATCGATTGGCACCTTGACGACAACGACAAGGTAACTATGGGTCAGGAAGGCAACTACACCGCAGAATACGGCGTAACCTTCACGGAGCCCACGATTACCACCGGCGTTGAAGGCGGCACGCAGTGCTTGCTTGAAGTCAAGTACGTCAGAAGCGGCGTAGACGCTAAGACCGATTATCTCGGCTCAAGACCTAACGCAGGCGTATACACCCTCACGGTTGTTGCCAACAACGATCCCAACTACGCACTTCCCGAAAACTTTGAAGTTACGGTAGAAGTAACCAAGATTGAGCTGCTTATCACCATAGGCAACGCAACCGCAGAGTACAACAGATACGCAACCGGTTCGATACTCAATGCACAAATCAGCCGTCTCGTTACTTTGAGAGGCGACCTTGAAAAAGTTCTCGACGGCGAGGATATCAGCGAAATCGTTATTCTTTCCGTTGAAGGAGTAGGTACCGGCAAGCTTAACGCAGGCAAGTACGCAATCGTCGGTATCCAGCTTGGTGGCGGATATGCAGACAACTACAACGTAACCTTCACGGGTACCTGGAGCGAAGCAGGCGCATACCTCGGCAAGGCAGGCGTATTCGAAGTAACTCCTCTCATCATTACAATCACGGGCGTTACCGCAGAAGATAAGGATTACGACGGAACGGTTAAAGTCCAATTCAACTATTCGGCTATGGTTATTAACGGCGTAATTTACGGCGATACCGTAACCGCAACTGCAGTAGGTCAGTTCGCTGACAGACATGCAGGCAAGGATAAGATCGTTGAAGTTATCAGATACGAGCTTGCAGGTGCAGACGCAATCAACTACATAGTTGATATGGATCACTCAACCTACGAGCTGACGGCTGAAATCAGATCGATTGAAATGGATAATCCTTCGCTCAATCCCGATATCGGTGACGGCAACGGCAATACCGAATACGATCCCGATACGTCGCTCGACGATATTCTCGACGGCTTCGAGAAGGGACAGCAGGACGTTGACGTTAAGGACAAAGAAAGCGGCGGTGATATTCACTTCACGACCGATGATGAAGGTAACACAAAGACCGAAGTCACTGACGGAGACGGCAGGACTACTACGACGGTCGTAACTGACGAGGACGGCAACGTTAAATCCGTCACGACACAGACCGAGGACGAAAACGGCAACAGAGTAACACACGAAACCGAATTCGACGGACCCGACGACAAAGAGGGCAGGACCACGACGAAAGTCGAAATGCCCAAGGATGATCCTAAGAAGCCCGGCGACTCAAAGACTACTGTAACAACCTATCCCGACGGCTCTACGACAACCGAAACCGAAACTATCGTTGACAACGGCGACGGCTCCACGACGCATACCGACGTTGTAACCGAAACCGACAAAGACGGCAACGTAACGCGCAAGAAGACGGAAACCACCGTAGAATATCCCGACGGAAGCAAGACTACGGATACCGTTGAAACCGACAAAGACGGTAACATGACGACGACGCATACCGACAAGCTCGGCAACACGACGACTATCGTTACCAACGCAAACGGCGGAGTAGTAAGCACGAAGGTCGTTGACAGGAACAAGAAGAACGGTAGAATTGACTGGACCGACGGCGCAAGAACGCAGGGTTCGATTAAGGACGGCGACGGCGTTGAAATCGCTACGGTCGAAATAAGACAGCTTACCCGCGCGGCTGCCACCTACACGGTAATCATTACCGACAAGGACGGCTCCTCGTCCTCCGCAACGACGGACGGCGACGGCAACATCAAGTCCGAAGTTACCGACGGGGACGGCAAGTCAAAGGGTTCAACCGAAGTTACCACCGATCCCGAAACGGGCAAGACCGAGACCGAGGTTAAGGACGGCAAAGGCAGTACCGTAACCGACGTAACGAGCGATCCCGAAAAGGGCGAGACCGAAGTCAAGGACGGCAACGGCAAGACGACGGGCAGCACGACCACGACGACCGATCCCAAGACGGGCGAAACCAACACCGAAGTCAAGGACGGCAACGGCAATACCACGACCGACATGACCACGAAGTCTGACGGCAACGGCGGCGTTGACAGCACCGTAACCGACAAGGACGGCAACACTTCAAGCTCTTCCACGAAGAAAGATGAAGAAGGCAACGTTGAAACAACCGTAACCGACAAGGACGGTAAGACAACGGGTGCAGGTACGAACAAGGACGGCGAACCGACCCTTCCTCCCGGCAACTACGAGATGGAAGTTAAGCCTAAAGACGAGGGCGACGCTTCGTTCAAGGATTCCGAAAAGGACAACAGCTTCGAGCTCAACATCGAGAAAGGTAAGCTTGCAGTTCCCGTTAAGAGCCTGTTTGCCGACAACCTGACGGCAGAGCAGTTAGAGAGCATCTTCATTCTTCAGGCAAACGGCACGTATCTCATAAGTCCCGAACATATAACCGAAATCATAATGAACTATGATTCCAAGACGATGGGATACACTGCTGTAAAGGTCGGCAACGAGTACATCGTAACCGTAAGGATACTCAACGGCAACAAGTACATGTGGGCAGACGGTTCCGAAGGCTTGACAAAGACGTTCACGTTCTCCGTAGAAGTGCCCGAAGTTCCCGGCGACAATAATACCGGAGCAGGGTTCAAGTTAGATACCACAACCCTCCTCATAATAGCAATAATAGTAATACTTCTTATCTTCATCATAGTATTGATAAGTATGTCAAGGAAGAACAAGAAGGCGCTTGAAGCAGCGTTGAAGGCAGCAAGCGAAAACAACGCAAATATCTATTACGGCGATTACTATGAAGGCGGTTACGACGAGACAGGCTTCGACGACTACTACGAAGGCGACGACTGGGAAGACTTCGTTGAATAATTGAAGGCTACAGTCAAAACAATGCTACAACTTAAAAAATATAGCGCGGATTTTTCCGCGCTATAATTTTTTTAGAGAGTTTTGCTTTACTTTTTTTGCAGCATTTTATATAATTTAAAAAAACCACAAAAGGTGCGTTATGTATAAGAAGGTAGACACGTCTTTAAACTTTATTCAAAGAGAAAAGGAGATAGAGGCGTTCTGGGAACAGAATAAAATATTCGAAAAATCCGTTCAAAAGAACGAGGGAGAGAGGGAGTTCTCCTTCTACGACGGTCCTCCCACGGCAAACGGCAAGCCCCATATAGGGCACGTTTTAACCCGCGTTATCAAGGATTTAATTCCGAGATATAAAACAATGAAGGGCTGTCACGTTTTAAGAAAGGCGGGTTGGGATACTCACGGACTTCCCGTAGAGCTCGAAGTGGAAAAAACCCTCGGTCTCGACGGCAAACCGCAGATAGAAAGCTACGGCATAGAGCCCTTTATTAAGCAGTGCAAAAAATCCGTCTGGAAATATAAGTCTGAGTGGGAGGCTATGTCGTCCCGCGTCGGCTATTGGGCGGATATGCAAAACCCCTACGTCACCTACGAGGACAACTATATCGAGTCCGAGTGGTGGGCTCTCGGCAAAATGCACAAAAAGGGGCTCTTGTACAAGGGTCACAAAATCGTTCCCTATTGCCCCCGCTGCGGAACTGCGCTCTCCTCGCACGAGGTCGCGCAGGGCTATAAGTCGGTAAAGGAAAACTCTGCGGTCGCCCGCTTTAAAATAAAGGGCAGGGACAACGCGTATATTCTCGCGTGGACGACTACCCCTTGGACGCTCCCCTCGAACGTGGCGCTTTGTATGAACCCCGACGAGGAGTATATTGAAATAGAGGCGGAGGGCGCAAACTATATTCTCGCCTCCGCGCTCGTAGCAAAGCACTTCGAGGAGTACAAGGTAATTTCCAAAAAGAAAGGCAAGGAGTGGGAAGGGCTCGAATATGAGCCTCTGTTTGACGAAACGGTCAAGGAAATTTCCCGCATATCCCCCGCAAATGCGCAGGCAAAAGCCCACTATATCGTGTGCGACAGCTACGTAACCATGTCGGACGGCACGGGCGTAGTTCATATCGCGCCCGCATTCGGCGAGGACGACTACAAGGTCGGAAAGAGATACAATCTTCCCGTAGTTCAGCTCGTAAACGAGCGGGGCTGTTTTGACGAGCGGTTTGAAAGCTTAAACGGCGTATTTGCCAAGAAAGCCGACAAAACCATACTCGAAATGCTCGAAAACAAGGGACTTTTATTCAAGGTTCTGCCCTATGAGCACGATTATCCCCACTGCTGGCGCTGTGACACGCCTCTTTTGTATTACGCAAGAAAGAGCTGGTTCATAAAAGTCACGGCAGTCAAGGACGAGATAATAAAGGCAAACCGCTCTGTAAACTGGATGCCCGACAACATCAAAGAGGGCAGAATGGGCAACTTCCTTGAAAACGTTATAGACTGGGGTCTTTCGCGCGACAGATATTGGGGAACACCCCTGCCCGTCTGGGAGTGCAAGGATTGCGGCGAAATAGAGGTTATAAGCAGTAAAAAGATGCTCAAAGAGAGGTGCGGACTTCCCGAAACCGAAGAGATAGAGCTTCACAGACCCTACCTCGATAAATTGACCTGCACCTGCAAAAAGTGCGGCGGCGAAATGCACCGCACACCCGAGGTTATCGACTGCTGGTTTGACTCGGGCTCAATGCCTTTCGCGCAGTATCACTATCCGTTTGAAAATAAAGAATTATTCGAGCAGACCTTTCCCGCCGACTTCATTTCGGAGGCGGTCGACCAGACCCGCGGTTGGTTCTATACTCTGCTCGTAGTTAACACTATACTCTTTGGCAAATCGCCTTACAAAAACTGCGTGGTTCTGGGACACGTGAACGATAAAAACGGAGTAAAGATGTCCAAGCACAAGGGAAACGTCGTGGACGTGTGGAGCGTTTTGGACAAGCAGGGCGCAGACGCCGTGCGTTGGCATTTCTACACATCGTCCGCGCCGCATCTTCCGTCGCGCTTCTACGAGGAAGCCGTTTCAGAGGCACAGCGCAAGTATATAGGCACTTTGTGGAACACCTACGCGTTCTTCGTCCTGTACGCAGAGATTGACGGCTACGACCCCTCAAAATACGCCTTAAAGGACTGCAAGTTGAGCCTTATGGACAAGTGGATACTCTCCAAGCTCAACACGCTGTGCGAAGAGGTGGACAAGGGACTCGAAAACTACGAAATCTGCGAAAGTGCGCGCGCAATTCAGGAATTTTCGGATATCCTTTCGAATTGGTACGTGCGCCGCGGCAGAGACAGATATTGGGGCTCGGAGATGACCGAGGACAAGAAATCGGCTTATACTACGCTGTACACCGCCCTTATTACGCTTGCAAAGCTCACCGCGCCCTACACCCCGTACGTTGCCGAAATGATGTATCAGAACCTCGTGCCCGCGTTCTATAAAAACGCGCCCGAGTCCGTACACCTGTGTTCCTTCCCCGTATGCGACAAGTCTTACGTGGATAAGACCTTGGAAAAGGGCATGGACGAGGTTTTGGAGATAGTAATTCTCGGCAGGTCCGCAAGAAATGCGGGCAATCTCAAAAACAGACAGCCCCTTTCGGAGATGTTCGTCGTATCCGAAAGAAATATAAAGCTTTCGGACGAAGAGATTAGCGTTGTCTTGGACGAGCTCAACGTCAAGAGTTTCCGCACCGCGGTCGACGCGCAAAAATACGTCAGCTACAAATTAAAGCCCCAGCTTAAAACGCTCGGACCCAAATACGGAAAAAAACTCGGCGTAATCTCCGCTTTCCTGAATAGCTGCAACGCAAAAGAGGTTGTTGACGCGGTCAGAAACGGCGGCAGCTACACGATAAAGGGCGAGGACATAGTGCTTTTGCAGGAGGATTTGCAAATCTTTACCGAGAGCGCGCAGGGCTTTGCCTCGGCAGAGGACAAGGGAATTACCGTTGCCCTAAATACACAACTCACGGAAGAGCTCATAGACGAGGGTGTAGAGCGTGAGCTTGTCTCCCGTATTCAGAATATGAGAAAGGAGGCGGGCTTCGAGGTAACCGACAGAATAGAGGTCTATTACACGGCGCAGGGCAGGGCGTTAAAGATGCTTGAAAAGGGCGGCTTTGCAGGCGACGTCCTCGCAGAGAAGATAGAAAAAGGCGCCGCCGACGGCTTTACAAAGGAGCAGAACATCAACGGCGACCTTGTTACCCTAACACTCGTAAAGCGCATTTAAGTTTGGCTCCCCTAAACTTAAAATTCAAAATAAAACATTTTTCGCCATAGACAGTCATAGATTTATTCTATGACTGTTTTTGATTTAAAGAGGGGCGAACGCGCTGAAATAGAGCGCATAAACATAGAGGGCGGAGCAAGGGCAAGGCTGTTTTCGCTCGGCATAAAAGAGGGGGAGGAGATAGAGGTTCTGTCCTATTCCCTGTTCCGCTCGAGCGTACTTTTAATGGCAGGCGCGGTGCGGGTCGGGATAAGAAAGAGCCTTGCAACCAAGATTTTTGTTAAAACAGAGGAGGGAATATGAACGTAGTTCTCGCGGGAAACCCCAACGCGGGCAAGACAACCCTGTTTAACGCCCTTACAAACAGCAATTTAAGGACGGGCAACTTTCACGGCGTAACCACCTCGCCCGCCCGCAAAAAGGTAAAGAGTGTAACCTATTCCGACGTGCCCGGAACCTACTCGTACAGTCCCTATTCAATGGAAGAGCAGTCGGCAATCGACGAGATAAAGTCCGCAGATTTAACCGTAAACGTAATCGACGCGCTCACCCTCGAAAACAGTCTGAATTTAACCAAACGCATAATTTCTGGCAATAAAAAGGTCATAATTTATCTCACTAAAACGGGCGCACTGAAAAGGCGCGGCGGATGGGTAGATACTCAAAAGCTCTCCGCACACCTCGGCGTTCCCGTCTACGACTGTGCTCCCAAAAAACTAAAAAAAATTATAGAAAGCGGAAACTACGAAAAGCCTGAAAGGCAAAATATTCCCCTGAACGAGGCGTACAGCGGAGGCAATTTAAAAATTTCAAAGGCGGACAGACTGTTATACAACCGCTTTTTCGCGCTGTTTGTGTTCGTTATATCCATAATTTTTATGTTCTTTATCGCCTTTCATCCGGCTATGATAGGCGCGTATTTAAAGGATATAACCCAAAGCTTTATCTGCGACACTCTTTGCAAAGCGATAACCGCGCATATGAGCAATCCTGCGCTCATCTCACTGTTGGAGGAGGGAATTTTCGGCGGGGCGGGCAGTGTAATTTCCTTTCTGCCGCAGCTTGCGGTCTTATATTTATTTTTGACAATCCTCGACGAAAGCGGAATTATGAGTGCGCTCGCCTTTGCAACCGACGGGCTGTTTGAAAAGGTTCATCTTTCGGGGCGGGCGGCGTTTTCGCTCGTCTCGGGCTTTGGGTGCACTGCGGCGGCAATACTCACAACCCGCGGCTATTCCACAACCGACGCGCAAAAACGCACGATAGCAGTATTACCTTTTGTGCCCTGCGGCGCAAAGCTGCCCGTATTTTTAACATTTTTAACTCCACTCTTTGAAAATCCCTTTCCCGCAGTCTGCTGTCTGTACTTTTTGGGGCTCGGTATGTCGATAATCGCCTCTGCAATTATAAAGGGCGGTGGAGAGGGCATGCTCTCCGAGGTCACCCCTGTAATTTTCCCCTCTTTAAAAGCCGTATTTTTTAAGTTGTTTTTTCACTTAAAAGGGTTTATAATAAAGGTGGCGGGAATAGTCACGCTATTTTGCGTGATAAACTGGTTTTTATCCCATTTCTCGTTTTCGTTTGTTTACGTCGAACCGAACGGGAGTATTTTAGCCTCGTTCAGCAAAATAATCGCGCCCCTTTTCTATCCTATGGGAATTAAGGACTGGCGGCTCGCATATGCGGCTCTGTGCGGTTTTATCGCAAAGGAAAACGTCGCGGCAACCGTGCTTTTGCTTATTCCCGAGGGGCTTTCGCTCTCCTTCGGCTCGGCTCTTGCAATGTGCACCTTTATGCTTGCGTGTCCCGCGTGCGTCTCCGCGCTGTCTGCCTCCGTCAAAGAGGCGGGGCTCAAATTCACGCTCAAATGCGTAATTGTTCAGCTTTTAATAGCTTTTACCGCCGCGTATGCGGTCAATCTGATACTATGAAAACATTTGAAGTAACTCAAAACTGCAAATTGAAAGAGTTTACCGACTCCGTATTTCCGCAGGGCGCGTTCTGCCTCTCACGGCTTTTGAGCGCGAAAGATATAAAGGTAAACGGAAAAAGGGTAAGCTCGGATATTGCCCTTTTTAAGGGCGACTCGGTTACCTACTACACCACGCCCGCGCAGGAGGCAAAAATCAGCCACGAAGTCATTTTCGAGGACGAAAATATTTATATTGCGGACAAGCTTTCGGGCGTGACGAGCGAGGGGCTTTTATTCGAGCTCGGAGAGGGCTTTTTCCCCGTCCACAGACTGGACAGGAACACGGCGGGGCTTCTGATATTCGCCAAAACCCAAGAGGCGCAGGAGGAGCTTATAAACGCCTTTAAAGAGCAAAAGCCACAAAAAATATATCTTGCAATATTAAAAAACGCATTTATAAAAAAGCAAGACAAGCTCTCTGCCTATCTTGTCAAGGATGCGAAAGCTTCGGAAGTTAAAATTTTCGACAATCCCCAAAGGGGCGGAGTTAAGATATTGACCGACTACCGCGTCATAGAGGAGCGTGGGGATATCGCGCTTTCCGAGATTGTTCTGCACACGGGCAAAACCCATCAAATCCGCGCGCATATGGCGCATATCGGCTGTCCCGTGCTCGGCGACGGCAAGTACGGCGACAGTACTTTAAATAAAAAATACGGGCTGTCCCGTCAGGCGTTGCTTGCCAAAAAGCTTACGATATTTACAGAGGGCAAGCTTAAATATTTGAGCGGAAGGACCTTTGAAAGCCGACAGAATATACAATTCCCTCAAAAAAAAGAAAATTGAGTGTTTTTCACACTCGTCCGTTGGTTATAAAATATATATAAATATTACGGTGGTAAAAATATGCAACAGGTAAAATTGAACGGAACGGAAGGCGCACTTTTATTTTCGCTCTACGGTGAGATAGACTCGGCAACGAGTGACGATTTTTACGCGCAGGTAATGGCGGCGTACGAGCACGATAAAAAGGATATAGTGTTCGACTGTGCCGCTTTGACCTTTATCGACAGCACAACGCTTGGCACGTTCGTAAAAATTTACAAAAAGCTCAAAGAGGACGGTTTTTCGGTGGTGCTTGAAAACGTGAAGCCTAACGTGAGAAAGCTGTTTGAAATTTGCGCACTCAACACGCTTATGGAGATACGCTAATGAAGGAGTTTTTTGTAAAATTCAACCTCAAAGACGACGAATATTTAACGGCTTTGAGGCTTGCCGCAGGCGCGGTTGCCGCCCTTAAAGAAATAGACTTGGATACGGCGGAAGACTTCAAGGTGTGCGTAACCGAGAGCGTTCTCATATTAAAGAACTGCGGTTTCGAAGAGGTCGGCATAACATTTAATACGCTTGGCGGCGTTTTATGCACCGTAGAAGGGATTGGCGGACAGCCCAAAGAGGGAGAGAACGAGCTTTCGCTCGCCCTCATATCCGCGCTTATGGAAAACTGCGCAATCGAGCGCAGCGGAGATATTATAGAGAGAGTTTGTCTTAAAATATGCTGAAACAAGAGGAGGCGGACGAGCTCTTTTTGAGGTATGCCCAAACGAAGGACGTGGCACTTCGGAATAAGCTCGTTGAACAATACCTGTATATAGCCGAAATTCTCGCCAAAAAGTTTTCGGGCAGGGGAGTGGACTACGACGATTTGTATCAGATTGCAAGCGAGGCGTTAATTGCCGGAGTTGAAAAATTCGACCCCACGCTTGGCAACAAGTTCACTACGTACATAACACCTACAATCACGGGGATGATTAAAAATTATTTCCGCGACTATTCGCGCGCCGTAAGGCTCCCGAGAAGGGTGTACGCCGTAGCCGCGGATATAAAAAAGGCGACTGACGAATACTATTCTCAAAACGGCGTAAAGCCCTCCGTTAAAAAGCTTGCCGCACTCACGGGGCACACCGAGGAAGAAATTATCGAGGCTTTGGAGTGCAAGGCGCCTCTATCCCTCGATTCGCGCCCCAAAGGGGAGAACGGCGAAAACGACGCGCCCCTTTACGAGCTTATCAGCGACGAGGGCAACTCCTTTGAAAGGTTTGAAGATTCAGAGTCTTTAAAGACGGAAATTGCCAAGCTCGACGACATAGAAAAAAAGGTAATTTCTCTTCGATACCTGCAGGGCAAGTCCCAGACCGAGGTCGGGCAGATTTTGGGAGTAAGTCAGATGTTCGTCTCCCGTGCGGAGCGCAAAATAGTAGCTAAATTGAAGGAAAGTTTGCTGTGAAATACTCGTTTGTTTCCGACAACTTAATAAGTATGAGCGAGAGCCTTTCCGTCTTTTCAAGCCAACTCAAAAGCCAAGGCGTAAGAGAGGACGCCATATTTTTCAGTCGGCTTGCAGGGTGCGAGTTAATGACAAACGCCATACGCCACGGCAGTGCGGAGGCGACTTTCGAGGGCGAAATTCTTTCGGACAGAATACGCATTACCGTGACATCTGCGGACGGTTCGTTTGCAATCTCGGCAACTCTGCCCGATTTGCTGTCCGAGAGCGGGAGGGGGCTGTACATCGTAAAAAGCGTGTGCATAGGCGAGATAGAGCGAAACGGAAAAGCCCTTACGGTATATATAAAAAAATAAAACAGCCCGTATAAGAGCTGTTTTTGTTTGCTGTAAAATTTTAAAAACCGCGCACGGTATCCGTGCGCGGTTTGGTTTATTTTAGTTACCATTAAGTGCGCTGACCTTTTCGTAGAACTTATTCATAAGCCCGTCGGAAACGAGTCCGCGTACGCGCGCATAGTAGATGAAGAGCGATTTGAAGAACTTTTCGTTTTCGCCTTCAAGCACGTAATCGGGTACGCCCTGAATATTTCCGTTGCGGTGCTCCAAGAACACTCTCGAGAACTCGATTTTCTGCTCGTTGGAAAGAGTATCTATAAACTCGTCGCGGGGACCGCTGTAAATGACGGGCGCGTATACTTTTTCGTTCTGTGAAGCAACGGGAGCGGCGGCCTGCTGTTTTGCGTGGGGCTGCTGTGTTTGAGCTTGAGGCTGTGTAGCGGGCTGCGCGGGCGTATTCTGCGCAACGGGTGCGGGCTGTGCGGGTTTATCGGCTACAGCGGGCGCGGGCTGTGCGTCAGCGGGTTGAGGTGCAGGTTCGTAAGCGTCGGTAGCTGCAGCCTCGCTCTTTTGCGTAGCCTTCTTGTCCTCCTTTTTCTCTTTGAAGGCAAGCAGGCGGAAAATGTTGATTACTACGGGCAGAACGGCAAGAGCTATGAGCGCATAGCAAATTAAACCGATTTCGTATCCCGATACCAATTTGCCGATTATAAGAACTGCCAAAGCAAGAAGTACTTCAACGCCGTATCTTATAAGGTTTGCAATTATCATTTTGCGATTGGTTTGTTTAGCAAGTCCGCAAACGTCGAGGAAGAAGTTTACCAAAATCAGAACTCCGAGAAGGAGCATGCATATTGAAATTACCGACTTATCCCACGAGCCGAGCTTGCCTACGAAGTCGCCGTAGTTCTCAAAGAAGGGAACCGACAGGTGGTACCAAATGGAACCGAGGGGTTCGCCCGTCTCCGTCGTCCAGGCAAGAATTTGGGCGTTGTCCTTTAAAAGATCCTTCAACGCGTCTGCAAGCTGAGGAACAATCGCCGCAAACGAGAAGAGGCAGAGTACTATTGTAAGCAAGCTGAAGATTGTAAGCAAAGTCTTTACAAAGCCGGAGCCGCCTTTTTCGTAGATGCTTTGAACGAAGAGCATTACAAGCGAACCGCCGAAGGCAATCAGAAGGGGAATATTCCAGGAACCTCCAAGCTCGTAACCGCTCATTAAAGAGAAAGTTGCCATCTGCATTGAGAGGAGCACGGAAAGAACTATCGTGCTTATAACGGCTATAAATTTTGCGCTTTTAAGCGAGGTATTTTTTTCTTTGTTGCCGAATAAAACGATAAAGAGTGTAACAAGTGCAACAACGCAAACGAGCGCGAATAAAAGCAGGAACAGTCCGCCGATTTCAAACGCTTCGCCGCCCCATAAGGTAATAGTGTAGGGGTTGACGAGTTCTGCGCCTTTCGCCCAGTCAACGCCCACGCATTTAAGCGCGTGAGGGATCTGCCAAACTACGGCATTGTAGTCTCCTTGAAAGAAATTGGGAGGGAGCAAAAGCCCTGCCAAAAGACACACGAGAATAATGGCGTATGTAATTACGGCAAAGGTTTTGGTGGACTTCTTCTGATTGTCTGCCATATAGTTGATCTCCGAAAAAATTATTTAAACGCTTATGTAAAAATCTACGTCTATATATTCAATGATATTGTATAACAAAACCTTATAATATGTCAAGAATAAAACACAATAATTTGTCTTAAATTAGGGTTTTTTATTGACTGTAGGAAGTCTTTAAAACAGCATAAAAAATTTTTTCTTTTAAAATTGGGGCGGGAATATGCCTTATTTAACGCGTTTTTGCGATTTTTCTAATAACATTTTACGCAAAATCGGAAGTTTAATACCAAACGGCCGAATACAATATTTTACGGCTTGATTGAAAAGAGGTTTTTATGCTTAAAGTCTTGCAATTGTGTGAATAAAATAGTAAAATAGATTAAAAATATTTTAAATTAAGGGACGAATTATGCAGGCGAAAAGTTACGGGGAAAGCAATCTTAATTTCGAAGGCGGAAAAGCGACAAAGATTATTGAGCTTGCGGAAATTACCTCGCTGATGACAAAATCGCAAAAGGAAAAAATCTTTTCGGGGTGCGACGTCAAAAACCTTGCAAAAGTATTCGAGGACCCCACTATGATGAGTACTGTAAATTGCTTTTTGGAAAACGGGATGAACGTCGCCAAAACCGCCCGTGCGATGTATATGCACAGAAACACCCTGTTATACAGGCTCAACGCCATACGCAGGCAGACGGGGCTGGATTTAAAGGATTTTAAAATGGCTGTAACCTTTGAAATTCTGCACAGCTTATACGCAATAAAATAATATGTATCAAGATATAAAGAAATCAAATTTTTTTAAAATTTCAATATGCCTTTTTGTGGCTATTATACTTGGGCTTTCCGTCGTTTTCGGCGGCTGTATTATTCAGTCGTCGTACGACTGGGCGCTTGAAACAATAGAAAAAAACTACGTCGGGGGCGAATTCGACCCAAGCCTTGCAGAGGAGAAAACCCCTGCCGCGCTTGCCGCTCTTTTGGATAAATACTCCGCCTATTACACAAAGGAGGAGTACGACGAGGTCATAAAGAGCAACGCGGGCGAGTTTTACGGAATAGGCGTTTCCCTTCAGCAGATAGAAGGGGCAGGTGCGCTGATTGTCTCCGTTTCGGGCAATTCCCCCGCGCTCAAGGCGGGGCTTAAAACGGGCGATATTATTATCGGCGGCGAGGTCGACGGCGAGAGCGTGACCTTTGAAAATTACGCGCAATTTTCCGAGTTCATAGCCGCACGCGCAAAGGGCGAGCAGTTTATTTTAAGGACGGAGGACGGGGAATATACCCTCTCGAAAGAGAGCTTTACCCAAAGCTACGTAACCATGCGCACGAAAGACACGGGCTGGGAGTTCCGCTCGTCTGTGGGCGACAGCCTTGCCCTGTTTGAAAATAAAGATTTAAGCTTGGACTTTCTGCCAGAGGACGCGGCGTATATAAAGCTGTCGCAGTTCTACGGCGGAGCGGTAAACGAGTTCGGCAGGGTAGTTGAAAAATTCAATGCCTATTCGATGAACACCCTTATTTTGGACCTGCGCAGCAACGGAGGCGGGTACGTAAACGTAATGCAGAGCATAGGCGGGTATTTTGTGAAATCCGCATCCAAGGTTGCAATGACGGCGGTGTATAAGGGGGGAAAGTCGGAAAAATACTACTGCGGCAACCACCCCCAAAAGATAGGCGAAGGCGTGCAGGTCTATATTCTTGCAAACTCGGGTACGGCAAGCGCTTCGGAGGCGCTTATAGGCGTGCTCGTAGACTACGGCATATGCAGTTACGAAAATATATTCATATCCGACTATATCGGGCAGTCCTCGCCGGGCAGAACGTACGGCAAGGGCATAATGCAGTCAATGTATGTGAACAGCTGGACAAAAGAGGTCTTAAAGCTGACCTGCGCCAAAATTTATTGGCCGAACGGCAAGTGCATACACGATATAGGGCTCACGGCTGAAGACGGCTGTACCCTCGTTCAGACGGAAAATACCGTAACCAAAGAGGATAAGGAGCTTAAAGACGTAGTTGAAATAATAAAAACCCGACAGGGTTAATTATAAACGGCGGCGGCACGTTTCGTGCCGCCGCCGTTGTCTGTTGCTACAATTAAAACGAACTCACGAAAATTTGCTCGCGCAGAATAGCAAGCAAATTTTGTGAACTTGTTATAAAGGATTTTTAACTGTTTTTATCCGCCTTGCGGAAAAGAGTACGCAGACCAAAAAACCCTCCTCTGCACGGGTTATTTGTAGGCTTGCAGCCTCGTCACATTCAAAGTATTCTTCAATTACACGCTTGATATCCTTTAAAAACAGCTGTCTTGCAAATTCCGTCATATCTTCTCTGTCAAGCGAGAGCGAAGCCGTCAGATTGTTCATATTTTTTGCCTCATCTTTCTTTTAAAATATCCGTTCAAGCCTGAAAATTGTCGGGTAACGTCGGGCAAACCCCGTTTGCCGCCCGCTAAATTTTCCGCCGCAAGCGAGTACGCGCGGGAGGTGGTATCTCTGCATTTACCCGAAGACAAGGTCAAGTCCTCGGGAATTATCCCCCTTAAGGGCAGGTGTAGAAGGTTTGAAATCTGATTTGCCGACATTACCTCGCCGCCGAGTATCTGCGCTCCGCTCAATTTGCACACTATCAGCCCTAATTCTCTTACCCCGCTGTCGGCAAGATACGAACGGCTGACGTCGGCGCACTTAATGGAGGGAGCGTACGGCTCGGTAACGATTACCGCCTCGTCGCAGGGCGCGGAATAGACCTTATCCAAAAATATGTAGTCGAACAGCCCGTCCACGTCGGCAACCGCCCGCGCGAAAACCCGTTCGTCGGACAGCCCTACGGAGGGCATAATATATAAATTCGAACTCTTTGCGTGGCTGATTAAAGTCTGTTTGGCACGGCACGCGCCCTTTTCGTAGTCGGATAGGGTATAAACCTGCATATTCGCAAGCCCGGCAACAGTCAGCGCGCTTCCGCACACCGAGTCGCCGTCCACAATCAAAGTGCGCCCGCCCGCCTCGGCAAGCGCAAGCCCGACACCTATACAGCAGGTCGTGACCCCGACTCCGCCCTTTAAGCTTGTAAAAAGAATTTTGGTTGCCATTTGTTAAAATTTTAAAGAAAAACGCAACAAAAACCCGCACACATTTTGTCTAAAACAAACTAAAAAGCGGTTTTTTCTTAAATTTTCAAGCATAGATTATTATATGAAACTTTTGGAACAGATTATCAAAGAGCTGGGAGGGGACACTTTAAAATCCTTTACGGTGGTGCCCCGCTTCGGGGGATATTTTCAAAGCGTAAAGAGTATAGCCGAGTACACTCCGCAGAAAATAGTGCTTCGGCTTAAGAAGTTTGACATAACTCTTTCGGGCGAGGATATGCAGGTGGGAAAATATTTTGAAGAGGATATTTTCATAAAGGGAAATATAGAGGGTATTCAAATTGACTGATTTAACTCAAATTTGTATAATATCAACAGCGGAAAGTGCGCTTTCAAAGCTCAAAAGGGGACAAATTACCGTCTACAACTGCAAAAAAGAGGGGGCAAAGTTTCTATTTTTTGTATCGGACAAAGATATAGAAAAAGTTTTTGCAATTTTCGCAAAACCGTGTTATAATATAAAAGTCGTAAAAAAAAGCGCGAAAAAACGCGCGTTCGATTTTATGAAATTGCGCGCGGGACTGCTTTTGGGCGCGGCAGCTTTTATTGTGCTTGCGGCTTTGTCCGATTTCTATATGCTCAAAATAGAAGTAGACGGGAGCGGAAGCTATCTCGAACCCGAGGTAAGGCGCATAATTCAATCCGAGGGCGCGGGGGAGTTTAAGCTGTATTCCTCGTTCAACACCGCTCGGGCAACGGGGCGGATACTTGCCCTGCCGCAGGTGACTTTCTGCAACATCTCAAAAAAGGGCAGTGTTTTAACGGTTGACGTTCAGGTGGACACCGAACACAGCGGTGCGCTTTTAAATTCCTCTCTTATTTCGGACAGGGCCGGCAAGGTTTTAAGGCTTGTCGCCATCTGCGGAACGGAGGCGGTCAAGGAAGGGGACTCCGTAGAAAAGGGCTCAACGCTCATTTTCCCATATACGCTCGCGGGGGAAGAGAAAGTGGACTGTATCGCGGCGGGCTATGCCGAAATCGAGTGCCGAGCGACCTCCCAATACTTTGCTGAAACGGAGAGCGAGCAAAGCCTCAAAGAGGCGTATGCCTCGCTATTGCTCGAGGACGGAGAAATAATTGAAAAGACCCACTACGTTACTCCAACGGCGGACGGAGTGATATACGTTTTAAATTATACATACTTGCACAAAATAAGCATTAACTTAACATAACCGGAGTTTTAAATGTTCGGTTCGGGAAATATATGGACGAAAGCGTAAAAAAGATAAGTGCGGAGAGCGCGGACAAGCTACAGCGCGTCTTGGGCACATTTGATGAAAACATAAGCCTCATAATGCGGGATATCGGCGTTTTAATTCGCGTAAGCGGGGTAAATTTCGTCGTCAGCGGAGAGGAGGAGAAGGTCAATCAGGCGTACTCCGTGCTCGAAAGCCTGATTGCGCTTGCAGACAGTGCGGACAGCATTGACAGGGGCAGGGTTTCCTACTGCATAGAGCTTTCGAAAGAGGGCAAGGCGCACGATATTACCAAGCTCTCGTCGGGAACGGTTGCAATAACCTCGCGCGGGAAGCCGATAAAGTGCAAGACGGTAGGACAGAGGAAGTACGTAGACGCAATTAAAGCAAACCCGATTACCTTCGGCATAGGTCCTGCGGGTACGGGCAAAACCTACCTTGCGGTCTGCCTTGCGGTGCAGGCGTTCAAGCAAAAGCAGGTGGATAAAATAATTCTTACCCGTCCTGCGGTGGAGGCGGGCGAAAAGTTAGGCTTCCTCCCCGGCGATTTGCAGACGAAGGTTGACCCCTATTTAAGACCTTTATACGACGCTCTTCAGGAGATGCTCGGGCTTGAAACCTATACCAAGCTAATGGAGAGGGGCACCATAGAAATAGCTCCCCTTGCGTATATGCGCGGAAGAACTCTTTCAAACGCCTTTGTAATTTTGGACGAGGCGCAGAACACCACCCGCGAGCAGATGAAGATGTTCTTAACCCGCCTCGGCGACGGAAGCAAAATGGTTATTACGGGCGATATAACGCAGATAGATTTGCCCGAGGGAAAGAGGAGCGGACTTCAGCACGCCGTAGGCGTATTAAAGGACGTAGAGGGGATAGAGGTCATAATCCTGTCGGATAAGGACGTAGTCAGAAACCCCCTCGTAATGTCGATTGTAAAAGCCTACGAAAAGTCCGAAGAAAATAAAAATAATTAAACATATTTTATACGTTAGGTAAAAATTATGAATAAGACAAAGCTTTCACACAAAGAAATAGCAGTCAGCATTTTGCTGTTTATATTCGGCGTTGCACTGCAGGCATTGCTCATATTTTTGATGCTTCTTTTAAGAAATTACGTGAGAAACGGCACGGGGGATTTTGCAAAGATACTCTACGACAACCGCGACGTAATAATTACGGTGAGTATTGCCCTCGTCGTTATTTTCGTACTTACTTACTTCTATTTGTTCTTCGAAAACAAGAACCTTTTGGCAAGCGGAAGTAGGATTACCGAGCTGTTTCTTCTCATATTCGTCTGCTACTCAATCTGCGCGGTAATGGATATGCAGGACGACGACCTTTCAATGGCGCGCCCCCTTTTGCTGTTCGCGCTTCTCGCGGGCAAGCTCTGCAAGCGCAAGGACGCAATTTTCTTCAATACCATATTTGCGTTCGTGCTCGTATTAAACAGATACTTAACCCTGCTCGTAGAACAAACGGGCTTTCTCGGCGACTTTCAGGTGGAGCTCGTAATAAGACTTCTTATCATATTCTGCGGCGGTATAGTTGCAATATTTATGATTCAGCGCGTCAAGACGAGGATGGGCAGCGTAATGGTTACTTTCGTGCTGTTTATTCCCGTAATCACGCTCAATATGGCAATGCAGCTGCCGTATATTGAAACGGGCATATGGACAAGAGCGGGCGAAATTTTACTCTACAGTGCGCTGAACTGCATATTCTCTATGCTACTGTTTATGTTCCTTTTGCCCGTATTCGAGTGGATTTTTGCAGAGCTGACCACGTTCAGATTGAGAGAGCTAACCTCGGACAGCTCAAAGCTTATTAAAAAGCTCAAGGAGAACGCTTCGGGAACGTACAATCACAGTATAGTGGTTGCACAGCTTGCGGAGTCCTGCGCTATCGCCATAAACGAGGACGCGGAGCTTGCAAGGGCGGCGGCGTACTATCACGACATAGGCAAGCTCAAAAACCCCGAAATGTTTACCGAAAATCAGAGTGGCTACAACATGCACAACGAGCTCACACCCGAGCTTTCGGTGGATATTATCCGTTCGCACGCCCGCGACGGCGCAAGACTTATAAAGAGCCACCACCTGCCCGAAATCTTTGCAGACGTAGCTCTTCAGCACCACGGCACGATGCCCATTAAGTATTTCTACGCAAAGGCGTTAAAGCTTTCGGACGGCACTTTGAACCCCGTAAACTATTCGTACATCGGTCCCACGCCCACAACCAAGATTGCGGCAATAATTATGATTTGCGACGCCTCGGAGGCGGCTGCGCGTTCGCTTTCCGACCGCTCGCCCGAGAAGGTTGAAGCCCTCGTAAAGAGCCTCGTCGAAGAGCGTATGAATATGGACCAATTCGTAGACTGCGACATAACGCTTAAAGAGCTTTCGGTAATTATCCGCACGCTTGTAAACAACCTTACGGGCGTATATCACGAGAGAATTGCATATCCCAAGCTCGTACTA
The DNA here is from genome assembly GCA_022508265.1 of Clostridiales bacterium. GTDB lineage: Bacteria > Bacillota > Clostridia > Christensenellales > Borkfalkiaceae > Coproplasma. The sequence goes on from JAFLVP010000001.1 coordinate 185,856, forward strand.
TCCAAACACAACAAATAAGAAAATAAACTTAAAAATATCAATATATGATAAATATTTTTTGTGAAGATTATGATTTTACCGCGCTTGGCGCGGCGTTTGAGGGGGAAGTCGAAAGCGACTGCCCTCTTTCCGCAGAGATAATAATTGTTGACGAGGAATACATAAGGACCTTGAACCGTGAACAGCGGAATATCGACAGCGTTACCGACGTTTTAAGCTTTCCCTCGCTCGACAATATACGCGGCAAAAAGCTTTTGAAAAGCGAACACCCCGCCGACCTCGACGAGGAGGGGGGGATATTCCTCGGCAGTATTGCAATCTGTCAAAAGCGCGCAAAAGAGCAGGCGGAAGAATACGGACACTCCGTCGAAAGAGAGATAAATTACCTCGCGGCGCACGGGCTGTGTCATCTTTTGGGCTACGACCATATGACGGACGGGGACAAGCTGGAAATGCGGGAAAAGGAAGAGAAAATACTAAAAAAAATCAATTTGGAGAGAGCTTGATGAGAGGGGGCATAGTTGCGGTAATAGGCAGAGCAAACGCGGGCAAGAGCACGCTTGTAAACGTGTTGGTGGGCGAAAAGGTTTCAATAGTTTCCCCCAAGCCCCAGACCACGCGCAACTCTGTTTTGGGCGTTTTGACTAAGCCCGAGTATCAGATAGTGTTCGTGGACACACCCGGGCTCTATAAAAGCTCTTCGTATCTTACCGATATAATGATGAAGAGTACGGACGACGCCGCAAAGGACGCCGACTTTATTTTATACGTACTCGACGGGCACGACGGTGTGAGCGAAAACGATATGGAGACCGTAAAAAAATATTTAAACGGCAAAATTCCCGTCGCCGTAGCGTTCACTAAAATAGACATAATGCCCAAGGAAAATATCGCAAGAGAAGTCAAAAAAATGTACGATAACGGCATAACCTGCGATATATTTCCCGTATCGGCAAGAAAGTACACAAACCTTAAAAAACTCGAGGCGTACCTTGTCGAACAGCTCCCCGACGGCGGAAAGGTCATAGAGGAGGACATAGTTTCGGACAAGAGCGAAAAGTTTATGATTGCCGAAATTATGCGCGAAAAAATTCTTTTGAAGTTCGACGACGAAATTCCCCACGGCGTGGGTATCGTAATCAATAAATTCGAACGTCAGGATAACGGCGTTTACGATATAAACCTCGACATAGTCTGCGAAAAAGCCAACCACAAGTCGATAATTATCGGCAAGCAGGGCAGGGCTATAAAGGAAGTTTCTGCGTTCGCGCGCGAGGCTATGGAAAAATTCTTGGGCGCAAAGGTATTTCTGACAACCTACGTCCGCATAGAGGAAGACTGGCGCAACCGCCCCGGGCTTGTAAAGGACATTTTCGGCGACCTTTAACGGGCGTCATTGCGCCGCTTTCCGTGCGCGGCTCCGTTTAGCGTATTTCCGTATACGCCGCAGTCGCCGCGCGCAAAAATCAATCGCAAGCCCGCGCGTTAAAGTAGCAGGTTTGGAAGTGCATTGCGGTAAATTTTTCAGTTATAATTTTTAATATTAAGCGCAACCTATGAAAAAGGGGGCGCACTATGAAAAGAGATAAAGACGCGGCAGAGCTTGCCTGGAAGATGTTTGAAAAAACGGGCAATGTCAGCTATTATATGCTCTACAAAAGGCTTAACGGCGAAGGTTAATTAAACTTTGTATTTGCGTCGCATAACTTTGTTGCGCTCCGCTTTTTTCGGGTCATTTACGGGTTAGTAAACTCCCCTTCAAAAATGCTTGCGCGCCTCGTTCTGCTCGCATCTCCAAAGTTTAAGTTACTTGAATTGCTTTAATAATAATATAAATGGAAATTAAGTTAAACGCACTTATGATACGCGCCGTGGACTACGGCGAAAACGACAAAATACTCACTCTGCTCTCGGCGGAGGCGGGTAAAATTTCCGCGGGCATAAAGGGCGTAAAAAAGCCGAACGCCAAGCTAAAATTTGCGGCACAGCCCTTTTGTTTTGCGGAGTATATTTTAGTCAGGCGCGGGGACAAGTACACCGTAATAAACTGTTCGGAGTGCGAAAGCTTTTACGATTTGCGCACGGACATAAATAAATTTTACGCGGCAAGCGCCGTGTGCGAGGCGGCTAACGCCCTGTCCTTTGAGGGCAGCGAGTGCGCCGAGCTCTTTTCCGAGGCGGTAAACACCCTCGCCGCTATGTGCGCGGGGGAGGAGAGTACGGCTTTAATAAACTTTCTCGCTCGCGCTTTAAGGCTTTCGGGCTACGGATTAACTGCCGACAAATGCTCGGAGTGCGGGAAAAGTTTGATAGGCGTAGACAAACTGCGGTTTGATATGGAAACGGGCTCGTTCACTTGCGCGGAATGCGGAAGTGGTGCGGGCGCAAGCAGAGTTACATACAATGTATTGAGAAAGTTGGACGGCAAGTCCTTTGAAGAGGACTTTATAACCGCCGACGGCGAAAAACGCGCCTTAAGGCTACTTCGGGAATATTACGCATATAAGCTCAATTATTCATTTAACAGTCTATCGGAATACATAAGATTATTTTAAAACAAATATTAAAATATTAAATGGGGTGCATTTGCACCCTTTTTTCTTTAAAAGTCAAAACTTTACAATTTAGTTAAATTTTTACATCATCGGTTCAAATGCTTGCTTAATGGTTAAAATTATATTAAAATGTTAAAGTTAGTAAAAATAAAAATATTCGGAGGATAACTTATTTATGGCAAAGAAGTATTGCTACCTTTTTTCCGAAGGTAATGCAAATATGAGAGAGTTGCTCGGCGGCAAGGGCGCAAACCTTGCGGAGATGACCAATATCGGACTTCCCGTACCTCACGGCTTCACGATTTCAACCGAAGCCTGCACGCAGTACTACGAGGACGGCAAAAAAATCAACGACAGTATTCAGAAAGAAATTTTAACCTACGTAGACAAGCTTGAAAAGCTCGCCGGAAAGAAGTTCGGCGACAAGGAAAATCCACTTTTAGTATCCGTTCGTTCGGGCGCAAGAGCATCAATGCCCGGTATGATGGACACGATTTTGAACCTCGGTCTCAACGAAGAGGTTGTGGAAGTACTCGCAACCAAGTCGGGCAATCCCCGCTGGGCATACGACTGCTATCGCCGCTTTATTCAGATGTTCTCCGACGTCGTTATGGAAGTCGGCAAGAAGTACTTCGAAAAGCTCATCGACGAGATGAAAGAGAAGAAGGGCGTAACTCAAGACGTAGAGCTTGACGCCGACGATTTGAAACAGCTTGCAAATCAGTTTAAAGCAGAATATAAAAAGCAGCTCGGCAAGGACTTCCCCGCCGACCCCAAGGAACAGCTCTTCGAGGCAGTCAAAGCCGTATTCCGTTCGTGGGACAACCCCCGTGCAAACATTTACAGAATGGACCACGACATCCCCTATTCGTGGGGTACAGCCGTAAACGTTCAGATGATGGCGTTCGGCAACATGGGCGACAACTGCGGTACGGGCGTTGCGTTCA
>JAFLVP010000010.1 GCA_022508265.1 Clostridiales bacterium
GTCGCGGTCTCCAAAACCGTCGGTTGCATGTTCGAATCGTGTCTCCCCTGCCAAACAAAGTTCCGTTTAAGTTACGGAACTTATTTTTTTATCTTAATGCAATCTTTTTAATTTGAAAATATACGGTTATGTGTCGCATAGTACTATGCATTTAAATAAATATTTTGCCTTTTTTGCCCAAAACTGCCGCATTTTCCTTTAAAATGGGCTCTACTTCGTGTTTGATAAATTCTACGACTTGCGAAGGAGCTCTGCCGATAAATTTCTTTTTATCGATGATTTTATCCAGTTTTCCGTGTACGGCTTTAAACAGATTGTCCTCTTTAATAAGCTCAATGAGATTGTTCTCCTTGCCGTATTCCTTTACGTTTTTGCCTGCTTCCATAGATAGAACTCTTATTCTTTCATGAATCTCCTGCCTGTCGCCTCCCGCCTTTACACACTCCATAATAATATTTTCTGTAGCCATAAAGGGAAGCTCCGCCGCAACGTGATTTGATATAACTTTGTCGTAAACCACGAGATTTTCGCTGACGTTTAAATAGATGTTGAGAATTCCGTCGAGCGCAAGAAAGGCTTGCGCGTTGACTATTCTTCTGTTTGCCGAGTCGTCGAGCGTTCGCTCAAACCACTGCGTTCCGGCAGTTATTGCGGAGTTCATCGGAAGGGAAATTACGTATCTTGCAAGCGCTCCTATTCTCTCACTCCTCATCGGATTTCTCTTATAAGCCATAGCCGAAGAACCGATTTGCGATTTTTCGAAGGGTTCTTCAATTTCCTTTATACTCTGCAAAATGCGGATGTCGTTTGAGAATTTATATGCGCTCTGCGCAATCTGTGACAGCACGCAAAGTACGTTATAATCGAATTTTCTGGGATAAGTCTGTCCCGTTACACCGTACACCTTATCAAAGCCGAGTTTTTCAACGACTTTCTTTTCAAGCTCCTTTACCTTTTCCTCATCGCCGTCAAAGAGCTCCATAAAGCTTGACTGTGTGCCGGTAGTTCCCTTTACACCGCGTAATTTGAAGGATTTTTGCAGGTTGACGAGGCTGTTGTAATCCATCGTCAAATCTTGTATCCACAAGGTTGCGCGTTTGCCAACGGTTGTGAGCTGCGCCGGCTGTAAATGGGTAAACCCAAGCGTGGGAAGGTCTTTATATTTCAATGCAAAAGCCGTAAGCTTGTCGATTACGTTTACAAGCTTGACTTTAATTATTTCAATAGCGTCAAAAAGTATTATAAGTTCGGAGTTACAGTCCACAAAACAGCTCGTTGCGCCCAAGTGAATTATTGGCTTTGCAGATTTTGCCTGGTCTCCGTATGCACGGACGTGCGCCATTACGTCGTGCCTTACTTCACGCTCGTAACGCTCCGCAACCTCAAAATTGACGTCGTCGGCATACTTTTTCAGCTCATCCACCTGTTCTTGCGTGATATTGAGTCCGAGCTCCTTTTGGGATTCGGCAAGCGCAATCCACAGCTTTCTCCAAAGTTTAAACCTTTTGCTGTCCGAGAAGTTCTCCGACATAGCTTTGCTTGCATAGCGCGCAACTAACGGGTTTTGATAGACAGAATTATCCATCATTTTATCTCCTTAACATTTTACGGGCGCAGGGTAGTCCGTGCCTAAGGTTTCAACCGTAACATTTTCCATTATCTGCGGTTTCAGAGGTTTGTCCTGCCAATCCGTTTGAACGGATGCAATTTTATCAACTACCTCTATCCCCTCTATTACCTTCCCGAACGCCGCGTACTGACCGTCAAGGTGAGGGGAATTCTCGTGCATTATAAAGAACTGCGATCCTGCGGAATCGGGATTCATGGCGCGAGCCATTGACAACACTCCGCGCTCGTGCTTTATATCGTTGCCCTTAAATTTGTTGGCAGTAAATTCGCCTTTTATAGAGTAGCCCGGGCCGCCTATACCTTTGCCCATCGGGTCGCCGCCCTGAATCATAAAGCCCGCAATTACCCGATGAAATATAAGTCCGTTGTAAAAACCGCTTTTTACAAGTGAAATAAAATTATTGACTGTATTGGGCGCTTTCTCGGGATAGAGCTCGGCTTTTATAGTTCCGCCGTCTTTGATTTTGAAAGTTACTATGGGATTTTGCATAATTAAATCTCTCCTACTTTTTCAAGTTTTACTCCTGCCTCATCAAAGAGCTGCAAGGAGAAATTATCGGGATAGCCCTCTTTATAGACGATGCGGGAAATACCCGAATTGATAATAATTTTTGCACATATTACGCAGGGCTGATGCGTACAGTACAGAGTGCATCCCTCTACGCTGCACCCCACTCTTGCGGCTTGAATTATCGCATTCTGCTCGGCGTGTACGGCATAACAGAGCTCGTGTTTGGTACCGCTTGGGATATCAAGCTTTTGCCTTAAACACTCCTGTTTATCAACGCAACTCGATATTCCTTGAGGTGCGCCGTTGTAGCCCGTTGCAATAACGCGTTTATTTTTAACGATTATTGCCCCGATATGTCTATGTTTTTGATAGCAGCTTGACCAGGTTCCGATGAGCTCGGCCATCTCCATAAATCTTTTATCCCACTTATCCATAACATATGCTCCGAAAATAAGTTCAAAAATATTGTAGCATAATATTTCCAAAATTGCAATTTTTTAACTTCTCGTGTTTAAGTTTATTTTTCATAGTTTATATAATAGTTGTGAATTAAAACGGAGGAATTGTTTTTATGACTATTAAACCTTTATTCGATAAAGTTGTTGTCGAAGGTCTCAAGGCCGAAGAAAAAACCAAAAGCGGTCTCTACCTTACGGCAGCTTCACAGGAAAAACCCGCCACTTGCGTTGTAATTGCGGTTGGCCCCGGCGGTGTTGTTGACGGTAAGGAAGTTAAAATGCAGGTCAAAGTCGGCGATAAGGTTCTGCTTGCAAAATACAGCGGAACGGAAGTTAAGGTTGACGACAAGGAATATACTATTATCCGCCAAAGCGATATTTTGGCAATTGTTGAATAATTAAAGGAGATTAAATTATGGCTAAACAGATTAAATACGGCGACGAAGCCAGAAAATTACTTGAAAACGGCGTAAATATTGTTGCAGATACCGTTAAAATTACACTCGGTCCCAAGGGCAGAAACGTCGTACTCGACAAGAAGTTCGGCGCGCCTCTAATCACTAACGACGGCGTTACCATTGCTAAAGAAATCGAGCTTGAGGACCCCTTTGAAAATATGGGCGCACAGCTCGTAAAAGAAGTTTCAACCAAGACCAACGATGTTGCAGGAGACGGAACTACCACTGCTGTCGTTCTTGCGCAGGCAATCGTGAAAGAGGGGCTTAAAAACCTTGCGGCGGGCGCAAACCCTATAATTCTTAAAAAGGGAATTTCTTCCGCGGTCGATACGGCAGTAGCCAAAATTCAGGGAATTTCCAAACCTGTTGAAAACAAGCTTGCAATTTCGCAGGTTGCCTCCATTTCGGCAGGCGATGAAAAAATCGGAGAGCTCATTGCAAATGCTATGGAAATTGTTGGAAAGGACGGAGTCATTACCGTTGAGGAAGGCAAAACTATGGCAACCGAGCTCACTACCGTTGAGGGCATGCAGTTTGACAGAGGGTACGCTTCTGCGTATATGGTAACTAATACCGAAAAGATGGAAGCAATTCTCGACAATCCCTATATTCTCATTACCGACAAAAAAGTTTCTTCTTTGCAGGAAATTCTTCCCGTTATCGAGCCCATTGCTCAGCAGGGCGCAAGACTTTTGATTATTGCAGAAGACGTTGAAGGCGACGCGCTTGCCGCACTTATCGTAAACAAATTAAAGGGCGTTTTGAACTGCGTTGCGGTTAAGGCTCCCGGCTTCGGCGACAGAAGAAAGGCTATGCTCGAAGATATCGCAATTCTCACGGGCGGCACGGTTATCTCCTCCGATTTGGGCTATGAATTTAAGGACGTAACCCCCGATATGCTCGGCAGAGCGGCGCAGGTTAAAGTTGACAAGGACAACACCACCATTATTGACGGTGCGGGCTCGGCTGAAGATATCAAATCACGTGTTGCTTCCATCAAGGCGCAGATTGCGGAAACGACTTCGGACTACGACAGAGAAAAATTGCAGGAAAGACTTGCAAAGCTTGCAGGCGGCGTTGCGGTAATCAGCGTAGGCGCGGCAACCGAAGTAGAGATGAAGGAAAAGAAGCTTCGCATAGAGGACGCTCTTGCGGCAACCCGCGCGGCTGTCGAAGAAGGTATCGTTCCCGGCGGCGGCGTTGCACTCCTCTCCACTATTCCCGAACTCAAAAGACTTGTTGCTTCTTTGCAGGGCGACGAAAAGACGGGCGCGGCTATCGTTATGAGAGCAATCGAAGAGCCCGTTCGTCAGATTGCTAAGAACGCAGGTTTTGACGGTTCAGTCGTTGTAAACAACATACTTAAAGCTAAAAAAGTCAATTACGGTTTCGACGCTCTCAAAAACAGATATACCGACATGGTTGAAAGCGGTATTATAGACCCCACGAAAGTATCGCGCTCCGTTCTTCAGAATGCGGCATCCGTTGCGGCAACTCTGCTTACAACCGAGAGTATAGTAACTGATATTCCCACACCTCCCGCGCCCCCTATGGGCGGAAACCCCGATATGGGCGGGATGTATTAACATTATAAATAAAAAAGAGCTCGCAAACAAAGCTTGCGAGCTCTTTTTTATTTATGTAAATTATAAGACTGCTTGATAAGACTTACTAGATAATCTAAGTCATCACGACTAATTAAATCAAAACTATAATCGCCGTTACCATGGTGACCTATATTGCTCACGTCACGAACTTTTTTTAATGGATCGTTAATAATACCTGACTTTATATTAATAAATACTTTTATTAGGCTTTTAAAAAACTCTACATCACAAATATTATCAGTATTATACTTAAAAGCAATATATTTCTTTTTGGGTTCAATATTTAAATCACCAAATTCCATTATCTTATCTTTTAAATCTGAATACAATTCTCTAATTGCAACGGGCACTTTACTTAAATGGTCATCCTCTTCATAAACAATAATTTCACGCTTAACACTATCTACACTATCTTTGTTACATGCTATAATTGTAGGTTCCTCTTTAATTTTATTTTCATTTATTTCATCAACTGTAATTAAGTTGTTGTGATAGCTATTTATTTCAAACAATTTGAAAGGCATCTTTTGATAACCGGTGGCAGTTTTCTGATATTCAGTAAATTGCGGGGAAATAAAATAAATCCTTGTAGCCGTCCAGTCAAAGTCTTTTGATAGTTTAGAAGCGGAATTTACTTCGTTATAAAGTAAGACCAACTCTGCCCTTCTATCTAACACTGTATGCAAATATGCATAACCTTGATCCACTAAACTTTCATTTTTACCTCTTTTGTATTCGATTATAATAAATGAACTTGTCTCGGGATCAAAGGCAACACTATCAAATCTAAACCTATCAATTTTAAATTCAGAAGCTAAAAATTCAAGATGAAAAAGTGAAAAAAGGTTTCTTTCAACCAGATTCTGTAAATCTTTCTCCAAAGAAAAATCTTTATGCTTAATCTGATTAAGTTTGCCATCTTTATTGTAAAAAATCATAAATCATACCTCTTTATATAATTTATTTAAAATTCGCTCTAATGCATATTTGCCGTGTTCGTAGGTTAATCCGCCTTGAAAATATGCGATATAAGGTGGTTTTACGGGCCCATCGGCGGAAAGTTCAATAGACGCGCCCGAAACAAAGGTTCCAGCCGCCATTATAATTTTGTCGTCATAACCGGGCATATCCCAAGGTTCACAAGTAACGAATCCGTCAACGGGGGACGCATACTGTACTTCTCTTATGAAATTTACCATTTTGTCGGCACTGTCAAATTGTATTGCGCGGGTAATGTCGTAAGGCATTTTATCAAGCGAAGGATAATTTTTATATCCGAGCTCGCCCATAGCCTTACCTATTAAAAGGCTTGTTTTCAAAGATTGCGCAACCGTATGCGGAGCCATAAACAGACCCTGATAGAAATTGCGGTAACTTTGCTCGTATGAGCCGACTTCCAAACCGATTGAAGGTGCTGTAAGCCGTTTACCTATCAAATCTATATATTTCTCCTTGCCGCAGATATACCCGCCGGTCGGAGCAAGCCCTCCGCCGGCATTTTTTATAAGCGAACCGACTATTATATCCGCGCCGACTTCGCTCGGCTCAATTTTTTCAACGAACTCGCCGTAGCAATTGTCTACGAAAATACACCCATTAAAGCCGTTTTTGCGTATAAATTTGCAAATTATTCCTATTTCTTCGCAAGAAAAGGCGTCACGGAGCTCGTATCCGCGCGAACGCTGAATATAGACCATTTTTACTTTTTCATTAAGTCTGTTTTCTATTTCATTTAAATCAAAGGAACCGTTATTATTTAAATTGCAATATTCAAAATTTATGCCGAAATCCTTCAAAGAGCCGTTATTTTCGCCGAAAATTACACCTCTTAAAGTGTCATAGGGCATTCCCGTAATGCAAAGTACAGTGTCGGCAGGTCTCAAAATACCGAATAGGGCAACGGTTAAAGCATGAGTTCCCGAAAGTAAATGAGGAGAAACTATGCCCGCCTCGCACCCGAAGACTTGGGCATAGAGCTTTCCGAGCGTATCTCTACCCTCATCGCCGTAGCCGTAACCCGTACTTCCGTTGAAATGACGCACGGCAATATTGCAGTCACGAAAGGCTTTTAAAACCTTTTTCTGATTGAAATAGGCTATTTCATCTATAATTTTAAATTTGTCAATAAGCGCATTTTCACACTTTTGAATAAACTCTAAATCAGTCATTATTTAATATCTCCGCAACTTTATCCGCCGTTCCCTCTTGAGGTTCAAGCCAATGTATACCCTGCAATTTTTTGAAAAATGTTATTTGTCTTTTTGCATAATGACGGGTATTTAGCTTAATTATGTCACGCATAGTACTATTCAAACTACCATTTTTAAGCCCAAAAACCACTTCTTTGTACCCAATTGCCTGCATGCATTGACAATTTTCATCTATTCCGCTTTTCAGTAATTTTTGGACTTCCTCTACGAGTCCACGCTCAAACATTTCGTCAACTCGCTTATCTATCCTACTATATAGCTCCTCTCGCGGATAGTTTATTGCGACTGCCGTATAATCAAACACAGGGGTTAAGCTGTCGTTTTGCTCTGACTTCTTCTTGCCGCTCACTTCGTAGATTTCAAGCGCGCGAATTATTCTCTTGGTATCGTTTACGTGAAGCTTTTGCGCTGTCTCAGCGTCAACGCTCTTTAATCTTTCATATAGAGCCTGCGCCCCGTCTTCTTCCAGAATTTTTGCGTACTTTTCTCTTATACCGCCATTCGCAGCGACATTGCCGTAGCTCAAGTCAAAAAGTAGCGAATTTATATAAAAACCCGTTCCGCCGCAGATTATAGGAGTTTTGCCTTCGCTTAAAAGTCGATTTAACACCGGCAAAACCGCGTTTTTATAATCACTGACACTAAAACTCTCATTTGGTTCAACGATATCAATTAAATGGTGCTTGACTCCACGCTTCTCGGCTTCGGTTGGTTTAGCCGTGCCAATGTCAAGACCTCTATATATCAGTTGCGAGTCGGCTGAAATCACTTGTGTATTTAATTTTAATGCGCAATCTACCGCCAAAGAAGTCTTTCCAGACGCCGTTGCGCCACAGATAACTAGGACTTTGTTCAAAATTATACTATCCTTTTAAACATTTTTTCGAAATCTTTCTTATTCATGCAAACGCAAATGGGACGACCGTGCGGGCATTTCAAGCCGAAATTGCCGTCAATCATCTTAATAAGCGACTCAATTTCGTTATCGGCAAGCTTCTTCCCGCCTTTAATGGCGTGCTTGCAGGCGGTCGTTGCAATCTTATCCTTTAAAACTTCTTCAAGTTTTATTTCCTTAAGCTCGTCAATGCACGAAAGAATTTCTGTAAAGAAATCTTTGATGTTTATATTCCATAAATCGGCGGGGACTTCGTCAATTCTATACGCTTCAAGTCCGAAGGGCGCAATATTAAAGCCCATTTTCCGCAAAACGATGATATTTTCGTCTAAAAAGCGCTTTTCTTCAGGACTTGCAAAAAACAGATATGGCTCTAAAAGTGGTTGACGAATCACATAGCGCTCCTGCAATTTAACTTTCAGCTTATCGTACAAAAGCCTCTCGTGCGCGGCGTGCTGGTCAACGAAGTACACATTGTCCTCCACCTCGAAAATAAGATAGGTATTGAACAGATTTCCCTTATATTTTAAACTCTTATATTCAATTCTCTCCTGTTTATTCTTAAAATACGCCGTTTCAATTTCATCGGCGCGAGTGCTCGCAAACTCGGGAAAGATCGCACTTTCGTCGGATACGGAAAGCTGTCTATCGGGCTTATGAACCGCCATATACTCGTCGAGAGGTAAATCGACCTCCGGATTGAAATATTTGGGCGTTTGTGCCGGTTTTTGAGGTTTTACAGGCTGCTCTTCCGTGGGAATATATTTTGCTATTATATTCTTGATTTCTTCGTCAACATCGGGCTTTTTATCGGAATAAACTTTATTTACACCATTATCCGAAGTAGATTTAATTTCGGGAACGCGCGTTTCACTAACTACGAATTCCGCGGCACGGGTAGTTCCGTCAAGCACAGCCGAAATAATCGTATAAACTACGCCAAACACGTGTCTGTTATCAACAAATCTTACGTCCGCCTTGTTGGGATGAACGTTTACGTCAACAATTTCAAGCGGGACGTTGATATTCAGAACGTAAAAAGGATATTGCCTTTTCATTGCATAGCTTGAATATGCGTTGGAAATGGCCGTCGCAATAGTGTTATTGACAATATATCTTCCATTCAAAAATACACTCTGATATGTTCTGTTCGGCTTGAAGAAATTCTGATTGCCTATAAACCCGTATATATGAATACCGTCCTTCTCTGCATCGATTTTGAAGCACTGCGAAAGCGTCTTTGCGCCGTAGACCTGCGCAAGTCCCTCCTCGAGCCCGCCGCCGAAGGACTGTAACGTGAGTTTTCCGTCAATGAAATAACTGAAGGAAACTTTGGGATGGGCAAGAATATATCTCATTACAAAGCTCGTAATATCCGCCTCTTCCTTTTTGTCGGCTTTCATAAATTTTGCGCGGACGGGCGTATTATAGAACAAATTTCTTACCGTTACCGTAGTTCCCTTTTCAAGTGCGGCAGGCTTAACTTCGCCGGGGTTGCCGTCCTCGCAGTAAACTTTATAGGCACTATTGCCTTGTGTGACCGAGACGATTTCAACCTTTGCAATTACCGAAATACTTGCAAGCGCCTCGCCCCTGAAACCGAGAGTCGTTATTCTGTCCAAATCTTCCACGCAGGAAATTTTACTTGTCGCGTGCGGAGTGAAGGCAATGCACAGATCGTCGCGCTCTATGCCCGAGCCGTTATCTACAACTTTAATAAGCTGCTTACCGCCCTGTTCGATGTAAATTTCTATCTGCGTAGCACCCGCGTCAAGGCTGTTTTCAATTAATTCCTTAACTGCGGAATAGGGTCTGTCAATAACTTCGCCGGCAGCAATTCTGTTATATATATTTTTGGAAAGTATATTGATTTTTCTCATTTTCTTACCTTCTCAACCAAGTCGCTGACAAGCAAAAATGCCTGCATGGGCGAAAGATTATTCAAATCGACTTCAGAAAGTATTCTCTCAACCTCGCTCTTGCTCTCCGTATTGACTTCGTCGGTTTTAGCTTTATTTTCAAGCTTTTTGTCTCCGCTTTCAATAAGTTTTAAGATATTTTTTGCTCTGTCCGTAACTGCGGAAGGAATACCCGCAAGCGAGGCAACCTCTATACCAAAGCTACGGTTAGCACCTCCGCGCATAATTTTACGCAGGAAAACTACGCTACCGTTGAGCTCTTTTACCGAAATTTTATAGTTTTTTACCCCGACTAAAGTGCTTTCAAGCTCGGTTAGCTCGTGGTAATGGGTCGCAAACAGAGTTTTTGCTCCTATATTTTTCGTTATATACTCAATAACCGCCCACGCAATACTTAACCCGTCATAGGTGGAAGTTCCTCTGCCCACTTCGTCCAAAATCAAAAGACTGCTTTTTGTGGCGTTTTGAATTATGGTTGCCACCTCAATCATCTCCACCATAAAGGTACTTTGGTCTAAAATGAGATTATCACTCGCGCCGACTCTCGTAAACACTCTGTCGGTTATGGGTATGCAAGCTGATTTTGCGGGAACGAAGCTTCCTATGTGCGCCATAATGGTAATTATCGCAATTTGCCGCATATAAGTACTTTTACCCGCCATATTGGGACCCGTTATTATCATAGTGCGGTTTTCGTCCTCGTCCAAAAGTGCGTCGTTGCTGATAAATCTCTCCTTTGAAATAACTTCCACGACGGGGTGACGACCGTCTTTTATAATAAGCGGTTCGTGACTTTCGCAAATTTCGGGGCGTAAGTATTTATTTACTTTTGCTACCTCCGCAAAAGCCGTAATGACGTCCAAAAGCGCAATACCCGAGGAAATTGCCTTTATTTTATCTATGCATTCCAAAAGTACGAATTTAATTTTATCGTAAATTTCCGCCTCGAGTTTAATTGCAAGCTCTGCGCTCGAAAGAATTTTTTCTTCAAGCTCTTTGAGCTCCTCCGTCGTAAACCTTTCTGCGTTTGTAAGCGTTTGCCGCCTTTGATAATTGAGCGGAACTTTGCCAATGAACGACTTCGTTACTTCTATATAATAGCCGAATACTCTGTTATAATGTATTCTTAAATTTTTAATGCCCGTCGTTTCCCGCTCGCGCGCTTCAATGTCAAGAATGAGTTTACCTGCGTGGTCTTTGATATCGCGCAATTCGTCAAGTTGCGAATTGAAGCCCTTTCTTATATACCCGCCCTCTTTTAAAGTTGCGGGAAGCTCATCGCTTATGGCATTGTCCAAGAGCTCGCAAATATCGGTCATGTCACAGAGTTTTTCATTGATATCGGTCAAAATTTGCGACGAAAAGCCCGATAATTTAAACTTTACGCTCGGAATAACCGCAAGCGATTTTGAAAGTGTCTGACAATCTTTAGGCATAATATTGCCGTTGCTGACCTTGCCTGCAATTCTCTCTATATCCTTTATGCACTTCAACAGATCGGCTATTTCAAGTCTTATAACCGTTGCGTCATAGAGTTCCTCGACACCGTCAAGTCTGTAATTTATTGCCTTTACGCTGTTTAACGGGCTTAAAATTACTGAAGTCAAAAATCTTGCGCCCATTGCAGTCTTGGTTTTGTCAAAGAGCCATAAAAGCGAACCGTACTGCTTTCCGTCGCCCATATTCCTGACGAGTTCGAGGTTGCGTACAGCCGTATTGTCAAGCTGCATATAGCTCTCGGTTTGAATAAAGTTTATACTGTCAATATTCTTGAGCGCGTGCATCTGCGTTTCTTTGAGATATTCCAAAAGAGCGCCAACCGCACTGACCGCCTCATTTCTGCCCGAAATGGAAAACGCAGCAAGCGTACTTGCTTTGAGCTGTTCCAAAAGTCTTCTCTCCGCGGCGGAATATCCAAACGCCCACTCGGGGTAGCTTGAAAGATGAGGAACTACACCTCTCTCGAATTCAGGCGCATTTTTGCATGCAAAGAGCATTTCATTGTTGGAAATTACCTCTTTCACGTCCAAAATAGCCATTTTTGAAATAGCGTTTTTGACGCACTCGCTGCCGAAAAATTGGGTTGCCGTAAGCTCGCCCGTAGTGATGTCTGCCCAAGCAAGCGCGACGGTGTCGCCGTGCTTATATGCGCAGCTGATATAATTGTTGGACTTTTCGTCGATAGAATCATCGGTAAGTGTGCCTGCCGTAACTACGCGCACGACCCCGCGCTCCACCATTCCCTTTGCCTGCGAAGCGTCTTCAAGTTGCTCACAGATTGCAACCTTTTCACCGCACGCAACGAGTTTAGATATATAGCTGTCTACCGCGTGATAGGGCACTCCGCACATGGGTGCCCGCTCTTGAAGTCCGCAATCTCTGCCCGTAAGCGTTAAATCAAGCAGCTCGGAAGCCTTTACCGCGTCGTCGAAAAACATTTCGTAAAAGTCGCCGAGGCGGTAAAAAATCAGACAGTCTTTGTACTTCTCCTTGACGGACA
Organism: Clostridiales bacterium; assembly: GCA_022508265.1. Lineage (GTDB taxonomy): Bacteria > Bacillota > Clostridia > Christensenellales > Borkfalkiaceae > Coproplasma. Next base: position 12,188 of record JAFLVP010000010.1, read on the forward strand.
AGTAGTGTTGCATCATCTTTGAAAGTGCCATACTTAATCCTCAGTAATCTCTCCGGAAAGCGAAATTCCGTTTGCGCCAAGTATTTTAACCTTTGTAAATTCACCGATGACGTCCCTTTCGCTCTTGAAGTACGCCATTGCACCGTATTCGTCCCTGCCGAGATACATCCCCTTTTTCTTATCGAAATCTTCGGGAAGAATTTCAACCGTTTTCCCTACGTATTTAGCCGAATGCTCGCGTGTTTGACTGTTTACAAGGTCAATCAGCTGCATAATACGCGCTTTTGAAACCTCTTTGTCAATCTGGTTTTCCATTTTTGCGGCAACCGTACCGTCACGGCGGGAATATACGTATGTGAACGCCGAAGTATAGCCGACTTTTTTGACCAATTCGAGCGTATCGTTAAAGTCTTTATCCGTTTCTCCGGGGAAACCTACGATAAGGTCGGTTGTTATAGCACAGTCGGGCACGTATTTTTTGAGAATATCGACCTTTTTAAGGTAATCGGCAGACGTGTACTTTCTGTTCATAGCCTTTAAAATGCTGTCCGAACCGCTTTGAACGGGCAAATGCACACAGTTGCATATTTTTTCGTTATCGGCAATAACTTTTGCAAGGTCTTTGGAAAAGTCCTTGGGGTGGCTCGTCATAAACCTCAATCTGAATTTTCCGTCTATTGCCGCAATTTTTTCAAGCAATTTGTAGAAAGGAATATCGTCCGTTCCGTTTGCGTAGGAGTTTACGTTCTGTCCCAAAAGCGTAAGCTCCTTATATCCCTCGGCAATAAGCTCTCTTGCCTCGTTAATTATATCCTCCGAACGGCGACTGCGCTCTCTCCCTCTGACATATGGAACTATACAATAACTGCAAAAATTGTTGCAGCCGTACGTGATATTTATCCAAGCGTTGGGATAGCTTGTCCGAAGAGCCTTCTCTCCCTCGTTTATAACGCCGTCGCACTCTTCGATTTCAATGACAGATTTTTTCTGACCTTGCTTTTTAAGTATATAGTCCTTAAGCTTGCCGAGGTTGTGCGTTCCGAAAACTATATCCACGTAGGGGAATTTACTGTGTAGCGCGTTTGCCTTCCCTATCTGCTGGGGCAGACACCCGCCGACGGCAATTATCATGCCTTTCTTCTGCGCCTTGAGCTTTTTAAGCATACCGATATTGCCGAAAGCGTGATTTTCGGCGTTTTCGCGTATGCAACAGGTGTTAAAGACGGCAATATCCGCATTTTCAATGTTTTCGCAAGCTTTGTAGCCGAGTTCCGTCAGCGCACCCGCAATCTTTTCAGACTCGTGTACGTTCATCTGACAGCCGTAAGTCGTTATGTGATAATACTTTTCCATATTACTGTAATTATATAATTTTTTTAAATTTTTTTCAATTAAAAATGCAACAATAATTAAATTTAATAAATACTATTTGAAATGGCAAAATTTTTAAAGATATCGGCAATCGTATTATTGAGCTTTATCGTATTGTTTCTCGTGCTTTGGTCTACCTATCTGATTATCACGAGAGACGCAAAGCTGGACGAAAGCAAACTCATCAACCCTAATCAGGTTATAACAGTTCTCGACGACTACGGCAACGAAATTACGGATGCAACCCTTACAGGACAAAATAAAAGTGTAAAAATCAGCGGTCTGCAAAAACACACCGTTGACGCCTTTATTGCAAGCGAGGACAGAACCTTTTATTCGCATAAAGGGCTCAATTACAAGCGGATGTTAAAAGCGCTGTACAAAAACACGTTATCCCGCTCTTTCAAAGAGGGTGCTTCAACGATAAGCCAACAACTGATTAAAAATACACATCTATCAAGCGATAAGACCATAAACCGCAAATTAAAAGAGATTAAACTTACCAAACAGCTTGAAAAAAGATATTCAAAAAAACAAATACTCGAAATGTATTTGAATACTATTTATTTCGGGCACAACAGCTACGGCCTGCAAAGCGCGGCGGAGTTTTACTTTGATAAAAAAGCCGAAGAACTTACCCTTTCCGAAAGTGCAACCCTTGTAGGACTTTTGACTTCCCCAAATAATTTTTCTCCTTTCAAGCACCCTGAAAAGTGCATAAAACGCAGAAATATAGTTTTAAAGGCTATGCGCGACTGTAAATTTATAACTCAAAGCCAATATTCAAGCGCTATCGAAGAGCCGTTAAACGCAAAAAAGACTACCGAAAGCGGTAAAAACGCTAACTATTTAAGCGCCGTCTTTGATGAAATAGAAGAAAATGTAAACGTCTACAATCTTGCAGGAGGTTGTACGGTTAAGACATATTTAAAGCCCGAAATTCAGAAAGTAATTGAAACTTACGGTTATAAATGCGATAATGCGGTCGTGGTTACCTCTCGTGAGGGCGGCGTGAATGCGTACAAGTCAACCATTGGCAATACTAAACGGCAACCGGGCTCAACAATTAAACCGCTTGCGGTCTACGCCCCCGCCTTTGAGGAAAAGACTTTAAGTCCGTTTACTAAAATTTTGGACGAAAAAGTAAATTACGGCGGCTATTCGCCCGAAAATTACGATAAAAAATATCACGGCTATGTAACCGCGACTGACAGCATCAAATACAGCTACAACGTTCCTGCGGTTAAAACATTAAATGTTTTAACCTTGAAAAAAGCCGAAAAATACCTTACAAAAATGAATTTGCCCCTTGATGAGAACGAGAAAAACCTGTCACTTGCACTCGGCGGCATGACAAACGGCATGACGTTAAAGGAGCTTGCCGACAGATATTCTATCTTTCAAAGGCAAGGAACTTACAGTCCGTCGCGCTTCATAAAAGAAATAGTCACAATTGACGGAAAGACAATATACAAACCCCAACCCGCGCAAAGCAGAGTGTTTTCAGCAGGTACTTCCTCTCTTATCAACAGTACGCTTTTAGAAACTACAAAAAGCGGCACGGCAAAAAAACTTTCACACTTTAACTTTGATATTGCTTCAAAAACGGGAACTTGCGGAAACGATAAGGGAAATACAGACGCCTACTCAATATCTTATACGAGTGAGCACTGCATTGCAGTATGGCTCGGCGATAAAAATAATGTAAGACAAAATATTACTGGCGGAGTCGATTGCTGTGAGATTGCGGAAAACGTAATCTCTTCCCTTTATACGGAAAAGGAACCTGAAAACCTCGATATTTCAAGCGGAACGGAAACCGTTGAAATAGACGCAGAAGAATATTACGACAACAACAAAGTAATAATCTCAGACCCGCTCTCGCCAAAGCTGAATAAACTAACTGTAAAAGTTTTAAAAGGCAACGCCCCCAAAGAAACATCGACAAAATTTACTCATCCGACTATCCAAAACCCGTCAATTTCAGTAGCAAACGGGACGGTAATTATTGAATTATGTCAGGCGAAGTACTATGATTACGTAATAAAAAGGCAATACAATGGCAAAAATGAGGTAATTTATGACGGCAAATGGCAAAAATCAATTTCAGATTGCCCAAAGGACGGAACCTTCATTTATACCGTAATTCCATACTTTAATAACGGAGGAAATAAGATTTTCGGCACTGAAATTGTCCTTCCTCCCGTTAATTTAAGTAAAGATAACAAGGAACCTCAAGTTAAAATTCCGGACATTGCAAAAAAAGATTGGTACAACTTATAAAATAACCGCCACTATTTAGTGGCGGTTTCATTTACAGAGTTATAGTTTCAAGCGTAGACATTGCTTCTTTCAAAAGCCCTTCAACGTCAAGCTTTGCCTCCTCCTCCAAAACGCTTTTCAGCGTTGGCTTTATTACCGGGTGCTTGGGCAAAAATACTGTACAACAATCTTCATAGGGCTGAATTGAAATTTCATATGCCCCTATTTTTTTGCTCCTTTCTATTATTTCATCCTTATCAAATCCGCACAGAGGACGCAAAACCGGAAGACATTCCACAACGCTGTTCGATGAAGTCATCCCCTCCACCGTCTGGCTTGCAACCTGACCCAAGCTTTCGCCCGTTATAAGGCACTGCGCGCCTATTTTCTTTGCAACTCGCTCGGAAAGGCGCATCATAAATCTTCTTAAAAGCGTAACCATAAATTCGCCGTTGCACTTTTTATGAATTTCTTCCTGTATGTGCGTTACGGAAATTATATTGAGGTGTGTGCCGAGCGTGTACCCGGAAAGAATCTTTGCAAGCTCCTCTACCTTGTCACGCGCCTGCATATTGGTATAGGGATAGCTGTGAAAATGTATGCAGTCAACCGTCATCCCACGCCTTGCTATCATATGCCCTGCAACGGGGCTGTCAATGCCTCCCGATATGAGAAGCAAACCCTTACCGCTCGTACCGACGGGCATACCGCCCGCGCCCTTTATAAATTTACCGAAAACTAGTGTTGAGCCGTTTTCGCGAACGTCAATATTTATAACTTGTGAGGGATTGTGCACTTCAACCGTGAGTTCGTTGTACAATTCAAGCAATTTCCCGCCGATTTCGGTATTTATCTGCGGTGAATTGAGATAAAAAGACTTATCTGCCCTGTGAGTATCCACTTTAAATGTGCCATAGGGCTGACAAACTGTCTTTGCCGCCTCAAAAATGTTATCCAAATCAGAAGGAACCTTAAAAGCTACACTATAAGAATGAATACCGAAAACCTTTTCAAGGCGTGATAAAATTTCGTCAATGCTATCCTCATCAAAATTTTCAATTAGGTACCTGCCGCTTATGACGCGCAACTCGTGCTTGATACCTTTCAGCGATTTTTCTACGTTTACCGTAAACACTCTCTCGAAATAGCATCTATTTTTGCCTTTTAAGTGAATTTCGGAGTACCTTAAAATAATTACTTTTTCCATATTTATGCCATTATGTTCTTTCTGTTTGATACTATTTTATTTAAAATTTGAGCGGCAGTCCTTGCCTCATCAACTGTATTTTCGGGCGAAAAGCTCAATCTTAATACACCGTCTGCCAAAGCCTTATCTATTCCGCAGGCGAGTATTGTGCGGGAATATCTGTTTTTTTCGTTGGAAGCGCACGCCGAACCCGTTCCGATTATTAGGCCCAAGTCGTCCGCCTCGTGCAGAACCGTTTCGCCACGCACGCCGTGGGCAATGACGGTTAAAATATACGGTGAAGAGTTTCCCAAATCGATGAGCGAAAACAAACTTTTGTCCAGCTCTTCCCAAAGCGCGTATTTTACCTCTTCGGCTTTTTTAAAGTTTTCCGAAATGCAGGAATACTTTTTTGACGCTGCATATTCAAATATTTTAATTCCAAATACGTTCTCCGTGCCGCTACGCGCACCGTTCTCCTGTCCGCCGCCGAAAATATATGGGCTTATGACGAGAGACTTTCTTTTAATAAGTGCACCGCAACCCTTAATACCGCCGACTTTATGCGCACTTATAGAGTACAGGTCGATATTATCGGTCAGTTTAAAGGGAATTTTTCCGAACGCTTGAACTCCGTCGGAGTGAAAGAGGATTCTTGAATTTTTAGCCTTGACTTCCTTTGAGATTGCCAAAATATCGTTGATTGCGCCCGTTTCGTTATTGACGTGAATTACCGAAACAAGCGAGGTTTTATCGTCGATAAGGCTCAAAAGATGGGAAATATTTACGCTACCGTCACCGTTAATCTCGGCAAAACGGACTTCTATACCCTGTCTTTTCAGCTCGTTTACAGCCGAGTAAACCGCCGAGTGCTCTCCAAGTGTTGAAACGACATTGCCGCGCTTGCCACTGCCAAACACGGCGTGGTTGTCTGCCTCTGTCCCGCAGGAGGTAAACTCCAAAACGAATTTTTGAGTATCGGCAATAGTCTTTAAGATATTCTCTCTCGCCGAGCGAAGCTCTTTATTAAGTTTATAGCCCTCAGCATAGAGCGCCGACGGATTGAAATATTCTTCTTTGAGATACTTCAAGGCTTTATCGAGGCACTCGCCGTCAGGCTTTGTTGTTGCAGCATTATCTAAATAAATCATCTTAAATATAAACGTGTGTTAGTATTTTTAATAGAGTTTCGTTAAAAAATCATAATTATTAAGCTCTTTTCGCAGGCTTTTACAGTTAGGCAGGTAGGATTCTACAAGGCACCAGAAAGCAGATGAGTGATTGTGATGCTTTAAATGGCAAAGCTCGTGAATTATTACGTATTCTCTTAAATTAAGCGGAAGCATAAACAACTTATAGTTAAAATAAATATTGCCCTTAAAATCGCAACAGCCCCACCGCGACTTGTAATTTCTGACTTTAACGCTAAGCGGAACAAGCCCTGTATTTTCGGAAATAAAATTTACTTCATCAAGAAAACTTTTGGAAAAGCATTTTATAAACTGCTTTTGAATATCTTCAATCTTCTTTAAGTAAACGCAAGTCGGAGTTATAAGATTTTTTTCGCCCAAAATCAAAGGAATTTGGTTACCGTCAACATACACGGCTTTAAAATTTAAAACCTCGTTATCCTTTTGCTGTCTTTGGAAATTTCTACTTATAATCTTGTCAATCCAGTCCTGTTTATCATTAAGAAAGCGCTCAATCCGACTTTTACTTGTATAAAACGGACATCGCACAGTAATTTCGTTATCACCCGATACGGTAATCTGAATGCTACGTCGTTTGGAATAAATTATGTTATAAGGTTTCACTTAACTCCGCCCTGTATGCAACCCGCAGTTCGCCGTCAACTTTGCCTTCGACTATGTACTCTGTACCGTTTTGCGTTCCCATAAAAGTAATTTCTTCTCCCAGCTTGCACTGCTTTGAATAAGTAATCTGCAGTTTACTGAAATATTTTCCCTTTATATCGTCAAGCGAGAAGGTATCGTAGAGATAGTCGGCGTACTTCGTATTATTTACGTGAAAATAATGATCGTAATCGGAGAGTTTTACTCGCTTACTTCCAAGAAATTTCGAATCTGTAATCGCCGGTATTTTCCAGTTTGTGAAAAGAACGCTTCTCTCTTTGTTGTAGTTATCGAACGCACCCTCACTAAAATAAACGCCGGCAGGGAGCGGCTTGAAACTATTCATATCAATCATGCACCAGCGCGTAGTGCACACACCCACTTTTTCAGTTCCACAAAACAGTTCAAAATCGCGCAGAAATATGAGCATTTTGGGGGCTATAGGCCAAGTATGCGCTTCAAGCTTTTCTCCGAGCTTTACTGGACGTAAAAGTTCAATATAGGCGTTTGCCAAAATAAAACCTATATTTTTAGGCGCAATATCTTCGTAGCCAAAGCCCAATTCGTCGGCGGAAAGACAAGCGGATTCCTCCATAAATGCAAGAAGCGAAGACGGCTTTAAATTGTCAAAGGCGTCAACATCGGTATATTTAATTTCATACTCTTTTATATGTCTGTACATATCATCACCATTGAGCATTTTAACACTTTTTAATAAAAATGTCTACAATTTGAACGATTTTGTGCAGATTATGTGTGACATAGTACTTACTATATTGTTAAATTGTTGACATTTTGTGTAATTTATGGTAAAATCGTATCAATAAACTAAGGAGAACTACTGTGGACGAAGAAATTTTGGAAAACGATAATTCTACCTCTCAAGACGACGGTAAGAACAGCAATATAAGTTCCGACCTTATCAGAGGGCACATCAATACCATTATCCTTCGCACCTTGTGCGAGCGCGACAAGTACGGGTACGAGATAATTGAAGAAATAGAATCCAAAAGTCACGGTCAATATACTTTAAAACAACCCACCCTGTACAGCGCATTAAAGAGGCTTGAAAGTCAGGGCTACATAAACGCATATTGGAAGACCGATGAAACCTCCGGCGGCGGAAGAAGAAAGTACTACACCATTTCTGACAGCGGGAGAGAAATTTCGGAAAAAAATCAATCCGAGTGGGAATACTCGCGTACGGTAATCGACAGCCTTATTTCGGACAGAAGTTTTGACTTTACGCAGCCTCCCCCCTCCGCGGTTGACTTTAAAATCCTAAAAAGCTCAACAACGCGCGTTCCCGTTATCAAGGATGATGACGAAGATAATCCGGAGATACGCCGCGAAGTTGCCTTTGAAGAAACTCCCGAGGTTTTGCGCGAGGTTAAGTTCGAAGAACCAGCAGCTACTGATATAGTAGAAGAGCCTGCTAACGCTCCCGAGCCTGCACAGCCCATAGTGGTTGAGAGTGTTACGGTGGTTGAAGAGCCGAAGCAGGTCGAACAAAAGTCTGTAGAGCAGCCCCCGTCAATGGACGAGGAACAGCGCAGAATCCTTCACGAAAACTATATGAAGCTTATAAATTCCGAAACAAACAATGCGACCGACACTTCAGTCGTTCCCGATTCGGAGCATATAAATACCGACAAGCTAATCTATATCAATAAGCCGGAGCCCGAGCGCGATTATAAAAATCTTCTCAACAATCTGTACGCTAAAACTTACAGCGCAAAGCCCGTGCAGGAGCATGTTCCCACTCGCGAGCCCGCTCCCGCGAAATTCTCGCCCACGGTTAGATATGAGGATACCGCTAAAAGCGAGGTTGTTGCTACGGAGTACGTTTCCTCGGGTTCGCGCAGGAAGAAGTTCAACAGAGGCAGTACCCTGCTCGTTTGTTCGCTCATTATAGCGGCAATAATGTTCGTGGAATTTGCCCTCTGCCTTGCTCTCAAAAACGATTTGGGCATTGACCTTGGTTATCCATTCGTAATTTTGGTACTCGCCGCAGTTCAAGTGGCTATATGCCTTGCTTTAAAATACAGTAGCGTTGGCAAAAGCACACGCAAGCCCGCTTCGCTGACTTATATGACGGCCTCGATTATTCTTTCGGTTATTATTATTGCAATAATACTCGTTGTCTCATTTATTCTCGAAGTTAATTTCGCGTCTGCTGGAGATATCGCGGCAAAGATTATTTTCCCCTGTCTGATAACTTTAAATATTCCCCTCTTTGCGCTTTTATACTATCTGTTTTCAAGGTGATTTCAATGAAAATTTTAATTATTGTTAAATCTAAAGGAACAGGTAACACTATGCAAATTGCCGAAGCGATGGCAGAAGCTGTTCCGGCGACTATTACCGCCTTGGAGGAAGTACATAATTACAATCTTGAAGGATACGACTTAATAGGACTTGGCAGCGGAATATTTTTTGGCAAGCACTATAAAGATTTAATTAAGTTTGCTGAAACACTAAAAGCCAAGAACTGTTTCGTGTTCTCTACGAGCGGATACAACAATTTGGAAAAGGTTAACGGTGCGCTTGTAAAGCTTTTGGAAGCCGGTGGCAATAATGTGTTGGGGTCTTTTGCATGCCGTGGGGTTTTCCTTGGTAAAAATAAAGGACATCCAAACACAGACGACTTTGACAACGCACAAAAATTTATAGGCGAAGTTATAGAAAAATACAATCACATACAATAAAAAAGAACCCGTTGCATTTGCAACGGGTTTATCATTTTATTAATTATTTTGCGTATTCGCTTGCTCTGAATTCCCTTATAACGTTTACCTTTATCTGTCCGGGATATTCAAGCTCGCTTTCAATTTTCTTGGCTATATCTTTAGCGAGGAAAAGTGTCTGGGCATCGTCAATCTTATCGGGGTTGACAATTACACGCACCTCTCTGCCTGCCTGAATTGCGTAGCATTTATCTACGCCACCGAAACCGCCTGCAATAGTTTCAAGCTTCTCAAGCCTTTTAACGTAGTTAGTACCCGTTTCTCTTCTTGCACCAGGTCTTGCACCAGATATGGCGTCTGCAGCCGCAACAAGCACCGCTTCAACCGTAGTGGGCTCAACGTCACCGTGGTGAGCAGCTATCGCGTTGACAACCTTGTGGCTCTCTCTGTACTTTTTGGCAAGATCCGCACCCAGCTGGATATGAGTTCCTTCCTGCTCTTTGTCAACAGCCTTACCGATATCGTGTAAAAGCCCTGCCCGCTTTGCAAGATTTACATCCAATCCAAGCTCCTGCGCCATAAGCCCCGCAAGTTGTGCAACTTCTATTGAGTGCTTATACACGTTCTGTCCGTAGCTTGTTCTGAATTTCAGTCTGCCCAAAAGCTTGATAATTTCGGGGTGAAGTCCGAAAATTCCGACTTCAAACATGGCGCTTTCGCCTGCCTGCTTTATCTCTAATTCCATTTCCTTTTTAACTTTTTCAACCGTTTCTTCAATCCTTGCGGGATGAATTCTGCCGTCTGAAATAAGTTTTTCAAGTGAAAGCCTTGCAATTTCACGCCTTACGGGGTCAAAGCCCGACAAAATTACGACTTCTGGCGTATCGTCTATGATGAGCTCGATACCCGTTGCATTTTCGATAGCGCGGATATTTCTGCCCTCTCTGCCTATAAGCCTTGCCTTCATATCGTCGCTGGGAATAGACACAACAGACACGGTAATTTCCGATGCGTGGTCTGCGGCGCAACGCTGTACGGCAAGAGATATAATTTTCTTTGCTTCGTTGGTAGCCTCGTCCTTTGCGGTCTGTTCTATATTTCTGACCTGAATAGCCACGTCGTGACGGGTTTCGTCAAGAATTTCGTTGGATAAAAGCTTTTTCGCCTCGTCCCTTGTGAGCTGAGCTACTCTTTCAAGCTCTTGAAGCATAAGCTCGTGCTGATGGTCTACCTTTTCCTGTGTTATCTTGACTTCGTTTTCTTTATTTATAAGTTCTTTCTTCTGCTGCTCAAGCGCGTTGGTCTGTTTTAAGATGGATTCTTCCCTCTTATCCAGTATTTCTTCACGCTGAACAAGCCTCTGTTCCTGCTTTTGGAGCTCGCCCTTTTTCTCGCGCGTCTCCTTTTCGAATTCGTTTCTACGTTGTAGCTCCTGTTCCTTTACTTCCAAAAGCGCTTCTTTTTTCAAATCTTTACATTCGCGATTAGCGTCGTCAATCATCTTCCTGCGAAGGGCGCTGATTTCACCAATTTTCTTGTCAGTTTTCTTGCGGTTTATATATCCGCCAAGAAAAAATCCACCGGCTAACGCGCCCAAAACACCAATCGGAAGCGCAACCGCAAGACCAATTATAGTTGCTTGGTTTGAAAGAAACAGGTTGCAAAATGCCAATAAGTTCATTGTTGCCTCCTGATATAAAATTAAATATATACTATGCTTCTATAAGAAGCCGTTTATATCCGTTTAATATTTTACACCTTTCTTGGATAAAAGTCAATTTATTGAATTAAATTGTTTCAAAATATGTAAAAAAGACAACCGTACGGTTGCCTTATAAATTACAGTTTTTCTATTATTTCAAGCCAAATCTTTGCCGTTGCGTCGGAGGGCATGCGCCAGTCCGCACGTGGGGAAAGACAGACCGAACCGACCTTTACACCGTCGGGTACACACGAACGCTTAAACTGCTGTGCAAAAAATCTTTTGAAGAAGTTTTTGAGCCATTTTTTAATCGTTTGGTCGTCAAATTCGCCTTTAAACGCCTTTTTTGCAAGATAATAAATCTTATCGGGCGCAAACGCACACCTTATCGAATAGTACAAAAAGAAATCGTGTAAAACGTACGGTCCCACCAAGTCTTCCGTCTTTTGAGCAATACTTCCGTCCTTTTCGGGGGGAAGCAGCTCGGGCGAAATTTCGGTATTTAATATGTCTGTAAGCACCTTTCCCGCTTCTCCGCCTATTTTTTCGGCTTCATACCTTATAAGATGTTTGACAAGCGTCTTAGGCACGGAAGCATTCACGCCGTACATTGACATATGGTCGCCGTTATAGGTAGCCCAACCGAGCGCAAGCTCGCTCAAATCGCCCGTACCTATTACAAGACCGTTCGTGTCGTTAGCAATATCCATTAGTACGAGCGTCCTCATCCTTGCCTGCGCATTCTCATAGGTTACGTTCCTATCCTCGGGGTCGTGCCCTATGTCCTCAAAATGCTTTAAAACGCTTTCGCCCACAGGAATAATTTTGCAGGTTGCGCCGACTGCCTCTATTAGCTTTAAAGAATTATTCTTCGTCTTGTCGGTCGTGCCGAAAGCCGGCATAGTGATTGCAATAATATCATTTAAGGGCTTGCCTATTGCCTTGAACGCACGGCAGGTTACAAGCAGTGCAAGCGCCGAATCCAGCCCGCCCGAAATGCCTATTACGGCGGTCTTTGCGTTCGTATGTTTAAGGCGCTTTTCAAGTCCTTTAGACTGTATCGTTAAAATTAGCTCGGCTCTTTCATTGATCTCACTGCCTTGGGGAATAAACGGAGTTTTGGAAATTTCTCTTAAAACGTCCGCTTGGGAATTTGCAGCCTGAAATCCCACGATAGAATAATGCGAGTACGTTTGTGCTTCGTCACTGTAATATCCGCTCGCCATTCTGCGGCGTTCTGATGAGATGAGCTCAACGTCAATCTCGCCGTATAAGAGCCCGTTTTCAAATAGCCTGCTCTCTGCAACGCAAGTACCGTTTTCACAAATGAGATTGTGACCCGAAAAAGCCATATCCGTGGTGCTTTCGCCTTCGCCTGCGTCAGCGTAAATATATCCGCAAACAAGCTTGGCAGACTGCATTTTTACAAGATTTTTTCTGAAATCCGCCTTGCCTGCAAGCTCGTCGCTGGCAGAGAGGTTTACTATAATGTTTGCACCCGCTTGAGCATGCACTATCGAAGGCGATAAGGGCGACCATAAATCTTCGCAAATTTCTGCCGAAACCGTAAATTCCGCGCAGTTTGCCGCACTGAAAATAATGTGCGTATCAACCAATATATCCTGCTGACCGCAAATATCGATATAGAAGGACTCCTCGGGTGCGGGTGAGAAATATCTGCGTTCGTAAAACTCGCCGTAGTTGGGGATATGAGTTTTAGGCACTATGCCCAAAATTTTTCCGCCGCTTATTGCAACCGCACAATTATACAGCCTGCCGCAGCTTGAAATGGGCGCGCCGACAAACACGAGGGTATCTATTCCAGAAGTCGCCTCGCATATCCGTGCAAGCGCGTTTTCCACGCTGTCAAGTAAGACTTTTTGGTTGAACAAGTCTCCGCAGGTATACCCGCACACGCAAAGTTCGGGGAATACGGTAATTTCGCTACCACACTTTGCGCTTGCCATTATAGCGTTGATTATATTTTTTGTGTTGAATTCCACGTCTGCAACCTTAATTTCCGGAGTTGCCGCGCAGACCTTTACAAAGCCGTATTTCATCAATCCCTTTTCTCCGTGGCCGCCTTGTATGCCGCCCTGATTTTGGCATCTATATCGGCTTTAAGAGTTGCATTGGTCTTTAAAAGTTCGCGCATTTTTTCGCGGCCCTGCGCAATCTTTTCGTCGTTGTAGCTGAACCATGAGCCACTCTTTGTAAGTATGCCGTATTCAACGCCCAAGTCGATGAGGCAACCCTCCTGCGAAATGCCTTCTCCGTAGATTATATCAAATTCCGCAACCTTGAAGGGAGGCGCAACCTTGTTTTTAACTACCTTGCACTTTGCTCTGTTGCCGATAATTTCGCCGTCTCCTTTCAAAGCGTCGGCTTTTCTTATATCGAGGCGAATTGTTGCAAAATATTTGAGTGCCTTTCCGCCCGGCGTTGTTTCTGGGTTTCCGAACATAACGCCCACCTTTTCACGGAGCTGGTTGATAAACACAACGCAGGTTTTTGATTTATTGGTTATTGCCGTCAGCTTTCTCAATGCCTGTGACATAAGCCTTGCAAGCAAGCCAACGTGAGTATCGCCCATATCACCCTCAATTTCAGCCTTTGGTGTGAGCGCCGCAACAGAGTCAACGACAATAAGGTCAATTGCGCTTGAACGTACGAGCGACTCACAGATGTCGAGTGCCTGCTCCCCTGTATCGGGCTGTGAAAGATACAGCTCGTTGGTATCTACACCGAGCGCTGCGGCGTACTGCGCGTCGAGAGCGTGCTCTGCATCGATGAACGCGGCAACTCCGCCTGCCTTCTGCGTTTCTGCAATCAAATGAAGCGCAACCGTAGTTTTACCCGAAGATTCGGGACCGAAAATTTCAAGAATCCTGCCGCGCGGAACACCGCCGATTCCGAGAGCAAGGTCAAGGGCAAGACAACCTGTGGGAATTGCCTCTATATCCCTGCTTACGTTGTTTTCGCCAAGCTTCATAATGGCGCCTTTGCCGTATTGCTTCTCTATCATTGCAATAGTAGAATTCAGTGCTTTAAGTTTTTCGTCGTTCATACTTATACCTCGTTTATTTTATCAATTTATATGCAAGAAACAGTGCAAAATTTATTGCAGTTTCAGTTATGCTTTTCCTTGAACCCTTAAGATTGTATTTATAAACCTGCGTACTCTCTTTTGTGGCAATACCTATATAAAACAGTCCTACGGGTTTATTCGTATTATCCGAATTCGGTCCCGCTATTCCCGTTGTGGAGATACTTACATCGCAGTTTCCGCTTAAAATAAGCCCCTCCGCCATCTCGGCGGCAACTTGCTCGGATACTGCGCCGTATTTCGATAATGTCTGTTTTTTTACGCCCAACCGCTCCTCTTTGGATTGGTTTGAATAGGTGTTCAGCCCCTCGCAAAATACTTCGCTCACTCCAGAAACTTCGACAAGCCGTTTACTTACTCCGCCGCCCGTAAAGGACTCGGCAACGCAAATTTTCATCCTGCGGAGCTTCAAAAGTTCAACGAGCCTCTCGGCAAGAGTTATATCCTCAAGGGCATAAACGTAATCTTTTAGTACCACAAGCAGTGCTCTCATTACACCGTCATATACGGTTTTAGGCATATCGGAGCCGTATATTATTTCAATACTGCACTCTCCGTACTTCTCGGTTATGCAAAAATCAACGTCACCGCATACTTCCTTTGCTTTGGCGAGCGCCTCCGAAATTTTGTCGTTCGGTGCTCCGACCGTCTTTATATATGCGCGCAAATAGCTTTTCCCGTACTTGTTGTTAAAAATTTTGACAATATTATTTACGCTTTCTGCGCCGTCGCTGCCCGAACTCAAGAGAAAAACGCTCTTATTCCCGGACAAAAGACAGTTTGAGCTGTCAAATTTAGCCGAATAGCTTTTCTCTATATATGACCTTAAAAGGTTGTCCATTTCGGACGGATAAAAAATTACTGCATTTTCGAAACAGCTTTTCCCTTCCTCGACGGCCTGTACTATGCTCTGTGAATTGCCGTAATCAATATAGGAAATCTTATCGAACCAATAGCCCGAATTCCCGAAAGACAAAATCAGCTTATCAGCATTTTCAAACTCGTTTATTTTTTTATTTCTCAATATGAGAAGCAAAAATTTATCCGTACTCATTTTTTCAGAACTTCTCTGTTTTTAACTAAGTAATTGACGCCAGAAATAACAGTCAACAATACAGCAAGCGCAAAGAACGCCATGCCGATATAAATTATTATCTCGCCTGCAAAGACGTGAAATTCGTGGACGCCGACACCTATAAGTGCAACTACGACTGCAATATCCTGCGCCGTGGTCTTGTATTTTCCGAAAATATCCGCGGCAATTACAAGCCCAGAGCTTGCGGCAACCATGCGGAACCCGCTTACTATAATTTCCCTTGCAAGTATTACGGCGACTCCGCAGCCCGCCGCAATGAGCGTCCAATCGCCAAGCCAGTCGCCAAAGCACAGAGGTCTTGTCAAAAACACTACAAGTGCTGAAAGAACTAATACTTTGTCTGCGATCGGATCGAGAAATTTTCCGAGATTGGTTATAAGGTTATATTTTCTTGCGATTTTGCCGTCGAAAAGGTCGGTTAAAGACGCAATTGCAAATATGCCGAGCGCAACAAAGTAGTGCCCCGTGAATTCAAGATAAAAAAAGAGTATAAAAACGGGAATCATTACAACTCTGCTTATAGTCAATTTGTTGGGTAAATTCATTACCCCATTTCCTGCGGCAAATTTATACGCTCTGCTCTCTTTATCTATTTGCTTTTCGTTTAAATTATCACTCATTGTAATCCTCGCAACGCCCGTAAAGGTCGTAGCTGTCACTTTTTTCTATTAAAACGGCACACTTTTCTCCCTGCACCGCACTATGTGCATTAAAATAAACTACGCCGTCGATTTCGGGGGCTTGAAAGTAAGCTCTTCCAACAAAACAACTTCTCTCATAGTCTATCCCGTCGCAAGTAACTTCAATGACCTTACCCACGTAATTCTTTAGCTTGTCCGCCGAAATTTGCCTTTGAATTTCGTACAGCTTTTTTACTCTCTTGCGCCTAATACCGTAAGGTATTTGCCCCTTGAGCTTATGAGCGGGCGTATCGGGCTCGCGCGAGTAAGCAAAAAAACCGCAATTGTCAAGCTTTGCCTCTTTCAAAAATTCGCACAACCCTTCAAAGTTTTCCTCACTCTCGCATGGGAAACCCGCAATAAAAGTTGAGCGTATTGCTACTTCGGGGATTTGCTCTTTTAGCTTGTTGATAAGGGCAAGATATTCTCTTCTGCCCGCAGGTCTGTTCATAAGCTTTAGAACGCTGTCCTCGCTGTGCTGCAGTGGAATATCAAGATACTTTACTATCTTCGGATTGTCGCGGATTTCGACAATAAGCTCGTCATCCAGCATATCCGGATAACAGTACAATAATCTTACACTATAAATGTTGACAAGTTTTGTCACCTTTTGCAAAAAATCTTTTAATTTTTTTTGTCCGTATAAATCAATGCCGTAGCGAGTGACGTCCTGCGCAACTATTATAAGTTCGGCAACATCGCCAAGCTCCTCCGCCTCTTTTAAAAGGCGTTCCATAGGAAAGCTGACGTATTTGCCTCTGATTTTCGGTATAAGACAGTAAGTGCATCTGTTGTTGCAGCCTTCGGCAATCTTTAAGTATGCGTAATGTCGAGGCGTTGTAAGAACCCGTTTAACGCCATCGATATTTTCGCCGCAGTTAACAAAATTAACGCGTTCCCCTGCATACGATTTTTCAAGCGCCTCGAAAAACTTTGCGTAATCTTCCGTGCCGAGAAAAACGTCTGCTTCGGTGAGCGCGTCAAAGGTCTCGTCTATAAATTTTTGAGGCAAACAGCCCGTTACGACGATTTTTTCAAGATTTACGCTCTTGTATGCGGCGCATTCAATCACCGTTTCGATGGCCTCTTTACGGGAAGCGTTTAAAAATGCGCACGTATTTACAATAAGCACATTGGCTTTTTCGAGGTCGCTTGTAACTTCACAACCTCTTTCTTTAATTATTGCCAAAAGTTTTTCGGAATCTACACGGTTCTTGTCGCAACCGAGAGAAATCATCCCGAATTTTTTACGAGAAAAATCAGTCGTCAACGTCTGTACCATATGTATTTTCAAATTCTTCTTTGGTCAAAAGCACCTTTCTCGGCTTTGACCCCTCGGACTGCGTAATGTAGTTCATGTTCTGCATCCAGTCGATTATCTTGCACGCTTTGATATACCCAACGGGGAAGCGTCTCTGAATCATTGAAACGGATGCCTGATTTGACGTTACGCAGTATTTAAGCGCCCTTATAAAGGTTTCGTCTATCTTGGTGTCGGCGCCGTCATCGGAAGCTTCTCCTCCCATCTCCGAGGTCTGTGAGGGTTCCTCCTCGACCTTGTTGATGAAGTCTGAAGCATCTTGATCGAAATAAGTTTCGTTGTGGGATTTGATAAAGTCGGTAACGTACTGCACCTCATGCGTGTCTACAAAACAGCACTGAATACGCTGAAGATCCGAACCGCCGCCACGTAAGTACAAGTCGCCCTGACCAAGCAATTTTTCAGCTCCGCCAACGTCGAAGATTGTACGTGAGTCGTCAAACGAGTTTACCTTGAAGCCTATACGAGTGGGCAGATTGGACTTGATAAGACCCGTAATACAGTCGACGGAGGGTCTTTGCGTAGCCAAAATAAGATGGATACCGCAAGCACGCGCTTTTGCACCTAATTTTATAATTCTGTTCTCTATATCCTTTTTATTCTGTGACATTAAATCGGCAAACTCGTCGAGCACGATTACGATTTTAGCTAATTTTTCGCCATCAGGAGGCAAATGCGCGTTGTACTCGTCGAGAGTTTTGGTTGCAATACCCGACTCTGTCATCTCTTTAAAAAGTGAATAACGGCGCTCCATTTCATTGACCGCCCAGCCCAAAGCCTTTACTGCCCTGCTTGCATCTGTAATAATTTCGTTTATCATAAGATGGGGCAACTTATCGAATGAAATCAATTCAACCTGCTTGGGGTCTACAAGAATAAGGCGCAACTCTTCGGGTCCGTATTTGTAAAGTAAGCTTATTAGCAGTACGTTTAAGCAAACACTTTTACCGCTGCCCGTAGTACCGGCGACAAGCAAGTGGGGCATTCTGGTTATGTCGGGGCATATCGCCTCGCCGTCGATATTTTTGCCGAGTGTAAACGTAAGAGTATTGGGCTTACTGTTTAAATAATTGGAGCTTGTAAGCATGCTCTTAAGACCAACGGTGCTTCTGTTGTTGTTGGGAACTTCAATGGAAAGCGCGCCCTTACCGTAGTTAAGATAAGCGTCAACATTATCTTTTTTGAGATTCATTGCTATCGCGTCACGGTAGCCCAATGCACGTTTACTGTTGGTGTTGTCCTCTATTACTACGTCGTAGCGAGTAATTGCGGGCGCTATAGTAACGTTTGAAACGTGGCTCGCAATTTTGTATCTTTCAAGAGTTTCAACGATGATACGCTTGTTATCCTCTATCTCGCCCGTGTTAACGTTGGTATTTTCGGGATAATCGTCAAGAAGGTCCAATCCGGGTCTCACGTACTTCTTCCATACGTGCTTGGGTTTTTCTGCAGGTTTTTCGGGTTGAGGTTCGGGCTTGGGCTCAACCGCACGGCTTGTACGCTCGGGCATACGTACCCTCTCCTCTCTGTTAAGACCCGTCACACCTTCGGAAAATCCTACTCGCTCTGAAGTCCTGCCCGTAGGTGCAGAGTCTTCGCTTGAACGCTCGTTAGTATTCAGTCTTTCTCCGAAAATATCGGTGTCGTCCTCGTTTTCTTCGTCAAAAAGATTTGCGTTGCTTCTTTCACGTCTGCCCGAAGAAATCCCGTCCGCCCTGCCTGACGAGATACTATCCTCGCCGCGCCTTGAAGCCGAACTTCCGAAAATATCGTAGTCACTGTCCTCTGCAGGTCTGATAATGTTTTCGTACTGATTTTCTTCCGTTACGGGGATTTCGGTAGGTTGAGGTTCGGGAGGTAATTCCTCTTTAAGAGTATATGCCTCGCTCTCCGCTGCGGGCTCTTCGTTGCGTATGGTGTTTGAATAATCTTCCTGAGTGTCCTCACTCTCGTAGTCGGGACCGCTCACATGGTAAGTATTGCTCTGCGCCTCATAGCCGTTAAGGCTGTCAGCGGGTTTTTCGCCGTAAACGTAGCTGGAGGGTGCTGCCGCAACGGGAGCGCTCATAACCTCATCGCGATAGCCCTGCGAGTAGCTGTTTTCATTTGAAACAGCTGCTGTGGCGGGCTTCTTTTTCGAAGCAAAGCTCTTTAAATAGTCCTCTTCGGTAATAACAGGATGATTGAAATAAGATTCATCCTTGTAAATCATATTTCTTCTGTAGCTTTCGGCATCAAACTCGCCCTTTTCAAACAGAATTTTATTGCCGAGATTTTTAGGCGAATATTTGTCGTCTTGCGGAGGTACTTCACGCGCAGGGGCAGCCTGCGCTACGGGCGCTTGAACGACCGGTTGCTGTGCAGGGCCGGCTGTCACAGATTGAATCGAATCAGGTGTCTGTAACTGCTCGTCGGCAGCTTGTGCTTTATTTTCGCCTCTGCGTCTGAAAACAAGATAGGTAAGATAGGCAAATATCAAAGTTAATACAGAATAAATCACGTACGCAGCAACCGGTCCGCCCAAATTTAAAACGGGATAGACCAAAAGTGCGGAGATAACACCGCCGAAGGTGTAACCCGCATAGCCTTTGCCTGCACTCATATAGCACTCGGAGATATATTTGCCGTAGCCTGCTATTGCGTAATTGTGTGTGCTGACCGCATGGAAAAGGAAAAATAAAACAAGCGTAAGTGCGGTTAATACTATAGCTTTCTTGACTGAAATTTTAATTTTTTTCTCGAAAACGAGCCACTCGCCGAGATATGCAAGCATACCCATAACGAGGTATGAACCGTAGCCGAAGGTGCCGTACATAAACGTACAGATAGCCCCGCCGAAAGTGCCGAATATCGCCTTACCCGTGAGCAGTATTACGACTACGATAGCACAAAACAGAAGCAACGTCATGCCCAACGTTTCCTTCGTGACTATAAATGAAGTTTTATTCTCTTTGTTTTTGTTGTCTTGAGATTTCATAATTCCGCCATTTTATTCATTCATTTTACATTATAACATTTCCTCTTAAAAATAACAACAAAATGAAATAACAAACAGTAATTTATTTTTAATAAATTAAAAAAACGGCGAACGCCGTTTCTTTGTAAAAACCTATGAAAGACACTGAACCACGCTTTTTGAAATATCGTAAATATCGCCTGCGCCGAGGAACAGAACGCTGTCGCCCGATTTTACGGGGGAGAGAAATTTAACTATGTCCTTCGGGTCATCCCCATAGAGAGATTTTTTTATGCTCTGCGATAGCGTCAACGCGCTCCCCGCATCGTCAAAGTATTCACGGGCGGCGAAGGTGCGGTAGATTAGCAGATTATCAACCGATGATAAAACTTTAACGAATTCTTTGAAAAGCAACTTGGTTCGTGAATAGGTATGCGGTTGAAATACAACGTAAATTTTCCCCTGCGTAGAATGTTTTGCTGTTTTTAATGAAGCTGATATTTCATCTGGATGATGGGCGTAGTCGGCAATACATCTTGCACCGTTGATAAGTCCTATACGCTCGAACCTTCTCTCCACTCCGCAGAAATCTGCAAGCCCCTCTTGAACGTATCTGAAGGAAATTCCCACGCTCAAAGCAGCGCAAGCAGCCGCTAAAGCGTTTAAAATGTTGTGTTTTCCGTCAACCGAAAGACTGACCCTGCCCAAGCATTTACTTTTTTTATACACGGTAAAGCTGTATCTGCCGTCCGAGGATGAAATATTCTTTGCGCAAAGGTCGGTATTTTTTCCGTAACCGAAGGTAATATCCCCCACGGCTTCGTCGCCGGCGAGTGTGACCGACAAATCTGCATTTTTGACGAATTGTCTGTATGCGGCGCGCAGATTTTCTATGCTTCCGTAACACTCCAAATGGTCAGTCCCACTGTTTAAAAGCACGGCAATGTTGGGTCTTAAAAGTAAAAAATTTTTCTTGTATTCGCAAGCTTCGGTTATTAAATAGTCCGTACCACAGAAAAAACTGTTGGCAAAAACGAGATCTCTACCCCCGATATGCGCAAAAAATTTTTTGCCTGCCGCAAGAAAGATATGTGCGAGCATTGAGGTACACGTAGTCTTGCCGTGACAGCCCGAAACGGCTATAACAGTGCCGAACCCTCGGCTTATTTCATATAACAGTTGACCGCGGGACAGTATAATTTTATCAAGCTTTTCCGCCTCTTTCAGCTGAACGTTGCTTTTCTGTACGGCGTCCGTATATACTATCACATCGAAATTTTCTACGCTGTCAGTTACTTCGCCTATGTTGACACTTGCACCTGAATAAACAACCTCATCGGTGTAAATACTTGAAACAAGGTCAGACCCGCCCACCTTTTTGCCCCTATATATCAGATATTTTGCAAGCCCACTCATGCTTACACCGCCTATTCCAATGAAGTAAAAGCTGTCGAAAATATCAATTAAACTGTTTCGCATACTTAATTTTATTAAATTTTGAATAAAATTAGCACGAAATATCAATATTTTTTGTTTTTTTTGCAAATTTTTAAATTTTTCTATTGAAATTAAATTACTTTTATTGTACAATATAATCAATGAAAGTATATTTTGGTGGTGTTTTATGAAAATCTCCGATGTACGAATCAGGTTAGTTAACAAGGATAACAATAAACTTAAAGCCGTAGCTTCTATTACTATCGACGATTGCTTTGTAGTGCATGACATCAAAATAATAGATTCAGCCGAAGGCGAATTTATTGCTATGCCCAGCAGAAAAACTAATGACGGTGAATATAAGGATATTGCCCATCCACTCAATACCGAGACCCGAGAAACTATAAAACAAGCAATCCTTACGGCTTACTATGACGAACTGAAAAATAGTCAAGTTTGATGCGTGAGTTAATAATGCTCGATTTGTAAAAGAAAAATGCGCACACGTTTGTGTGCGCATTTTTCTTATCTTAATTTTTAATTATCGTTGCGACGTTTGCCCAAATTTCTTAAAAGTCTTGCAAACTTGGGTATATCCTTATCCTCAACGGGTCTTTCAATCACTCCGTCGTCATTGTGGGAAATCGTAGGCTGCGCAGGGGAAATCTGCTGATAGGTTTTCTGCACCGGTTGCGTTTGCTGGGGCAGGGTAGACTGCGGCATCTGCGGTACCTGCGGAATTTGGGGTTGAGGATTTGCAGGGACAACGGGCTGATAGTAGGGCTCGTTTACAGTCATCCTTCTCTGCGGAGGATTGGGATAATTTGCAGTGTCGTAGAGCATGCCGTTATTGTAAGTTTTCGGCTGCTCGGGCTCCCTTCTGCTGTCGAAGCCGGGGATGCTTGTTGCAATTATGGTAATTTCTACTTCGTCCTTGGCATTGGGATCGATTCTTGCGCCGAAAATGATGTTTGCAGACGCATCTACAACGCCCTTGACAAGCTCTGCCGCGTCGGTAACTTCGTTGATTGAAAGGTTTTCGCCGCCGACAACGTTTAAAATAACTCCGCGCGCACCCTCGATAGTCGTTTCCAAAAGAGGACAGCAAATAGCAAGGCGAACCGCCTCTACTATTCTGTTTTCACCGCTTGAAACGCCTACTCCGAGATGAGCTATGCCCCTGTCTTTTAATATAGTTCTGACGTCCGCAAAGTCAAGGTTTATGAGCGAAGGATTTACAATAAGCTCCGTAAGACCCTTTATACCCTGTTTTAAGATGTCATCGGCAACCAAAAACGCCTCCTTCAACGGAGTATTATCGGGCACGACGGTCTTAATTTTATCGTTGGGAATAACAATGAGTGTGTCGACGTATTTCTTGAGGTTATCAAGACCCTTTGTGGTATTGTCCATGCGGATTCTGCCCTCAAAGCTGAACGGCTCGGTAACTATCGCAATGGTAAGTATATTCATATCCCTTGCTATTTTTGCGATTACGGGAGCAGCGCCCGTTCCCGTACCGCCGCCCATACCTGCGGTAATAAAGAGCAAATCGGTATCTTTTATGGCAGCTGTGAGAATTTCCTTGCTCTCTTCTGCCGCCTTTCTGCCGATATCGGGATCTGCACCCGCGCCAAGTCCTTTAGTAAGCTTAACGCCTATCTGCAATTTATTTTCGCAAGGCGAAAGCATAAGCACCTGACTGTCGGTGTTTACTACGTAGTACTCCGCACTCTTGATTCCTGCGGTTATCATTCTGTTGACGGCGTTATTTCCCGCGCCGCCGACACCTATTACTTTTATTCTGCATTTACCCGTCAACCCCGTGTTGACGCCGCTAAAACCGGAGTTCGTCCCTCCGTTCATGCCCATATAATCGTTAAACATATTCAATCCTCCAATTTGGCGTATAATTCTAAATTTAATCGGCGCTTGCGTCGTTAAGCGCAGTATCCAGCAAGCTGAAAAGAGAAGAAAATCTCGGCTTATCGTAATAGGGCACGTTGGGCGCAACCGTTTCCAACGTTCTTACAAGTCTGCCAGCTATATGCTCAATCGCACCGCGAACGACCTTAATGCCCTCGCCCGTAACTAAAATGGGCTTGCCTTCGATGTTTCTGCCCGTATAGCTCTGCCGACATTCCTCTATGGTTTCGCAAATTCCGTCAAGTGCTTCACGTATAAGATCCCTCAACTCGACGGTCGGGAAAGTGTAAGTCTTACCTTCGAAGATGCACTCGGCGTTATCCCCGAGCTTCTCTTTGGCGTTCAAGTTGACTGTTGATAAAAAAGTCATTGCAACTTGATAGGGAATATCGAGTTGCTCCATAAGATAGACCGCTATGTGACCTATACCGAGAGAGAACGATTCGCTGTATAAAATTCCGTTGCCGCAAATAACGCTGTAAGTTGAAGATATAAAACCGAAATCAAATAAAACGGCACACTCATCCCGCCTTTCGGGTTCTACTATATACATCGCCTCCGCATAGTTTGATGGAATGAGCCTTATCGTCTGGATATCTTTAAACTTCTTGAAAGCGTCCATAATACAGCCGACAAAGGAATTTCTGCACTTAAAGAAACAGAATTTGCCCTGTATGCTGTCGCTTATAGCACCTACCGGATATATTACTTTACGCTTGTCCGACAAAACGTAATAAAGACAGCTGTTGCGTATCGTCATCCAATTTTCCTCGACGGGCGGTTTAGCCGCGTCAACGAGGTTACGACAGTCTGCCAAGGTTATTTTCTTCGCGGAAGGAAAGCTCAATACCCTGTCCGTATTGACGAGTTTAAGAAATTCTCCGGGTATACCGACGTAAAAAGTCTTAATTCCGTTCATTGCGGAAAGCGTGCTTTTGACAACGTCGGTAACTGCCGCGGTAAAGTTTGGAATATCCAAAAGCTCTCCCTCGGCATAGCCATCGTAAGTGCAAGTATATTTGCTCTTTATTATGAACGTTTTGTTTACTCCCCTTTCGCCGACGACCGCCGTCATTTCGGTTGAGCGGATATCAAGAACTGCAACGTATTTATTGCGCATAAACGCGATTGACCTCAAACACTATTATAAAATAATTATATAATAATACACTAGATAATGTCAACTGATTAACTAAAAAAAAGCAGTGCAACAGCACTGCTTTTTAGATATAAATTCTATTGAACATACGCAACGTTAAGCTTGCCGTCCGAGGCTACGTTGCACCTGATTTTACCCGTTGTCTTTTCGTCGGCTGAAAGATTTTTTACGAAGTAATTATATGCGGCGTACATTTTTTCCGTAAATGATTTATCGTAATCCCATATCTCTATGATTACTCCGCAGTGAAGGTTAAAAGTTAAGGTGTTGGCATAGGGCATACTTGCAAAAGCAGCGTCCTCAAACACCACGCTTTTAACCATGGAACGAAAAGCCGAAAAATTGTTTTTGAAAACAGCACACAATTCTGCAGCTTTTTCTACCGTTTCGCCGTTTTTCAAGTCGAGAGCAACGTCGTAATCATTGCGCTTGGAGGAAGAACCGTCCAAAAGCACGCCGTTTTCGTCGTACAGCGCATATTTACCGTCGGAAAATGCAACCGAAAAGGTTTCCTTCCTCTCTTTGAGAGTAATATTCAAGGTGCAGGGATATACCTTTTCCACGCTTTCCAGAGAATAATCGCCGTCAATAATTTCTGCAATTTCATCTTCCGAAACGAAGTAAATTACCGTTCCGCGCACCTTTTCAAGTATTTTTTCCTTATAACCCTCAATTTCAGTGCCCGCCTGCGGATCGCCCCCCTCATAGGAATAGCAGTTGAGCGAAATATTTACGTTTTTAACGGCAAACACAACGCCAACGCCTATCACTAAAGATGCGATAAACGCGACGGCAATTATGGTAAATATTATTTTTCTTATGTATTTCATACGGTGTTAAATGCTGACTCTGAAGATATCTCCGCCGAGTTTTCTCAATTTATATTCGAACGATGCGTATCCCCTGTCGATATGCGACACATCCAAAATCTGACTCTTGCCCTCCGCTGCAAGCGCTGCAAGCACGAGAGCCGCCCCACCGCGCAGATCGTGGGCAACGACGGTTGCACCCTTGAACCCTTCTACTCCGCGAACGAAGGCGTTTCGGTTTATTACCGTCACGTCCGCACCCATTTTACGGAGCTCGGGCACATATTTGAAGCGGGTTTCAAAGAGATTTTCGGTTATTATGGACTGTCCGTGACAGATACAACATAGTGCCGTCATCTGTGCCTGCAAATCGGTAGGAAAGCCGGGATAGGGCTGCGTTTCGATGCTCTTTACCGAGGTTAAACGCCTATTGCTTTCCAAAACTATTTTATCATTATTCGTATGTATTTTGCAACCGTTTTCTCTCAATTTATGTAAAAGTGAACTGATATTTTCAGCCGAAGCGCGATTTAACTGCACTTCTCCGCCGCACATAGCCGCCGCAACGAGAAAAGTGCCCGCCTCTATTCTGTCCGAAATGGGCAAAAACTCGCATCCGCCGAGATTTTTAACACCTTCTATTACCACCGTGCTGCTGCCCGCGCCCTTTACTTTTGCGCCCAGACAGTTTAAAAATTTTTGCAAGTCTTCTATTTCGGGCTCGCGGGCGGCGTTTTTTATTACCGTTGTGCCCTCTGCCTTTACAGCCGCAAGCATAATGTTTTCGGTCGCGCCCACGCTGGGGCAGTCGAGCATTATTTCGTTGCCGCGCAATTTTTCGCATTTGCAAATTATGTAGCCGTTGGCTTCGGTAATTTCAACGCCCAATCTTTTGAGCCCCGTAAGGTGCAAATCGACGGGCCGAAGTCCTATATCGCAACCTCCGGGATAGGCTATTTTTGCAGTGTGGAACCTTGATATTACCGAACCGAGCAAAAATACCGAGGAGCGAAGCTCGTGGGCAAGCTCGCTGGGTATTTCGTAGCAGTCGGCGCACGAGCTGTCGATTAGTATATCGTCGCCGTCGTATATTGCCTTGCAACCCAGCTTGGTCAATATTTTTACCATGTTTCTTACGTCGGTTATTCTTGGAGTGTTTAATATTTTAACTTTTTCGTCCGTGAGAACAGCCGCCGCAAGTATGGGAAGCACCGAATTTTTTGCAGTTTGAATTTCTACGCTTCCGAACAACTTGTTTCTTCCGTTTATTATGTATTTTTCCATATTGTCTCCGAGTAGAAAATAATATATTTCATTATATGGCAGAGCGGCGGTTAGTTGTTAATTTTCCCGCCTGCGCGATATGTTGCCGAGTACCCCCATCGAAGCCATAGTTATTACGAGCGAAGTATTTCCGCTGCTTACCAAAGGCAACGGCAGACCCGTCGGCGGGATTGCTCCGCTTACTACAAGCGCATTTATTGCAACCTGTATTCCGTACACGAGTATAAAGCCGGACGCGAGCAGAAAACCAAATCTGTCCGAGCAGTTTTTTGCTATTCTAAACCCTCTGCAAATAATAAAGCCGCAGACTAAAAAGAAGATTATCAGCCCCAAAAAACCGAGCTCTTCCCCCATTATCGCAAGTATAAAGTCGCTTTCGGCAAATGGCAGAAATCTGTATTTCTGCGTTGAGTTGAATAGCCCCGTTCCGAAAAAACCGCCGTTCCCGAGCGCATATAAGGACTGTATCAGCTGATACCCCTCGTCTTTTGGCGACGCCCACGGGTCAATGAACGCACTCAATCTTTGCAGTCTGTACGGTTCGGCAATAATGAGGACGGGCACAGCGAGTGCTAACGGAATTAAAATTATCAGAAAAGTCTTTAAATTGGTTCCGCTTAAAAATATAATAGCGAGCATGAGTAGCCCCACACACATAGTGATGGACATATTCGGCTCGATTATAATGAGCAAGCAAAAGCCTATTCCCACACCGAGAACGGGCAGGACTCCCTTTACCGTCTTTACTTTTTCGTGATTTTTGTAAAAGTATGCCGCAGCAAACAGCGCAAAGGCATATTTTGCAATTTCAGACGGCTGAATTGTAAACCCGCCGAATCCTATCCACCTCGTAGCACCGTAGTTGGTTATGCCTATTCCCGGCACGAAAACAAGTCCCAAAAGTACGGCGGCAATAATTATTGCGGGATATTTTAGCTTTAAAAGCTTTTTATAGTCCAAAAAGTACGTGCCTATCATGGCGGCAAGCCCCAAAACCACGCCTATTATCTGTTTTTTGACAAAATATAGGCTGTCGCCGTACTGTACTTTTGCAGTATACGAGCTTGCGGAGTATATCATTATACAGCCGAAGACTGCCATTAAAAATACGCAAACTAAAAGCGGGATATCTCCCGCTTTAGTACCCTTTTGTGACCTGATTTTATTCGGAAATTTTTTCATCGATGCTCTCTACCAGCTCCTTGAACGCATCTCCGCGCTCTTCGTAATTTGTAAAGCTGTCAAAACTCGAGCTTGCGGGGCTCAACAGCACGCACTGACCGGGTTTGGCTATAAACTGTGCAAGCTGCACCGCCGTCGTGAATTCCGCACAGAGCGAAAAACTGACAAAACCCGCCTTGATTGCCGCACTCAACATCTTAAATCTGTTTTCTCCGTAGATAACCGCATGCACTACGGGGCTTGCACTCAAGCCTTCAAACAAAGGCGTATAGTCGTCGCCCTTGTCCTTGCCTCCGAGCAGAATTACCGTCGGACAGCTCATACATTGCGCCGCTTTGACCGCCGCATCGACGTTCGTTCCCTTGCTGTCGTCTATGTAGGTAATTCCGTTTACTTCCCTCACTTTCTCTATGCGGTGACTTACTCCTTTAAACGAGCAGATTGTCTGCCCCACCTTCTTTTTGTCAAGCCCTAAAATTCCCGCAACGGCAACACACGCAAGCGCGTTGTAGACGTTGTGAACTCCGCCTGTCAGCATATCAGAAATATCAAAATACCTGTCGCCCTTAAAGTACACTCCGCCGTTTTCGAAGTACGCGCCGTCCACCCTGCTTTTCATTGAAAAATATACGATTTTTGCCTTTGTTTTCTGTGCAAACGAGCGTACGATAGGGTCGTCGTAGTTTAAAACGGCAAACTCGCTCTCTTTGAGATTACGCAGAATTTTAGCTTTTAAAAATATGTAATTTTCCATATTGTAGTGACGGTTTAAATGGTCTTCCGTCACATTGGTTATAACCGCTATGTGAGGGCGAAGACTTGAAAGCGTTTCAAGCTGAAAAGAGGAAATTTCAAGTACGGCAAAATCCTTGAATTGAAGCTCCTCCACGCATTTGACAAGGGGATTTCCTATATTACCGCACGCAACGCAGTGTTCTCCGACATTATTGATAATTTCGTTGAGCATAGTTACGGTTGTCGTCTTGCCGTTTGTGCCAGTAACGGCAATCGAGGTAGCGCGGAGATACAGCGCACCGAGCTCCTCCTCGCCTATAATTGCCTTGCCTTGCTTACGAAAATACACGGGAAGGGGCGTATCTATAGGTATTCCCGGACTTAAAACGAGTATGTCGCATCTTGCCGCGCATTCCTCCCATTTTTCAACAGTGACGATACGCGCGCCTATGCTTGCAAGCTCGGTCATCGTCTGCGTTATTTTTTCGCTTAATACGTCGTCGTATATGTAGACTTCCGCCCCTCTTTCAAGTAAAAAGCGGGCACTGCTTTCACCCGAAACCGACATACCCGCTACGAAAAACTTCTGACCCTTAAAATACATTTTTACCTCACATAAATATCAAACACAGTATTCCGACAAAGGCAGTAAGTGCAAAATAAACGTACGAAATTTTACATTCGGTGTAACCCTTCATCTGAAAATGATGATGCAGCGGCGCCATTAAAAACACTCTTTTCCTTGTCCGTTTATAGTATATGACTTGTACAATTACGGATATTCCCGAAATTACAAACATAATTCCAACGAGCGGAATATAGAGTGAATTGCCCGTAAATACGCACACGCAGGATATTAAACCGCCCAGTGCAAGCGAGCCCGTGTCGCCCATAAATACTGCAGCTCTATTGGTGTTCAGAACAAGAAAACCCGCTATTGCGCCCATCGCTATAAAGCAGAGAATCGAAAACGCCGATTGCCTTACACCGAGCATTATTCCCAATACAATGAGAAAGGCACAGCTTGTCCCGCCGGCAAGACCGTCAAGACCGTCGGTTAAGTTCACACAGTTTACGGTTGAGGTAAAAATTAAGATGACAAGCGGAATTATTACCCAGCCAATATCGAGCGACAATCCGCCGCCGAAGGGTATAAAAAGCTTGGTTATTCCGTTTAAATAGCAGTATGTTGCGGCAACCGAGGCTATTGCAACCTGAAAAATTATCTTCTGGTATGGCTTTAAGCCCTCGTTTTCCTTTCTGTAAATTTTGAGAAAATCGTCCAAAAAGCCAACGAAAGTAAAGCCAGCCGTAATTGCAAAAGTCAGATTTATCTCCCCGTTTTCAACACCGCAAAGACATAATCCTATGATTAAAATTGCCGCAATAAAGGCAAGTCCGCCCATAGTGGGCGTACCCCCTTTGCTCTTGTGTTCTTTAACGTAGCCGAGAATATATTGCCCCGCTTTAAGTCTTTTTAAAAGCGGCAATAGCGCTGCAAGAAGTATCAGCGAGCAGCAAAATGCGCAGATTATGCCTATAAATATTGTTTTCATTATCAAAAACCGATTATGTTTTTAATTACTCTATTATCATTATAGCTGTGTTTTATACCCATTATCTCCTGATAATGCTCGCCACCCTTGCCCGCAACAAGCAGAATATCTCCGTCTGCCAAAAGACTTATCGCGTACTCCGTTGCAATTTCGCGTTCGGTCACGGTTACATATTTGACCTTGTACGGCTTTACCCCCTTTTCTATGTCGGAAATTATGTCGTACGGATCCTCATAGCGCGGGTTATCAGAAGTAATTACCAAAAAATCGGCGTATTTTGCCGCAACTCCGCCCATGAGCGGTCTTTTTGTGGCATCACGGTTACCGCCGCAGCCGAAGAGGCAGAAAAGCCTGCCCTTACACAGTTTTTTGAGCGATTGTAAAGATTTTTCCAACCCGTCGGGCGTGTGCGCAAAATCAACGAAAATTTCGGCACCGTTATAGCGGGCAACCTTTTCAAGTCTGCCCTCTACCGTCTTTAAGGAATTAAGTCCCTTTGCAATTATGTTGATTTTTACGCCGAAAAGTTTGGCGCACGCTGCCGCAGCCATAGCGTTGTACACATTATGGAGGGCGGGCAGGCAGAGCTTTACCTCGTACAGTTCATCAAAGAGGTTTAAAACAAAGGTCGTGCCGTCGATTTTTTCGGAAATATCAATTGCAAAGACGTCGGCGGGATTTTTGAGCCCGTAACTTATAGGATTCTTTACTTCGGAAAGAAGCTCTATCCCCAAGCCGTCGTCCGAATTTATTACCGCACGCCTACACCTCCCCTCTTTAAAGAGCAGCTTTTTGCACTCGGCATAGTCCTTCATATTGTTGAAAAAATCAAGGTGGTCCTGCGTGCAGTTGGTAAAAATTCCCGCCTCAAACGTCAATCCGTATATTTTATCAAAATAGAGGGCGTGAGCTGAAACTTCCATAAACACGTACTCTACCCCCACCGCAACCATATCGGAAAATACGTAATGAAGATATACCGGGTCGGGAGTAGTAAGTTCGGGCGAAATAAACTTTTCGCCGTAGCTTATTCCGAGTGTTCCTATTGTTGCCGTGCTTTTTCCGTCGGCTTTGAATATGCTTGAAAGCATATAGGTCGTAGTAGTCTTGCCGTTAGTGCCCGTAACAGCTATAATTTTGAGTTTTTTGTCTGCAAAGCCGTAAAAGGCGCGGGCGGCGCGGGCAATCTGTGCCCTGCCGTTCTTGACGATTATTTGTGTTACGTGGCAGTCGAGTTTGCGTTCGCATATTACGGCGACAGCTCCGTTTTTGACTGCTTCGTTGATGTCGGTGTGCGAGTCGTGATTTACGCCGTTATAGCAAAAGAACAGCACGCCTTTTGTCGCCTTGGAACTGTCCGTACAGAGCGCCGAAATTTCTATATTTGTATCGCCCAAAACTTCTTCCGTCTGTATGTATTTTAAAAGCTTGCCAAGTTGCATTATACGTACCGCTCTATTTTTTTGATTTTGATTATGTCCTCGAAAATTTCTTTTGCGACGGGAGCCGCCACCGCACTGCCGTAATAAGTGCCCTGCGGCTCGTCAACTATGATGAGTGCAAGAAATTGGGGATTGTTGGCGGGAAAAAATCCGCAGAACGAGGAAACGTACTTGCCCTGTGCGACGTGCCCGTCCTCGTACTTTTGTGCAGTACCCGTCTTTCCTCCCACTCTGTAACCCTCAATGAACGCCTTTTTACCGCTACCCTCGGTAACTACTCCTTCAAGCATTTCGGCAAGAAGAGACGAAGCCTTTTCGCTTATTGCCTTGTTTTTTAATACTGCGGGCTGTTCGGCTACCGTTTTCCCGTCGGTGGATACGATACTTTTTAGCAGATGCGGGGTATAATAATTTCCGCCGTTTACCGCAGCTGCCACTGCACACGCAAGCTGAATACCCGTTACTGCTATCGTCTGTCCGAAGCCTATGCGCGCAAGGTCGCCGTTTGTTACTACCGTTTGTGGAACAAGCATGCCGAGGGCTTCGCCGTTAAAGTCAAGCCCCGTCACGTTACCGAAACCGAAAGCCTGCAAATATTTATAGAAGGTTTTACTGCCGAGCGAGAGCGCAATATCGGTAAAACAGGGGTTGCAGCTGTTGTTGAGCGCAGAAGACAGAGTCTGATTTGAGTGTCTGCCGTTGGAGTGGTCTGCCCAACACTTGATTTTTGTGCCGTCAACCGTCCTCGTGCGACTGCCGTTAAAGACGTACGACGGAGAAAACGCGCTCTTATTACCCGAAAAGTATTCTTCGAGGTCCGCCGCCGCAGTCACGACCTTAAA
Organism: Clostridiales bacterium; assembly: GCA_022508265.1. Taxonomy (GTDB): domain Bacteria; phylum Bacillota; class Clostridia; order Christensenellales; family Borkfalkiaceae; genus Coproplasma. The sequence goes on from JAFLVP010000010.1 coordinate 44,780, forward strand.
GGTTGAACCGGGCTCGTAGATGTCGCTTACTACTATGTTTCTTGAAAGCGCGTTGAGCGTTTCAGTGTCATCGCGGGGAACAGAATTTAAATCGTAAGACGGGTAATTTACGAGCGCAAGAATATCGAAATTCTGCGGATTCAGCACTATACAGGACACCGATTGGGCGTTACTTGAAGCGTAAACGCGCTTCATTGCCTCTTCCGCCGCCATCTGAATATCGATATCGATTGTCAATCTGACTTCGTCGCCGTTGGTAGCCTGACTGTAAACCACTACCGAATTTTCCGTCTGTATACCTACGATGTCGGTGGAATATTTAATTTCACCGTCCTTTCCTGCCAAAATACTTTGATAGTATTTTTCTATGCCCGAAAGTCCCGAACCGTCCGTCGAAGTAAAGCCGAGAACCTGACATAGAGCGTCGTTATACGTATATGTACGCGAGTTATCGCGCGAGTAATACACGCCCGAGAGGTTGTAGGATACGAGCTTTTCTATCTTTTCCTTGTCGGCTTGCTTGGCAACCGTTATTTCGGAAACCTTGGTATTGCTTATTTTTTCGCACAAACCTTTGGGGTCAAGAGCAAAAATTCCCGCAAGTATTGTTGCGGTATATTGCGCGTTCTTCACCGCGTTGGGTCTCACAAAGACGCTGTATGTTGTGCGGTTTCCCGCAAGAATCGTGCCGTTTCTGTCGGTAATTACTCCGCGTTGAGCTATAACGGGAATCTCTCTGTTCCACTGGTCGCTCGCCTTTAAAGTAAGTTCCGTACCCCACACGAGTTGGACGTATAAAAGTCTTGCGAAGATAATGCAAAAAATAAAGGTTATTGCCAATGCCGTTGACAATAACCTCTTTTGTAATACCGTTATAGAAAAACCTTTGTTGTCCTTTCTGATAACAACCTCCAATTAACGATAACCGTTATATTAAATTCAGCCCTTAATCCAACCGAGCTGTTTAGCTAAATCGGCTATCTGCTCTTCGGTCAAGGTGTTCATACCTATTTGATCCTTAACGCCCTCGTAAGAGCCCTTCATAGTCGTCAAAGACGATTGAAGGTAGCTTACGTCGCTATTGAGGTTTGCAAGTATTGCCGCATTGACGATAATAAGGACGAGCATTACAAGAATAACGCTTACTATCGCAGCGATAATGATTTTATCCCTTTTTGTAAAGCCCACGCGCTTTTCAACGCTTACATTTTTAACTTTGCCGTTTTCAAACGTCGTTGTCAAGGCAGAGGTTCTATACTGTATAGTCGTCTGCGTAGGGCGCAAATCCTCGCTCTCTTCATCGTCACTGCTCTGTTCAGCCACAATCTGACGCTGAGCAGCAAGTCTTTGATTCATTTCGCTGTGCGCGTTGAAAATATCCGCATCTGCCCTTGCATTTTCTACTAATACGGGTGCGTTCGATACTTCCTGCACTGGAGTTGCAGGCGCTTCGGCCTTGGCGGGCGCTCTGTCAAGCGCTTCGTCAATCTTATTTTCGGGATTGATAAGCCTCGCGTAGTTCTGTCCGATACGCGCGTTATGTTCCTCATCGGTAAGTCTGTATTCGGCATTAAAAATGCGGGAAGTCCTCTCTTCGGTAGCCGATCTTCTTTCTAATACGGGTGCTCCTACTGCCATGGTATCTCTCCTTATCTTGTTAGTTTAGATTATTTTTTCTGCTATTCTCAATTTAGCGCATTTTGAGCGCGAATTTACCGTTATTTCTTTTAAGTCTGCCGTGATTGGTTTTGCGTTGACAATTTCAATCTCTTTCTTTTTGCCGCATACGCACACGGGCAAGCTTTTGTCGCAAATGCAGTCGAGAGACAAATATCTGAACGCCTGTTTTACTATTCTGTCTTCGAGCGAGTGAAAGGTAAGTATTGCAATTCTTCCGCCCTTTTTAAGCTTTCCTACAAGTCCTATAACGCAATCGTACAAGCCGTTGAGTTCTCCGTTTACCGCTATTCTGAAAGCCTGAAAGCTCTTTCTTGCACACGGTCCGTTCTGTTTGAACTTGTAGGGGACACTCTTTTCGATTATTTCAACAAGCTCGCCGCACGTCGTTATACGTTTTCTCTCTCTGTCTTTAACTATATTCGATGCTATCGAGCTTGCAAAACTTTCTTCGCCGTACTCTTTGAGAATTTTTACAATTGCTTCTCTCGAATACTCGTTGACTATTGTTTCAGCCGTAAGAGGCTGGCTTTTGTTCATCCTCATGTCGAGCGGGGCGTTCGGTTTCATATAAGAGAACCCCCTGTCCTCGCTGTCAAGCTGGTGGCTTGATACACCGAAGTCGAGTATCACCCCGTCAAGCCCGTCCACGCCCGCCTCTTTTAGGACGCTTTCGTATTGCTTGTAGTCCGATTTGTAGATTTCAAATCTGTCTTTAAATTCCTTTAACCTCTCCGTTGCCGCCGCTATTGCGTCGTCGTCAAGGTCTGTTGCAATCAGTTTTCCGTTCGGTGACGACCTTCTTAAAATCTCGTACGAGTGTCCGCCACCGCCGACCGTTCCGTCGAAGTATATTCCGCCGTCCTTAAGGTTGAGCCCCTGCATACACTCTTCGAGCATTACGGGGATATGTGAAAATGCGCTCACCTTTATATACCGAGTTTGCCGAACAATACGTCGAAGTCTTCATCTTCGTTCTTGTAATATTCGTCGTAGACTTCCTTAGCCCAAATTTCCACGTGGGTAATCGCACCGCAGATTACGATATCCTTATCAATGCGGGCGTAATCTTTGAGATTATTGGGAAGAATCATCCTTCCCTGCGAGTCTCCTTCTAATACGGCACATGATTTTGCAAACATTGTAAGTGCTTTGGAAGCCTCGGGGTCACCCATTTTTATATTTTCGCTCAACTGATTTATGATATTGGTGTAACCATCCTTAAAGAACACAAAAAGTCTGTGATTTGTACCCTTTGCAAAGTACAACACCCTTTCATCCCCCTTAAGTTTGTTGGGAAGTCTTATTCTGTTTTTAGAGTCAATTTGATAATTGTACTCCCCAACGCAATCCGGATTCATAAAATACGCCCTTTTGTGTCTTAGTAAAGATATAATAACACGGCTTTTTGAGCCTGTCAACCATTTTTTGGGAAAAAGTGGGAAAAAAATGGAATTTATTCCCCTTAGCTGTTTTATCTAGGGAAAAGTAGGTCAAAAACGGCTCTATTCTTCCCTTCATCGCCACCGCAAAAATCTATTTTAGGGTGTAGGCTCTCACTTTTGACATGTTTTTGGGCTAAAACAGAACATAGCCTATCCGCCGTACCGTAAATTCCGTCGAAAACTTCGCAGTTATAGAACTTTTTAACTATGTCTGTTATGTAAGAATAGTGTGTGCAGCCTAAAACTACGCTTTCGGGCGAGTACTTGGGAAGCATTTTAATAATTTCACTTTCATTTATATTGAAAATATTGTGCTCGATATACTCGGCAAGATTGGGACAGGCAGCCACCTGGGTTATACCGTTGCCGAATCTCTCCAAAAGAGTTGCAATTGACCTGCTTGAAGCTGTTGCGGGGGTGGCAAGGACCAGACATTTACCTCCGCTACGGGCTGCGGGCTTTATTGCGGGCTCTACACCTATTATCGGAAAGGAATATTTTGCTCTCAACCTCGCTGCACACACTGCCGTGACGGTATTGCAGGCAATTACCGCCGCGTGCGGGTTAATGGCGGCTATTTTTTCAAAAATTTTGTCAGCCTTGTAAAACAGTTCGTCACTGTCAAGTGTGCCGTACGGCATGTTGAAGTTATCGGCAAAGTATGTAAAATTTGCGTAAGGAATCTGCCGCGCGCATTGTGCAAGCAGGTTGAGTCCGCCTATTCCGCTATCAAAAAATGCCACGCGGAGATTTTTGCAGATTAAATCGTTCACATTATAATAATATTGAAGTTGTCTAAAATATATTAAAAAAAATCTTAAAAGCCGATTGAAAATAGTTTACAATCGGTAATATTTGTGATAAAATTACACAGTAATTTCAAGGAATATGTATCAAGGAGTAATCAGATGCCTAATATAAAGTCTGCAAAAAAGCGCGTGCTTGTTACGGAGAAGAAAACGGAGAGAAACAAAGCAATTAAATCGGAAGTTAAAACCGAAATTAAAAAGTTCCTCGCTCTCGTTCAGAGCGGAGATAAAACTGCTGCTACGGAAAAGTTCTCTTACACCTGCTCGATTATCGACGGTGCCGTTTCCAAGGGTGTTCTCAAAAAGAATACTGCCGCGAACAAGAAATCGGGACTTGCGAAAAAACTCAACGCAATGGCTTAACACCGTTTAAAAAGCGAGCGCACTCCGCTCGCTTTTGATTATTTTAGCTAAACGTGGGTGTTAACCCTCTTCCCTCTGCTTCCGTAGTTAAATGGATATAATAAACCCCTCCTAAGGGTTAGTTATGGGTTCGATTCCCGTCGGGAGTACCA
>JAFLVP010000011.1:0-7570 GCA_022508265.1 Clostridiales bacterium
TATTCCGCTTTAGCTCAGTCGGTAGAGCATTCGGCTGTTAACCGAAGTGTCGTTGGTTCAAGTCCAACAAGCGGAGCCATTCCGGTGATAATGAAGTAGAGGATCCACCTGTTCCCATTCCGAACACAGAAGTTAAGCTCTACGTTGCCGAAAGTACTTGGGTTTTAACCCCGGGAGGCTAGGAAGTTGCCGGATTTCACAAAATGCAAGTGCTACCTATACGGTGGCACTTGTTTTTTGTTATAGTCGGAAGCTTAACTTCTGGGGCAAGCCACACGCGCTTTGGCGCGTGCGGCTTTACACCTTTTGTTAAGCTCTACGTTGCCGAAAGTACTTGGGTTTTAACCCTGGGAGGACGAGCGCAGAATTCTCAAAACAGCGGATACCCGCTGTTTTGCCGCGCGAGATGAGCAAACACATATGCGCGTGTTTGCGGTGACCGAAACAGCGGCTGTCCTTACCGCTGTTGAGAAGGAAATTGCCGGATTTCATAATAAACAAGTGCTACCCATCGGGTAGCACTTGTTTTTATTTGTTGTGTGTATTTATCTTTATTGGCTATTCTTATAGCTGGTAGTTATATGTCCTATCCCGAAAATTATCGCAAAGATTATTAGCGGAACAGATACAAGCATAATTCCGCTGAAAAGAAAAAGTGCGGTAGGTACTATGGAGAGCCACAGCATTTTTACGGCGCTTTGCTCTTTTCGGAAAATTATCCAACCCAATATGTACAGAACGAGCAATGCTCCGTTTACAATTAAGTACACCGTTAAAGCACTGTCTAACCAAAAATCAAAGTAGGTGTAGGGGATGTTGAAAACCATAAACACCATACAGCCGTAACGCCCGATTTGCTCCAATACGATTATTACTTTATTGGTATACCTGTTTTCAAACGCGCCTTTGTCGATTATCGCAATGATTATATTGGGTATTAAAATGATTGCAACCGCAACAAGACCGAAATAATTAAACCAACTCATATTAACGCTTCTTAATTTTAGGTGCAGGTAAGTCGTCGAACATAGCCTCAAATAAGCCGCACAAATATTCCTTGTCGTCAATGTTATCCACAAGTAACATTTCCTTTGCACCGTCATAGGGTAAGGCGTAAGTTGCTTGTGGCATATACTCGCTTGCAGACTTTACTGGCTTTACAAGCAACCTGTCGTCATAGACACCGCCAACGAGTTTGCCGCGATAGTAAATCATAAACTCGCCCATCATAGGCTTGTACATTACTTCGTCCAAGTCTGACAGCTGTTCCAAAATGAAATTCAAAAATTCTCTGCTTGATGCCATTTTCTTAACCTTTAATCCTGTAATTTTCGGTTGGCTTTTTAATAATTCTACCATCTATATTGGAAATTTGCAAGGCTAGTTAGCGGTATAAATTATGTGTAAAAATTTGTTGAATTTTGTAACAAAGGACTTTATAAAATCCTCTTAATATTTAAAGAGTGTGTGTTGCGAAACTCCAAAAATGACAAGCAGGTTAAGGAAAATGCAGTAATCGCATTTTCGCCCCTTCCGTTTGATGCGGAAGAAAGCGGGAAACCCGCATTGGTGAGGGTAAAGATTCTCTCATGATTTATATATACTGTTGCAGAGTTTTCAAAAAGATTTCCGCAGGTTTTGAGAACACCTGATTCTTTTTCCATGCAATATCGAGGTGCGAAATAAGTTTCGGGTAAAAGGGTTTAAAACACAGGTTGCTGTTGCCCGACGTGTTTATGATATTGTCAAGCCCTACGGCGTAGCCCACGCCCTGCTCGACGAGCAAAGAGGCGTTGTATAAAAGATTATATGTTGCAACGACATTCAATCTATTAAACCAATCGGTAATTATGCTCTTGCCCTGTGAGTGGCGGGAGCGGATTATGGGCAAATCCCATAAATCTTCGGGCGTTACGTATTCCTTGGCTGCAAGCGGACTGTCCTTTTTCATTAGCACACCCCAAGTGTCAACGAGAGGCAGGCGCATATATTCGTATTTGGATAAATCGGACGGCTCTATGAAAATGCCGAAGTCAATCAGCCCCTTATCCAATTTTTCCGAAACAGCGTCCATATCTCCGCTGAACAAATGGAATTTGACGTTCGGGTAATCAGCCTGAATAGCGTGAGCCGTTTTAGCTATTATTTGTAAAACATAACTTTCGCCGCCACCGATATATACGTCGCCGCTTATATCTTCGATTGGCGAAGTCAATTCGGCTTCCGTCTTATCATATAACTCTATCAGTTCCTCGGCACGCTTTTTCAGTAATCGCCCTGCCTCGGTAAGCGTAATTTTACGGCTGCCGCGGATAAACAGCTGTTGCCCCAATTGCTTTTCGAGCTTCTGCATCTGCCTTGATAGATTAGGCTGGGTAACATAGAGCGCTTCCGAAGCTTTTGAAATGCTTTCTTCTTTTGCCACCGCCAAAAAGTAGCGCAATTCACGTAATTCCATACAATGATTATACTATATAAAGCTATGCCTGTCAATTATGGTTTACCCATAAAATATAAGTATTTGACATATAGATAATTATCTCTTAAAATTAAAGTATGGACGCAAAACAATTCAGAGAAGAGATGAAAAAACAAATGTATATCGTGGCGGGCTCGGAGATGCACCTGCATATGCACGATGCGGCGGATAATGCGCGCAAAGTAATGGCGCAAATCAACAATTCGTACCACACTATGCCCGAATTAAGGCAGTTATTTTCCCAACTTATAGGGCAGGAGGTGGACGAAAATTTCGGACTGTTCCCGCCTTTTTACACGGATTACGGAAAGAATATCACACTCGGCAAAGGCGTTTTTATAAACGAGGGCTGTTGCTTTCAGGATCAGGGCGGAATAGAAATAGGCGGCAATGCACTTATCGGGCAACAGGTAGTAATAGCAACTCTCAACCACGACCTTGCGCCCGACAAACGAGCCAATATGATTCCTGCGTCCGTTAAAATCGGAAATCGCGTATGGATAGGCGCTCACGCCACTATACTTGCAGGCGTTACGATAGGCGACAACGCGGTTGTTGCGGCAGGTGCGGTAGTAACAAAGGACGTCCCGGCAAACGTAGTTGTCGGTGGCGTACCTGCAAAAATTATTAAAACAATAAAGGAGTAAATATTATGATTGAAAAGAACTTATCCGTATTCCCTATGGGAGAGCCGAACGACGCTTACGCGCAATATTTCAGCGGAAAGAGCTGGTTGCATTATTTGTCGCGCGAACAGGTGACGATGTTCAACGTTACGTTTGAGCCGAAATGCAGAAATAATTGGCATATTCACCACGCGAAGAAAGGCGGCGGACAGATTCTTGTGTGCGTTGCAGGACGCGGCTGGTATCAGGAGTGGGGAAAAGATCCGATAGAAATGCGCCCTGGCGACGTTGTGAATATTCCCGAGGGCGTAAAGCATTGGCACGGTGCGGCAAAGGACAGCTGGTTTCAGCACCTTGCAATCGAAGTGCCCGGAGAAGGCATTGCAAACGAGTGGTGCGAACCTGTGGACGATAAGCAGTATGATAAACTGAAATGATTAAGAAAAAGAGACTTAATATGAAAAAGAACAGATTATTAATTTTGTTAATTTCGCTGTTGTGTTGCCTCGTCTTTGTGTTCTCCGCTTGCGGCGGAGATGGCGGCGAAAATAATGAAGAGCCCGAACCGACGGTTACGCTAACCTACGAGTTAAATACGACTAAGACGGGCTATATAGTAACGGGAGACAGCGGACAAAGTACTGCTATCGTCATTCCCGCCGAGCACGAGGGCTTGCCCGTTGTGGAAATTGCCGACAGTGCATTTGCTTACTCAAAGCATAATTCGGACATAATCTCCGTTACAATTCCCGACACCGTAACAACAATCGGGAAGAACGCCTTTTACAGCCGTCAATCGGATTTGACTACGGTCAATATCGGAGAAAACAGTGAGCTTAAAACAATCGGCAACAACGCCTTTTCGGGTTGCCGTGCGCTTAAATCTATTTGGCTTCCCGACTCCGTAACGTCTATCGGTGATTCCGCATTTAATAACTGCGGCTCGCTGAACATAATTACGGTAGCAAGCGGAAACACCGTATATTCGAGCGAGGGAAACAATCTCATCGAGATTGAAACTCATACGCTAATCCGCGGTAGCAATTCGAGTGTGATTCCCTCAACCGTTACGACCATTGCGCAAGCGGCTTTCCGTCGGGCAACTTTGACAACACTTACAATTCCCGTGTCGGTTACTTCAATCGGAAACTATATCATTCAGGACAGCGCGGTGACTTCTATTATTTACGAAGGCACTGCCGAGCAGTGGGAAGCGGTTGAAAAAACGAAATATTGGAATATGGGCAAGACGGACATCGAAGTTACTTGCTCGGAGATAACGGAAATGTATATATACGTTGGCTATAATAGATTAGCGGTAACGCTCGCGGAAAATTCCGCTGTGGACGCATTGATTGAAATATTGAAGCAAGGCGATATTACTTACACCTCGCACGCAAACGATTTTGAAATATACGGCGATATAAGGCATAATCTCGGCACGGACAATAACGCGCAGATGACCTCTGAACCGGGAGACGTGCTCCTTTATATAGGAAGCAACATCTGCATTTTCTTTGACAATAATTCTTGGAGCTACACAAGAATAGGCAAGATAGAGGGGTACACTGCTTCGCAGCTCAAATCAATACTCGCGCCGTCGAGTATCGTACAGGTAACAATCAGTTTAAAATAAAATCAACGCAAGCGGCGCACTGTATCAAACGGTGCGCCGCTATATTGCAATTTATAAACGTTTGTGATATACTTATTAACAATAATTCAGCGGAGTAGGATATGCTTTTACGGCAACTTAAATATTTTATTACAATCGTTGACTGCAACAGCTTTACGGAAGCCGCCGAAAGGTGTTTTATCTCTCAATCGGCAATCTCACAGCAGATTGTCGCGCTCGAAAAGGATTTAGGCGTAAAGCTGATAAAGCGTGAAAACCGTAAATTCACACTGACGCCTGCAGGAGAATACTTCTATCAAGAGGCAAAGGCTGTCTTAAGCAAGTTGGAAGAAGTAAGGCGCGAAACGGTGCGGCTCGGCTCGGACAACGAACTGCATTTGAAAATCGGATATCTATCGAGCTATGATGGCGGAGAGTTGCAGGGCGCAATCATAGAGTTTGCAAAAATTTATCCCGAAGTAGTTGTAAGTGTTTCCAAAGGCACGCACGAAGACTTATATTACGCTTTGAAAAATGGCGAGGTTAGCCTTGTTCTCAATGACCAACGCAGAGCGTTCTCCGACGAATACGAAAACTTCGTACTCAATCAAAGTCCTGCGTATATTGAGATTAATTCGTCAAATCCGCTTGCCACAAAGCAATTTGTAACTACGAAAGAGTTGGAGGGGCTACCCTGTATTCTTGTGGCGACAAAAAACAGAGAAAGCACCGAGCGCGATTTCTATGAGAACACGCTCGGCATAGGCAAACAGTTTATCTTTTGCGAAAGTCTGGATGAAGCGCGGCTTATGGCTATGAGCGGAAGAGGGTATCTTTTGGTGGAAAGCATAAAACGGGAGACGGCTTCGCCGCTGGTTCGTTTAGAAGTGAGAAGAGGCGATAATCAACCGATTGTGCGCACCTATTGTGCTTTTTGGCAGAAAACACGAACGGGATATTACATAGAAGAATTTGCAGATATTCTGCGAAAGAAATTTACCGAATAAACAAGTGCAAGCAAGAGCGCTCCTAAACAGGAGTGCTCTTTCGCATAAGTTTTACTTATTAAAAAGCATCAAAACAAAAATTGTAAGGCAAAGGCGAATCGTCTATAATATAGTCAAAGAATTAAAAGGAGAAATATCATGGCAAATTTAATCGTTTACTATTCGAGAAAAGGACAGAACTATTGGAACGGCAGCATTAAGGATTTGAAGAAAGGCAACACCGAAATTTGCGCCGAGTTTATTCAGAAGGCGGTGGGAGGCGATTTGTTCGAGGTTGATACCGTAAAGCCTTATGCTGCAGATTATTATGCCTGCATAGACGAGGCGCAAAAAGAACTCCGCGCAAACGCCCGTCCCGAAATCAAGGGACGCCCAGTGGATATTTCCAAGTACGACACTATCTTTGTGGGTTATCCTAATTGGTGGGGAACTATGCCTATGTGTATGTGCACCTTCCTTGAACACTATGACTTGACGGGCAAAAAAATTGTGCCCTTCTGCACTAACGAGGGCAGCGGTATGGGTTCGAGTGAGCGCGACTTAAAGAAAATCTGCAAGGGTGCAACTGTGGTCAGCGGTTTGTCAATCCACGGCGCGGAAGCGGCTCAATCTGAAAGCAATGTTTCCGCTTGGGCAAAGAAAAATGCCTGACAATGACCGTTTCGCAATAAAATACCGTGCTATGTACCGCGCAATGATAGAAAAGGACGGCGCGGCTTTGGCTAAACTTCTCGACGAGAGTTTTGTCCTTGTTCACATGACGGGTATGCAGCAGAATAAAAAGGCGTTTATCCGAGCCGTGGGAAACGGAACGCTCAACTATTTTTCGGAAGATCTGCAAGAAACAAAGACGATTGTCTATAAAGACTTTGTGCAGTTTACAGGCAAGAGCATAGTGAACGCTGCTGTATTTGGTGGCGGCAGACATACTTGGCATTTGCAGCTTGAAATGAAGTATATATATGTCGGTGGCGATTGGCTTATCTCGGAAGCCGTTGCCTCCACTTGGTGAAAGGAGTTAAAATGAAAGACGTAGTTTTATTGACGGGTGCGGGACAGATCGGTATGGCGATTGCACGCAGAATCGGGTACGGCAAGAAAATAATTGTCGGGGATAAAAAACTCGCAAACGCGGAAATGGTCGCAAAGACCATGAACGAAGCGGGTTTTGACGTCGTTCCCGTCGTATGTGATATTTCCTCGCGCGAAAGTATTTTACAGCTTATTGTCGAGGGACAAAAGTACGGCGAAATTGCCTATCTCATCAATGCGGCTGGCGTATCTCCGAGCCAAGCGCCCATTGAGGCAATACTCAAAGTGGACTTATACGGCACGGCTGTTCTTTTGGAGGAAGTAGGCAAAGTAATTAAACAAGGCGGTGTGGGCGTTACCATTTCAAGTCAATCGGGACACCGTATGCCCCAACTTGGAAACGCTATTGACGAGCAGCTTGCAACCACGCCTACGGAGGAGCTTTTAAAACTCGAAGTATTGCAGCCGAAAAACATTAAGGATACTCTCCACGCCTATCAGATGGCAAAGCGCTGCAACGAGAAACGCGTTATGTTTGAGGCGGTTAAATGGGGAGAGCGCGGTGCAAGGCTAAATTCGATTTCGCCCGGAATTATCGTAACGCCGCTTGCCATTGATGAGTTCAACGGTCCGCGCGGAGATTTCTATAAGAATATGTTTGCGAAGTGTCTGGCTCATCGTCCCGGCACAGCGGACGAAGTTGCAAACGTCGCCGAACTTTTAATGAGCGATAAGGGCGCGTTCATCACCGGCGCGGACTTCCTTATAGACGGCGGTGCAACCGCTTCCTACTACTACGGTCCGCTGAAAC
>JAFLVP010000011.1:7670-49100 GCA_022508265.1 Clostridiales bacterium
TATTGTGATATAATCGTCTTTAAGGAGTAAGAAATGAAATTTGATAACGTACATAAAAATTTCGGTTTCGGCTGTATGCGCTTGCCCATGAAGGGCGGCGAAGTTGACTATGCCGAGTTCAATAAAATGATTGACGCGTTCATTGAAAACGGCTTCAATTATTTCGATACGGCGCACGGCTATCTGCAAGGTAAAAGCGAAATTGCCTTGCGCGACTGCCTTGTAAAGCGCTATCCGCGTGATAAATATATTTTCACCAACAAGCTGACGAATTTCTTTTTCAAGACGGAAGCGGATGTTCGCCCGTTCTTTGAAAGTCAGCTTAAAATCTGCGGCGTGGATTATTTCGATTTCTATTTAATGCACGCACAGTCAAAAGAGAATTTTGCAATGTTTAAGCGTTGCCGCGCCTACGAACAGGCGTTGGAGTTCAAGAAAGAGGGGAAAATTCGGCACTTCGGAATTTCCTTCCACGATACGGCGGAAGTGTTGGAACAGATACTTTCCGAATATCCGCAGATTGAAGTAGTGCAAATTCAACTCAATTACATTGACTATGACGATCCCGCCGTTCAATCTCGCAAATGCTTGGAGGTCTGCAATAAGTACAACAAGCCCGTTATAATTATGGAGCCTGTAAAGGGCGGAAATCTCGTCAATCTACCCGAAGCGGCAAAAAAATATTTTGAGCAACTCGGCACGGCAAGTCCCGCAAGCTATGCAATCCGCTATGCGGCAGGCTGTGAAGGCGTGTTTATGGTGCTTTCGGGTATGAGCAATATGGCGCAAATGAGCGACAATATCTCTTATATGAAGGATTTTAAGCCGTTGAGCGAAAGAGAAATGCAAGCTGTAAATAATGTGTGTGCGGTATTTAAGGGAATGAATTTAATTGCCTGCACCGCTTGCCGTTACTGCACGGACTGCTGTCCGAAGAAGATATCCATCCCCGATTTGTTTGCGTGCATGAATACCAAAAACATTTATCACGATTGGAACGCAGATTACTATTACAAAGAGGTACATACCAAAAACGGCGGCAAGGCTTCGGAATGTATCGCCTGCGGCAAGTGCGAAAAGGCTTGCCCCCAGCATTTGCCGATAAGAAATTTATTAAAAGACGTGGCAAAGGAGTTTGAACGCTGATGGAATACAGAAAACTGCCGCACGGCAACGAAGAGATTTCAACGCTCGGACTCGGAATGGGCGGCATTCAGAAATGTTCGCCTGAAGAACTGCAAGCGGTTATCGAAAGAGCAATAGACCACGGCGTAAACTTTTTCGATTTGTGCGCAGGCGGAAAGAACGTGTACGAGCCGTTTGGCAAGGCAATAAAAGGCAAGCGCGATAAAGTTTATTTTCAGCTCCATTTCGGCGCAGTCTATAAGGAAAACGGTGAGTATGGCTGGTCGAGAGATTTGAACGCTATCAAAAGCACGTTTGATTGGGAGTTGAAAGCTCTTGGAACTGATTACGTGGACTTCGGTTTTCTTCACTGTATAGACGAGGACAGCGATTTCGAGGACATAAAAAATAACGGTATTTTTGATTACGTTAAAGATCTGAAGGAGCGCAAAATCGTAAGACATATCGGTTTTTCCTCGCACACGCCGAGCGTTGCTCACAAGGTCATAGACACGGGTTTAATTGATTTATTTATGTTTTCAATCAACCCCGCTTACGATTTGGAGTGCGGCGACGAATACGGAATAGGCTCGACTAATGAGCGCGCCGAACTTTTACGCCGTTGCGAGGCGGAAGGGATAGGCGTTACGGTAATGAAGCCTTTTCACGGCGGACAGCTTTTAAGCGAAAACACCTCTCCGTTCAAGCAAGCTCTTACAAAAAATCAATGTATTCAATATTGCCTTGACCGTCCTGCGGTTCTTGCGGTTGTGCCGGGAGTAAGGAATCTCAACGATTTATTTGAACTGTTAAAATATCCCGCATCTTCAAGCGAGGAGCGCGATTATTCGGTTATAGGTAAATTCACGCCCGAATCGGCGGTGGGTAACTGCGTTTACTGCAATCACTGTCAGCCCTGCCCTGCCGGTATTGATATCGGTATCGTCAACAAGTATTACGATTTATCGCTTGCAGGGGACAAAATGGCGCATAACCACTACGATAAGCTCGCAGTAAAAGCGGACGCCTGTTTAAAATGCGGTCATTGCGATAGGCGGTGTCCTTTCAAAGTAAAACAGCAAAATAAAATGAAAACAATCGCCGAATACTTCGGCAAAGGAGTTTAAATATGATTGAAAACGTTTTAGTCAGAAAGAACCTTTCTTTGAAAGTAAAGATTACGGTTAAAAGCCTTATATCAGCAGGAATTGTCGCCCTTGCGGTAATATTGCCGCAGCTCGTTCACTTGATTGCAGGACAGCCGGGCGGCGTTCAATGGCTTCCCATGTATTTGCCCGTACTTATCGGCGGTTGCCTTTTAGGTTGGGCTTGGGGATTGGGCGTCGGTATCGCCTCACCCGTCGTCAGCTTTTTAATTACGCTTGCTTTCGGCAACCCTATGCCTGCACTTGCAAGGCTTCCCTTTATGATGGCAGAGCTTGCAGTGTTCGCCGCAGTTTCGGGATTGTTCTCCAAAAAGATTGCCGCAAACGGCTGGATGGCGTTCCCTGCAGTTCTTCTTGCGCAGGTATCGGGCAGAGCTGTGTTTATGTTGCTCGTACTTATCTTCCAATCCGTGACGCCGTTTACGCCTGCGCTTATCTGGTCGCAGATTCAAACGGGACTTTTAGGGTTAGTTTTGCAGGCAGTAATCGTTCCGTTTATAATAATGGGCTTGAAACTACTTTTAGACAGGGATAAAAATGACTGATTTACAGACGGCGAAAAACAACCTCGAAGGGCATACTGTTTGTCTTTGCAAGGACGGCAAATGCCTTTTCAGCGAAAAGCGCGGCATTGCGCCGATGATGGATTTCATTGCGGACGGCGTTGACCTTTCGGGCTATTCGGTTGCGGATTTGGTAGTGGGCAAAGCGGCGGCTCTGCTTTTTGTGAAGTGCGGTATCAAAAGAGTTTTTGCGAAAACGATTTCCGAACACGCAAAAAGGGTGCTTGAATTGTACGGTGTGGACTACGAGTATGATTCGCTTACCGAAAAGATTATAAACCGCGACGGGACGGATATATGCCCTATGGAAAAAGCGGTGTTGGGTTGTGACGACGTTGAAGAAGCGTATTTGATTTTGCAAAACAAGTTAAACGATTTGAGGAATAAAAACATATAATAGTAAGGTAAGATTAAAAGGCTCTGCCGTGTGCAGAGCCTTTTTTGCATGACGTAATTTATGATGAATTGAGTCTATAAATCAATATCAACTTTGTATTCGTTATCAATCAGAATATAGTTCAATCCGTATTGTTTGCACGTTTGCAAATTGAGTTCGTTGTCCTTAATCAACTCTTCCTGAGTTATGTCGCTGCTCACAAGTCGTTTTTCAATTGCGCTTTCATTAGCCAAAATTTCAGCAAAATTATTTTGTATGTAGCGCTTGCTCATTATAAGGCAATAAAACTTGATTTCAGCCAAATACTCCTTTGTAAAATCCTTTTGCCAATCGAACGGGATATAGCAGCCCTCGACAATCAGATTCTGTCCGTTCTCAATCGCCGTTTTAACTATTTCCTTAACTATCGACCAAAGATAAGGCGTAAGGTTCTCGTCATCGAAAACGCTTAAGTCCATCTTGCCGCTTCTTATAAGCCCCATTTTCAAGTGGTCGAGGGAGAGGTAGGGAAATTTATATTTTTCCAATAACCGCTGGGCAAGCGCAGTTTTTCCCGTATGCGTCGTGCCGGCTATCAATATTATCATAAATAAGAAATCTCCGCTGAATTGAAATTATCTAATCATCGCGCGTGCAACTTTCCGTGAGTCGTACCAACTTTTGATAGTATGTACACCAACACAAAAAGAAGTCAGCTGTTCGTTGGCAATAAGGGCAGTTAGAGCAGCTATACGTTGTCATTGTCAATCTCCTTTGCCCAAATGAGCAGGTTGGTAGGGAATACATTTTTGTGGCCGTTGATATTGACGAGTATAAATTCGAGCTGTTCATATCCGTTCACATTGATTACTATTGCACCCTGATAATTCAGCTTGAATTTGCTGTCGTGAAATATGTCGGTTTCTTCCATGTCGCCTTTGAATAGCGTTTCAATCAACAAGTTGCGTAGTTCTTTGTGCTTTTTGCAATCGAAGTAGCCGAGTTCACGCAGCTGTCTTGTAATTGCCTTCTTGTCGGCTGTTCTGATGATTTCCGTGAGTCGTACCGATGTCATATTTTATTTACCCCGCTTTTTTGTCAGCCTAGCTTATCGCCGTTGTCAACGGGTTTATCGGGCGTGATAAGAACAACGCCGCCGTTGCTGTATGTGCCCAAGACAAGCACTTCCGACATAAAATCCGCAATTTGCCTCGGCGGGAAATTGACTACGGCTAAGACTTGTTTGCCAATGAGCTCGTTCGCCGAATAACGCTCGGTAATCTGCGCGGAAGATTTTTTAATGCCTATTTCCTTGCCGAAATCAATCTTTAACTTATACGCCGGCTTTTTGGCTTTTTCGAAAACTTCGGCTTCAATCACCGTGCCGACCCGTATATCCAATTTTAAGAAATCATCAAAAATAGCCATTTTTATTCTTCAAACTTCCAGCCGTGGTCGCCGTGGTAAATCATCAGCTTGGTCATTCCACCATCGATAGTTATATTTTCGCCGGTGATAAAGCCCGACTTGTCCGAGCAGAGGTAGAGGACCATGTTCGCAATGTCGAGCGGATTGCCCACTCTGCCCGCGGGATGTTGATTCGCGTCCGCACCTTCGTAGACCGCAAATTCCCTGTCAATCTAGCCGTGGGGAATGGAGTTCACTCGCACCTTGCCCGCAAGAGAAATGGCGAGTGCGTGAGTTAAAGCATGTATGCCGCCCTTTGCCGCGGTATAGCTTTCAGACTGGGGCTGACTCTGTCTGTCGCGCGTGGACGAAATATTGACTATACTCGCGTCCGTGTTGAAATAGGGCAGGAACAGTTTTGTGAGGTAGAACGGAGCTGTTACGCCGACGTCCAGAGCGTAGCGGAACTCATCGAAGGTGCATTTGTCAATGCCTTTGAAGAGGGGTATGGCGTTGTTTATCAGATAGTCCACGTGCCCGTAATCTTTAATAACTTTTTGTGCGAATGCTTCAAGCGTTGCCTTGTCGGCAATGTCGCCTTTAAAGTAGTCGTTGTCGAGTATGTCGATTACGCAGACCTTCGCACCATGCGCTTCGAATTGTTCTTTAATGCACTTGCCAATGCCTTTCGCGCCGCCCGTAACGACGACAATCTTGTCCTTGAATTCCATAGTAGCTCCGAAAAGTTTTTTACTATTTTACCATTTATAAAGTAAATTTGCAAGATAAGTTAGAGGTATAAATATTGAGTAGAAATTTGCCGATTTTTGTAACAAAGAACTGTTCAAAATCGTCTTAATATTAAAAGTAATAAAAATGTGTATGATTTTCTTATCAATTCATTACTCATGATAATTTTAGGCTGTATTAAACCGATAGTGTTAGATTTTACTGTGACCAGCTGATGATGTAATAAATAAAAGTACTAAACGAAAATATAATTTAAAAATATGTTTGATTTAAATTTTAACGAGGGAAATATGCATTACGAATTAACAAGACTTAGTAGCTACACGTTTGAAAAAATGATTCAGTCACTCTGCCAAAAAATTCTTGGTAACGGTGTCAAAATTTTTGGCTCAGGACCTGACGGACAAAGGGAGGCAACGTTTGAAGGCAAAGCCGCTTATCCAGGGAAAGATGAAATGTGGGAGGGGTATTGGGTAATTCAAGTAAAATTCAAAAGCGCAACCACCAAAGAAAAAGATTACGAATGGATTAGGAAAAATTTTGTAGATGAAATGAAGGGTTTTATGGCAAAGAAAGCTGCCGATAAAAAAATCCCGGATAATTACCTGTTTTTTACTAATATTGTTTTGACCCCAAAAGAACAGACTGGCATTCACGATAAACTGAATAAACTTGCTCAAAATTATAAAGAGTTAATACCGAATATTAGTTTTATCGGTTATGATGAAATATGCGCTCTTCTTGATAATAACAGAGATGTGGCAACGGCATATTCAAGCTTTATCTTGTCCGGGGACATTATATCTCTCTTATATAAGAATATAACAGACAGGGAAGTAAGAAATCATAAGGCTCTTTTGAGATATATTTCCACAGAGTTCAAAAACGATATGTATTCAAGGATGGAGCAAGCCGGTCAGTACACAGATGCCAAAGTTCTTGTAGATAAAGTATATATAGATTTAAACTTTGAATTCGACAATTTTCGTGCGCCGTTTGTTAGGCATACGATAGATGTGTCAAATAACTGTATGCGTGATTTTGGTTTTTCCAATAATGAAACCCGTCGCGTACAGTCAAAAAATCAGATTAGCACTACAAATAAATTTGTCTTGAAGGGCTCTGCGGGACAAGGTAAATCTACAGTATGTCAATTCTTATCTCAAATTTACAGGGCTGCCTTCTTCAAGCAGTATGCCGATTCGGAAGATGGGAATATTAAAGCATTTTTGGAAAGGTTAGAAACTGAAGAATTTCAATTGCCGGTATGTTGCCGAGTTCCGGTACGAATAGTTTTGAGATTATATTCGGGTTGGATAGAAGAACGCGAAAAGGCACATCAATCGGTTGATCTTATAGATTACATCATTCATATAATCAATGACGCTTCGTCCTTTGAATTTGAAAAGGACATTTTGAGACTTTATTTTAAAAAATTCTCGTGGCTGTTTATCTTCGACGGCTTGGATGAAGTTCCGGAGACGTCCAACAGAAAAACTGTCATGCAGGGAATTGAGAAATTTATGCAGATAGAGCTGGCGCAAGCTAATTGCGACAGCGTCTTTATTGCTACAACTAGACCGGAAGGATATGTAGGAGAATTCAAAGATACAAAATTTGCGCATCTTAATTTATCTCTTTTGGATGAAAAAGATTGCATGAAGTATCTTAATAAATTGTTGGATACTATTGCAAATAATGATTCCGATAAAAAAGAATATTTAAAGATTTTGGAAAAATCGTTAAAATCAGAACAGACGTCATATATGATGAAAACGCCGTTACAAGCAACAATAATGGCTATACTTGTCAGATCGGGTGGGGAGCCGCCAAGAAACAAGTATACCTTATTTAAAGATTATTTTGATATTATTATTAAAAGAGAAAAGCAAAAATCGGTTGGAACCGTTTTAAACGAGTGTCAGGATATAATAGTAAAAATTTACAAATTGCTTGGTTTTGAGCTGCAGAGGAAATCTTCAACTACAGAGCGAAGCAATGCGTTGCTGTCAAAGAGTGAAATGGGACAGCTTATTGAGAAATACCTTGCAGATAAAGGTTACTGCCAATCAGATGATGGCTATTCAAAACTGCTGAAAGATATTTTTGATATGATAGTTCTCAGAATAAATTTTGCGGCAGAAATCCAAGAGGACGGAATAGGCTTCAGTATTCGTTCTATGCAGGAATATCTTGCCGCCGAACATATAATTGTTGCTAATACCGATGAGTCTTTAAGAACAATATTATATGATATAGCTCAAAATTCATATTGGAAAAATACTTTTTCATTTCTTGTAGCGGGACTTGAAGAACAGCGCCCTCACATGTCTAACTATCTTGTGGATACAGTTCTTGCCGAACTTAACGGGAATAATTTGCCTCTTGACGAAGTATCATGTTCAAGCAGTATAAAATGGGGTTCGCAGATTGCGTATTATTTATTGTTAGATAATACCTTTATTCACAATTTAAAGGTGGAAAATAAACTTTGCAAATATCTGGATGCATTTTGCGATCTCAATTACAGACCGGACTTAATCAGTCTCAACAACTTTACAGAGAACGCGCGGCGAGAATTTCATAAAATTTTGCTTAACAGAGCAAAAAGCGGCAAGGTAAATAACGGTTTCTATGAGTTGGTTGCCGTAGCCGCAAAGACGGGATATGATGATTTAAAAGATATTATTCTTGGGAATCCTGTTGAAGTGATACTTGCATATCACAGATTATATGGAAATTATGAGGAACCCTATATTATTGAACTTTTAAACTCCGTTTTTGAGCAAAATCCCGATGCCTTTGAAATCGACTCAAACGATATTATTTATCTGATTTGTAAATTGAATAAAACGGAAGGTATCAAAAAGGCATTATTCAAATATGCGGTTATGCTTAGTATAGATTATCGATATAGGGGACAAATCAGCGCTTCGGCGGATAACATTTATATCAATTATTTCGGGTTCGAATTCAATTGTTTTTATCACTTATTGAATAATACTGATGAATTCAATATAAAAAATTTTGAAGGCAGAATTAATATTGGGCGCTGGGATGCAAAAAAAATGAGTAAGGTAATAAGTGTGGCTGAAAAGTATGATTTTAAGGCACTATCTGAAATATTAAATTGCATATGTTCAAGCGATGCGGACAAATATATTGACTTAATATATAAATTGGATGAATATAAGGTAGATATTCAAAAATATAGGCTCATAATCCTTATAAATTTTAATGCAATATTAAATGCGGCGTACAGAAAAACTTTGCCGGTTAAGTATGAACGAACCGAACTGAAAAAATATATCAACACGATATTACAACTTAATACATCCGTAAAGACGATTAAGCAATGTATAGAATTGATGAAAGAAGAGATAGATTTGGTATCGTTATATTTTATACATGACAAAAGTTACTATTTTAATTTATTCGAATATGTTATGAAATACATAGGGGAAGAAGAATTCGCAAATTACCATAACATTAACATGCAGGGTATTTTCTTTTACGCGTGTATTTTGGAATACTTATTCGAGGAAACGTCTCAAAGTTACATAAAAAAGATAAAATACTGGCAGCCCTATGTATTCAGGATGATTAAGGAAAGTGGGTCTGATTGTTTTTGGACTTTTTCTGCATTTATATATATGTTGATGAAAACTCCCCGAAAAGAGTATATTAGCTTTGCTGACATTGATTTAACTGATGTGAGGAAAAATTATATAACAGCTGGGGATATTGATAAAAATGAGATAGTAAAGTGTTTAAATGATTACATATTAATAACAGAAAACTATACTGCATTGAATATGCTTTTTAAACTCATCTCCAATAAAGCCGAAAGAATAAAAGTAAAAGACATTAATTGGAAAGAGCTTTTAAAGTCTGGCGATGTGCGTGTGGACATTGCGAATATACTTGTAAATGAAGAAGAATTAACAGATGAAATGTTCGCTGGAAATGAAAAATTTATTCTGGAGTTTATTCAGACTGTTTTTGAGAATAACGACTATATATGCGGATTACTTATTAGATTACTAATTTATTTTAGAAAGAAATCAGATTATGATGAAATTACTAAATGCGAATCGCTACTGAATAATATATTAACTACAAACAATATAACAATATAAAATTTATGCTGTTTATATTATTTATACATCAAAGTTCATAAAAAGCGGCGATTTACATAGCCTTGACTTAATCTGCAACGCAGATGGGATATAGATTCAGCCTAACGAAATAGCGCACTCGTTTTACGGTAAAGTGTCGGATGCGGCAAGAACAAATAACGTGGAAGTTTGCTATTTCAGCTATACCAGCGCGAGGAAATGTGCTGAGCAGTTTTGTAAAAAAATCAATATTCTAAAACAAGTTCCCCGACGGTTTCACGCCGTCGGGGGTTTTGCTTATATATCAAAAATGTCTGATAGGTTAAAGGTTTCCATGGCGAGGCAGAGGCCGATTTTGGAGTCGAGGCGTAATTACCCCTTGGGTTTATAGCGGTTAAAAAAATCAACAATAAAAGCGGTCGACTTGTGCCGACCGCTTTATTATATTCCGCTAAATTTATCTACTCATTTACAGACCCCTTTATTATATTGACTTTTATTAACTGAGTTATTGACATTTTTCAAAGTTAATGATACTATTGACTTGTCATTATTTAATATTAATGACAATGTTTAACAAAATTGACGGAGTATTATATGAAAAGAAGATTACTGATTATAATTTTGGCAGTTATCGGCTGTTTGGCTTGCGTGACCGGGCTTACTGCTTGCGACTCAAACGGCTTAGGTCTTATCTCCTGCAACGGCAGTTGCAATTCTAATGGTGGAGATAACGGTCAGTCACCTGGCGAAGAACTCGATGAACTTATAGAATTTATTTATGTGAAGATAGATGGTGGATATGAAATTACAGGAGTAAAAAATCCTCTTATTACAAAAGCAGTTATTCCCGATTGCGTTATTTCTATTGCACACGATGCTTTCAGTGAGTGCGGAAATCTTCAAAGCTTGGTTGTTTCCGACAGTGTAATTTCTATCGGAGAGGGCGCGTTTTCGGGTTGCGACAATATCAAAGACGCAACGTTGCCCGCGTTGGCTATATCGAGTATACCCAAAACCACCATAAAAACAGTTGCAATTACAAGCGGAAATACTATCGAAGAAAAAGCTTTTTTGAATTGCGGTAGTCTTGAAAGCATCACAATCCCCGACAGTATCCGTACTATTGGAGAGAGTGCGTTCAGTGGTTGCGGAAACCTTGCAAGTATAGAAATTCCTGACAGCGTAACAACAATTGGAGAGAGTGCATTCAGTGGTTGCGGAAGCCTTGAAAGCATCACAATCCCCGACAGCGTAACAGCAATCGGAGGCAGCGCATTCAGTGGTTGTACCGCAAAAATAGTTTGGGGGGACAATCCGCAGATAACCCAAATCGGCGAATCTGCATTTAGCGGGTATAAAGGAACGGATATAGAAATCCCTGACAGTGTAACAGCAATCGGCAAACTCGCTTTCGATGATTGCAGTAATTTTACAAGCATAACAATCCCCGACAGTGTAATTTCTATCGGAGAGGGCGCGTTTACGGGTTGCGACAATATCGAAGACGCAACGTTGCCCGCGTTGGCTATATCGAGTATATCAAAAACCAACTTAAAATCTGTAGTAGTTACAAGCGGAGACACTATCGGAGAACAAGCGTTTTGGAGTTGTGGGAAACTCAAAAGCGTAACAATTGCCGACAGTATAACTTCTATTGGGAATCAAGCGTTCTGGGGTTGCACAGCACTTGAAAGCATAACGATAGGCAACAGCGTTTCGTCCATCGGGGAAGGGGCGTTTTATCATTGCGACAGCCTCGCAAGCATAACAATCCCCGACAGCGTAACATCGATCGGCGACACTGCATTCCAGAGTTGCAAAGGTCTTGAAAGCATAACGATAGGCAACAGCGTTTCGTCAATCGGGGCAGGTGCGTTTTTCGGTTGTACAAAACTTGAAAATGCAGTGTTTAAGAATACTGACGGCTGGTGGGTATCTACATCACCTACCGCGACAAGCGGTACCGCGTTAACGGGTCTTGAAGACAGCGCTACCGCCGCAACGTATTTTAAAAGTACATATCTCGATTATTATTGGAAACGGAGCTGACGCATAAAAAGTTGAAATAAAATTTACAAACAACTAATAAAGCGGCTCTGCAAGCAGTTTAAAGTCGGCAGTTATGCACAAATCAGATAGCGTATTTTGGAGCAGGGAAATGTTTGAACAGCGCACGATTTTTGAAAACGACGATATGCAGCCGCTCGCGTCAAGGTTAAGACCGCAGACGCTGGACGAATTTTGCGGACAGAGGCATCTTTTGGGTGAAGGCAAGGTCTTGCGCAGGCTGATTGAGGGCGACAAGGTGGGCTCTATGATATTTTGGGGCCCGCCGGGAGTCGGGAAAACCACGCTTGCCCGAATTATCGCAAACCGCACCAGGGCAAACTTTATCGACTTTTCCGCGGTAACGAGCGGAATTAAGGAAATAAAGCAGGTAATGGAGCAGGCTGAAAAGAACCGTAGGTTCGGCGCCAAAACCATACTTTTCGTGGACGAGATACACCGTTTCAACAAGGCGCAACAGGACGCGTTTTTACCTTTCGTTGAAAAGGGCAGTATTATACTTATAGGTGCAACTACGGAAAATCCGTCGTTCGAGGTCAACGGAGCATTACTTTCCCGCTGTAAGGTGTTCGTCTTGCAGGCTCTTAAAACCGAAGAGCTTACCGAGCTTTTAAGCCGTGCAATTACCGATGAGCGCGGATTCGGCAAGCAGAAAGTGGAAATTTCGCGCGATTTATTGGAAATTATCGCAAACTTTGCAAACGGCGACGCGCGCAGTGCGCTCTCCACGCTTGAAATGGCAGTGCTCAACGGCGAGCTAACGCAAGACGGCACTACAATAGTCACGCAGGAGACGATAGAACAGTGCACCTCCAAAAAATCGCTACTGTACGATAAAACGGGCGAGGAGCACTACAACTTAATTTCCGCGTTGCATAAATCTATGAGAAATTCCGACCCCGACGCCGCCGTGTATTGGCTTGCCAGAATGTTGGAAGCGGGGGAGGACCCTTTATATATCGCAAGGCGGGTCACGCGGTTTGCAAGCGAGGATATAGGTCTTGCCGATCCTCGCGCACTCGAAATTGCGGTTGCCGCATATCAGGCTTGCCACTTTATAGGTATGCCCGAGTGCACCGTTCATTTGACGGAAGCGGTCGTATATATGTCGATGGCGCCCAAGTCCAATTCGCTCTATATAGCGTACGGTATGGCAAAAAAGGACGCGCTTACGATGCTGGCCGAACCCGTTCCGCTGGTAATCCGCAACGCGCCCACTAAACTTATGAAGGAGCTCGACTACGGCAAAGGCTATCAATATGCGCACGATACCGAGGAAAAGCTGACCAATATGCAGTGTCTTCCGGACAGTCTTTCGGGCAAGGAATATTACTTCCCCACGGAGGAGGGGATAGAGGGCAAAATCAAAACCCGACTTGACGAAATCAAGAAATGGAAAAAGAACAATTAAAATAACTGCGGGGCGTGCAATTTGCACGCCCCGCAGTCGCCTAAACAATATAGGTAATAATATATTCTGTCGAGCCGTCCACTTCGAAATCGGGCTTGCAGTCTACGAACCTGCCCTCAATCCCGCTCTCTTTAAGCGTCAAATCGAAGTGGGCAAGGGCAATTCCGATGTCAATTTTCTGTATATCAAACGTGCCCGCCGCATTTAAGGATTTCTTTTTGAAAAAATGTACGCAATTATCGCATATCACTGCGCGCCAAGGTTGCTTGTTTACGGCAGAGGGGGCAAGACGCACCATTTCAAGCGCATCGGCAAATTGCCCTGCGCTCTCTGATATCAAGCCTTTAGCGAATGAATTTTCAAAAAAGAGTTTTTCGAAGGGCAACCGTTCGTCCGCTTTTACCGCCTTTCTCATCAGCTTTTCGCGCACGGATTGTTTCTTTGCGGGGTAGCCGACGGGACTTGCAACGGGCATAACTTCATTTTCGGCAAGCTCCATAGCCTTTTCAAAGCTTTTACGGTTGAAAGTTCCCCCAAGCATTACCGTGCCCAGCCCGCAGGAGGTGGCGCATAGGCAGAATTTTTCAAAGCTGTACCCTAAAGCTATTTCAAAATGCGGACAGGTGTTGATTTTTGCGCCTACGTAGCAGTCCGTGCCCACGATTACCGGACTTGAAAGCTTGTGCTCTTTGGCGTCGAGAATTCGGAACTCCACCTCGATTCCAAAGGGGTTTTTCATCTCCTTAAAGCTCTCTGCAAGCTTATTTTTGTCGTCATCGGAAAGAGGTTTTCCGTCAAACGTGCGCACGCTTCTTCTTTTGCGGATAATATCTTTTATATTTTCCATAGTGCCTCTTTGTATAGAATAACTCGATTAAACTCTTCTTTTCCAACATTTTACCACTTTTTAAATAAATTTGCAACACCCGTTGACCACTTGCCCGATATAGCCCCTGTTTGGCGCCCGTACGCTCGAAATTTATCATTTTGGATGTAAAAATTTTAAAAACAACAATAAATATACATATGTCAAAAATATTCCGCAAAAAACTTGCGTTTGTGTGAGCTGTGTGATAGAATAATAAAAAAATATATGGCGGAAGCTTTCGGGCAGGGAAACGGGACGGAATACATAATAAAAAGTATTCCATCATATATTTTTTCAGAGAAATAAATAGAGGTGAATTATGGCTTACGAACGTTCTGAAAATGAAGTAAGACTGCAAAGAAAACTTGTCCCCCTAAATATCGTGGTATGTGTTTTATGCTTGGTTTCGGCAATCTCGCTGCTCTTTGCTCCCTTAATTACAATCAATTTAAGTGAAGTAAAAGATGCGTTTATGGAAATGATGGAGAGCGAGGACGGCGACTACGGTTCCGACGCCCCGGACTCCGATGGTATAGATATAGATTTTGCCGTTATGTTCGACGTGCTGTTTGACGACGAATTGTCTTTCAGTGCTATCGACCTCGCCAAGTTTGCAAATTCCGATGAAAGCGCAATAATCCCCTTTGTCGTAAGCAAAATGGACAAAATAATGGACATAATGATTATCCCCATTATGAGCCAGACGATTTTAGATGCGTTTGAGGAGGCCGGTTTCGATACTGAAGGTGTTGATTACACCGCTCTCAACGAAAAATTCGAAGCTTTCAATAACGTTGACAGCGAGGAAGATATGCGCGCTGCGGCAGGCGACATGATAGACGAAATCGCCCGCCTTGTCGGAGGTTCGATAGATAGTGAAGGCAGAACGGAAGTAATAGAAACTTTCGTCGACCTGTACTACGATACCATCGAAGTTACGGGCGGAGATTTCGATATCGAGAAATTACTCTGCGTCCTTGCAAGTAAAGGTATGGAGCTGGAGGAACCCGTCACAAGCTATAAGGAATTCGTTGAGGAATTTTTTGCCGGCGGCGGAGACGAGGAAACGTCGGAGGTATTCGAATCGTTGGCGATGGTAGACGAGGCTCTCAAAGTCCTTGCGCAGGGCATATTCGGAATGGTAATGTTCTCTGCCATTATGTGGTTGGTTCTTTTCCTGTTCTCACTTTTGCATATATTTGCAAGGAACAAGCGTTTCGTTATGTGGTACGTCAAGCTGTTCGGCGGTATCCCTTGGTTTATCTTCGGCCTTATTCCCATGGTTGCGGGCGGCGCATTTGCCTCCATGGGCGAGGAAATGGCAATTGTCGGCTCGATATTCGGCGCAATAACCTCGGCTACCTGGATAAGCGGCGTATGCCTCGGACTTTTGTGGCTCGTGTCCATCTTCTGGGCTTTCCCTATAAAGCACAAGATAAGAAAAGACCGCAAGGGTTAATGAAATACTCAACAAAACG
The DNA here is from genome assembly GCA_022508265.1 of Clostridiales bacterium. Taxonomy (GTDB): domain Bacteria; phylum Bacillota; class Clostridia; order Christensenellales; family Borkfalkiaceae; genus Coproplasma. Next base: position 23,003 of record JAFLVP010000011.1, read on the forward strand.
CAATATAAGGCGCGGACTTCGTCTGCGCCTTTTGTATTGCAAAGTGTTGACAAGATTATGCTTGTAATGCTAAAATGTGACAAGGGGAATATTTTTCCCAAAATTCGCAAGTATAATTTAAAATACGGTAACCGTGTTAGATTATTCTGAAGATTAAGAGGAGAGAAATGAGTATTTTATTATGTGATTCCAACTGCGAGCTTTGGTTTGAAAGGGTCAGAGAATTGAAGTTGGACTATATTTCAATGCCCTATTGTTACAACAACGAGGAATACGGCTACGACCTCGGCGAAAACACCGACTTCAAAAAGTTTTACAGCGCCGTTCGCGGCGGGGCAATACCCAAGACGATGGCGTTGAACCCCGAAAACTACAAGGAGATTTTAACGCCCTATTTCAAGGCGGGCGAGGACGTTTTATATATCAGCTTTTCTCACACGATGAGCGGCACCTTTGCGCAGCTCGATAAGGCGCTTGAAGAACTCAAAGAGGAGTTTCCCGAAAGAAAGTGCACCGTATTCAACACTAATTCGATATCTCTTGGCGCAGGGCTTCAGGTGGAGGCGGCGGCAGAGCTCAAGTTAAAGGGCGCGACAGACGACGAGATACTTGCATTTTTAAACGAATTTACGCACAGAGTAGCCGTCTACTTCGTGGTGGACGACCTTATGCATTTAAAGCGGGGCGGCAGGCTCTCCGCGGGCGCGGCAGTTGCGGGAACCCTGCTATCCATTAAGCCCATACTCACGGTCAGCGCGGACGGCGGGCTCAACGTCTATACGAAGGCGCTCGGCAGGAAGAAAGCAATGCGCTCGCTCGCCGACAAGGTTAAATGCGAGCTTAAGGGCACGGAGTACAGCGTCTATATCATAGACGCCGACTGCAAGGAGGAAGGCGACGAGCTTGAAAAGATGATTAAATCGGCAAGACCGGACGCAAAGACGGTGCGCCAACCCGTCGGACCCGTAATAGGTTCTCACTGCGGACCGGGCACTCTCGGCGTAATTTTCGTGGCTGATAAGCGCCCCATACCTTTGGAGAAAAAATAATGATAGAAGTCAAAGAAGTACTAACGAAAAAGGACAAAAAGAAGTTTTTCAAGTTTTATATAGACCTGTACAAAGGAAGTCCCTACGCGACGCCCAATCTTTATTCCGACGAGCTTCCCGAGTTCGACCCAAAGGAGAACGACGCCTTTCGCTTTGCCGACTGCCGTATGTTTTTGGCTTACAAAAACGGTAAAATTGCGGGCAGAATCGCGGCAATTCATCACAGAGGCGTAAACGAAAAATTCGGCTACAAACAGGTCAGGTTCACCCGCTTCGACTTTATAGACGATTTGGAAGTTTCAAAGGCTCTTTTTGAGAAAGTCTGCGAGTGGGCAAAAGAGCTTGAGATGACCGAAATTATAGGTCCCATGGGCTTTTCCGACCTCAACGAAGAGGGTATGCTCATCGACGGGTTCGATAAAGAGGTTATGTATATCGAGATATACAATCACGAGTACTATATAAAGCACATGGAGGCTCTCGGCGCGTACAAGGTTGTCGATTGGAACTGTTACCGCATCAAGGTGCCCGAAAAGCACGATGAAAGGCTTAAAAAGTTGAGCGCACTCGTTGCCGAGAGGAACGGGTTCGAGCTTGTGGATATAGCCTATCTTTTAAAGCACGACAGAAAGAAGCTCGACGAATATATGATGAAATGCCTTACCGTTTTGGACGAGGCGTTTGCCGATTTATACGGCACAAGCCCCATAAACGACAAACAAAAGGCGAGGGAGATGAAGACTGTCTATATGGCGCTCGTTCCCGAGTTTGCGGCTATTGTAACGAAGGGAGAGGACGTAGTTGCCTACGGTTTTATGATGCCCTCCATGACCAAGGTTTTGCAAAAGGCGCGCGGCAACGTCTTCCCCAAGGGCATTTTGCCCTATATGAATGCGATGAAACACCCCGAAGTCGTCGATTTGATGAGCATAGGCGTTGCAAAGAAGTATTCCAATCTCGGCGCGGTGGCAATGATAATCGACAGTTGCCTTGCAGGGCTCATCAAGCGCGGCTCGAAATACATAGAGACGGGACCCGAGCTTGAAAACAATAACAACGTTCAAAACCTTTGGAAAAACTACAACCCCGAGCTCGTCAAAAGGCACCGCTGCTGGGGCGTGAAAGTATAGAAAATTTAATTTCGGGTATTGCAATTAAAGTTGATGAATGGTATAATAATGTTCAAAGTAATAATCAAATAAGGAGATTAAAAATGGCTCACGAACAGCTTATCGAAAAAATCAAGCAAACCAAGATAGTACCCGTAGTAGTACTCAATTCAATCGAAGAGACCCTTCCCAAAATGGAGGCACTTATTAAGGGCGGACTTCCCTGCGCCGAAATCACTTTCAGAACGCCCTGCGCGGCGGAGGCAATCGCTCTTACCGTTAAAACCTTTCCCGATATGCTCGTTGGCGCGGGCACGGTAATAAACCGCGAGCAGTGCGAAAAGGCTATTGCGGCGGGTTCTAAATTTATAGTTTCCCCCGGCTTTTCCGAGGAGGTTGCCGACTGCTGTAAAGAGCACGGTATGTTATATCTTCCCGGCATAGTTACCCCCACAGAGGCGATGGCGGCAATTGCAAAGGGACTTACAACTCTTAAATTCTTCCCCGCGTCCAATTACGGCGGACTTAAAACCATAAAAGCTATCTGTGCGGCGTTCCCCTACCTTAAAATTATGCCCACGGGCGGCATTTCGGACGCGAACATTCTCGAATACCTCGCATACGATAAAATTATCGCCTGCGGCGGCAGTTGGATGATGACCGGCACCCCCGAAGAGATAGAGGCTAAAACCAAAGCCGCTGTCGCCCTCGTAAAATAATCAGTTTACAAAAAACGACTACTATTCTGCAACAATAAAGGCTGTGCGATGAGCACAGCCTTTTTACTAAATTAAGTTTAGTTGTATCTCGCGGAATAGTCGTTAATTAAAACGTTCCGCCGAAGCCTTTACCCAAAATTTCGTTTGCGTCGGTAATTATTACGAATGCCATAGGGTCTACTTGCTTTACCATTGTCTTAAGCTTTAACGCCTCGCCCCTCTTGCACACGGTCACAAGCACCTTTTTGGGCTCCTTGGTGTATCCGCCCTCGGCGTCCATAATGGTACAGCTGTGTTTTATCTTGTGTATAATATAATTGTTAATTTCATCGGGGTGTTTGGTTATAATCGTAATATATTTTGTCTTGCCGATGCTCTCGATAACTCCGTCCAAAAGGAATGACTTTGCAAACAGACCCAAAAGGGAGAAGAGCATTATGTCCGGGGTATCTGGACTGAAAGTGAAACAAATGACCACGAAGTCGATTATAAGTAGCGACATTCCTACGTTCAGCTTGGTGTACTTTTTCATTATCATTGCAAGAATGTCCGTTCCGCCCGAGGTGGAGCCGCAGTTAAAGATGATAGCGCCGCCTATTCCGAAGAGGAGTATGGCGTAGCAGAGCTCCATAAAGGGCTCGTTGGTAAGGGTTTTGCTTTCAAGGTGAATGGGCTGATTGCCCGTACCGACCAACTGTTCAAGCACCCATATTACAGCCGTGTATAAGAGCGAGCAGTAAATTGTTCTCACCGTGCATTGTTTGCCTAAAATGACAAGTCCCAAAATTACGAGGAAAACGTTAATTATGGCAATAAACACACCCTGCGTTAAATAGGGGTTGTTGAAAGCGTATTGCAATAAAAGGGCAATACCGGCAACTCCGCCGAGCGTAAAGCCGTTAGGCGTCTGGAAAAAGAATACGCTTGACGACATCATTAACACACCCGCCGTCATAAGCACCCACCTTAAAATCGTGTGACTTATCTTCTCTTTGGGTGCGCGCTCTTTTTTGCCGTTAGCCTTGGGCTCGGGCGAATTGTCTGCGACGCCGTCAGTGTCTGCCGCATTTTGGACGACGGGGCTGGTTTGCTCCTCGCCGTTTACTTCGGAAATTTCTTTTATCGTTTCGTTCTGTTCCATAGTTTTCTCTCAAGCCGCGCTGTGATTAGTTGTATTGATTGGGATTGGCACCCGAACCGTAAGCGGCTTTTAAATCATATCATAAGTATAAAATCTTTGTCAATGAAAATATCTGATTATTGACAGCAAAATTGCCATATGTTATAATTTTAAAGACGGTTTTAAAGGATGACTAAATGATAAACAGAGACGCAATTTTCTCGGACGAAACTATTCAGTTTAAAACTCCGTACGAGCCCAGGACGGGCGATACGGTCACACTCACTTTGCGCACACTCAAAAACGACGTATTGCGCGCCTATGCGGTAATAAACGGGATAAAACATTCTATGTCAAAGGTTTTTACCCGCTCTTATTTTGACTATTGGCAGGCGACTTTTATATGCCCTCAAAAAGAGGTGCGCTATTATTTTACCGCCTCCGACGAAGACGATATGCTCTGCTACAACCGTCTCGGCTGTGCCGAAAATCATCAGGAAGAGTACAGCTTTTCCTTCAGACCCGACAGCTCCGTTCCCGAGTGGGCGCGCGGAGCGGTCTATTATCAGATATTCCCCGACAGATTTTTTAACGGCAACGAAGAAAACGACGTTGTGGACAACGAATATTACTATACGGGCGGACACTCGCACAAGGTTGCGGATTGGAACGCCTATCCCTCGAAACTGGACGTAAACAATTTTTACGGCGGAGATTTACAGGGAGTAAAGCAAAAACTGGACTATTTAGAGGAGCTCGGGGTAGACGTAATATATTTAAACCCCGTCTTTGTGTCGCCGTCAAACCATAAATACGACGCTCAGGACTACGACCATATCGACCCCCACCTTGCCGTGATAGAGGACGACGGCGGCAGAGTTATGGAGGGTTGGGAAAAGCACAACGGTTTTGCGGAAAAGTATATAAAGCGCATAACCTCGCAAAAAAACCTCACAAAAAGCGATAAATTTTTTGCAAAGCTTGTAGAGGATATCCACTCGCGCGGTATGAAGGTAATATTGGACGGCGTTTTCAACCACTGCGGGTCCTTCCACAAGTGGATAGATAAAGAGGGCATTTATCTGAATAAAAAGGGCTACAAAAAGGGAGCCTATCAGTCGGTACAAAGCCCGTATAGGAATTATTTCAAATTCGACAGTCCCTCGCAAACGCAAAGCAGCTACGAGGGGTGGTGGGGGCACGCAACCCTTCCCAAGCTCAACTACGAGCACAGCGAACAGCTTGAAGAGGAAGTTTTAAAAATAGGCGAAAAATGGGTTTCGCCCCCCTTCAACTGCGACGGCTGGCGATTGGACGTTGCTGCGGATTTGGGGCACAGTCCACGCTACAATCACAAATTCTGGGCAAAATTCCGCGAGAGAGTGAGGGCGGCAAACCCCAACGCACTGGTATTTGCCGAGCATTACGGTTCGCCCGAAAGCTGGCTTAAAAACGGCGAGTGGGATACTGTTATGAACTACGACGCCTTTATGGAGCCCGTCACCTGGTTTTTGACGGGTATGGATAAGCACAGCGACAGCTTCGACGGATACAAGTACAGGGACGGCACAGCCTTCTTTGACAGCATGTCAAAAAATATGAGCAAATTCCCCCGTCCTGCGCTCGACTGCGCTTTAAATCAGCTGTCAAATCACGACCACTCCCGATTTTTAACCCGCACCAACCGCACGGTGGGAAGATTAGGCACCCTCGGACCGGAGGCGGCGAGGGCGAACGTGGACGTGCGGGTTATGCAGCTTGCCGTACTTATTCAGATGACCTGGCCGGGCGCACCCGGAATATACTATGCGGACGAGGCGGGGCAGGTAGGCTGGACGGACCCCGACAGCCGCAGGACCTACCCTTGGGGACACGAGGATAAACGGCTTATAGAATTTCACCGCGCCACGATTAAAATGAGAAAGAGGTTCAGCTGTCTTTCGTCGGGCAGTATAAACAGGCTTGATGCGGGTAACGGCTATATCGCCTACGGCAGGTTCGATAAAGACGGTGGGTGCGTAGTAATTATAAACGTCAACGACGTGCCTATATCTCTGTTGGTGCCCGTGTGGCAGATGGGCGTTCCGTGGGAAGACGCAGAGATGACCTGCATATTCCGCAGCAGCGGCTCGCTCTTTTCCGAGGAAGAAGAAAAATTTTCCGTCCGTCACGGCAGACTGTCACTCAATATCTCCGAGTGTTCGGGAATGGTTCTGCACTATTCACTTAAAGATAAATAATTACCGTTTGGGGGCAATATGGATTTAAAACAATACCGCTGTAAAAACTGCGGCGGCGCGGACAATTTAAAAATAGACGGCGACACCTGCGAGTGCAAGTACTGCGGCAGTATAGTCCGCGTAGATACAGCACAGGAATATATGACGGAGGTTCGCAAGGTTTTCGGCGAAGCGCTTGCCGAGCAAAAGGAGGAGCAGGTTGCCAACTGCCGCAGAAATCTGTGGAAAGCCGTGCACGCCGAGTACGTTTCGAGCGAGGAGGTATTAAATTGCGTTCGCGACCTCAAAAAACTGCTCCCCGACGACTTTCAGGCAAACTTTTTCGAGGTCGCAACAAGCGGCACGCCGCAGCAGCTTAACTCTTTTTTAAGGGGCGTCGATATTGCCCGAAACGGCGTATATATCGGGGATATGGCAGACTATATTTTGAGAAATCTCGAAAGCTCTTCCGTGCTTCCTTTAAAGGATTTGATAACCCGCGGTCTTAAAAACGAGAAGTACACCGAGTACATAACAAAGGTTGAGGACGAGGCGGAAAAATTAAAACAGGGCATTTATTCGCCGCAGGTCCCGCGCGACGTCTTTTTGGCGTATTCGAGTAAGGACTTTGCAAAGGTAAACGAAATCGCCGAGTTTTTGGAAGGGAATAAAATTTCCTGTTTCGTAGCTTTGCGCAACCTGCGCCACGGCAGGGGCTCGGTGGAAAATTACTTGAAAAACTTACAGACGGCTATGCACAACTGCAAGTGCGTGGTATTTTTATCGAGCGAAAACTCGCGCGATTTGGACTGCGACGCTCTCAAAGTGGAGCTTCCGTACATAAAGGACAACGAGCCCGATATGGGCAGAATAGAATATATTTTATCCGACTACGGCAGTCAGACTACTTACGCCGCAAAGCTCATATTAGAGGACTTTTTCAACGGTCGGGAGTACTGCCGCACCAAAGAGGACTTACTTAAAAGAATTTTAAGATACACTACGGGAATAAAGGGCGAAAGCGCCGCATATGGCGCGGACGAAAAAGTAAAATACTGCGTTTCCTGCGGCAAGAAGAACCCTTTGGACGCCAAGCGCTGTATGGAGTGCGGCTCCGCCGAATTCGCAAGCTCTTACGAGGCTTACCTCCGCGAAAAGCTCGAAAAGGAATATGCGGCAAAATATCAAAGTCAGCCACAGGTCGGTGCGTTCAACCATATGGGTGCATACAATCCTATGGGCGCGGCGGAGGCGGCTAAAAGAGCGCAGGAGGCGGCTTTAAGACAATCGGAAATTGCGGTAGCCAAAGCTCCCGTAAAACGCGCAACACCTTCAAACGCTCCCCAGCCCGACTTTGAAATGTTCGGAACAGTTTTAAAGAGGTATAAGGGCAACAAATCGGAAGTTGTAATTCCCGAAGGCGTAACTGCAATCGCCGACGAGACATTCTGGTGGAACAACGGCATTAAAAGTGTAATTATTCCACAGGGCGTAACCTCTATCGGCAAAAACGCGTTCTATAATTGCGGTAATCTTGCAAGCGTAGAAATACCGGACGGCGTGACTTCAATCGGCGAAAGAGCCTTTTCAAGCTGTTCAAAACTTGCAAGCATAACAATCCCCGAAAGCGTTACCGCTATGGGCACTCAAGTGTTCTCGAATTGCAGTAAGCTTAAAACAATAAATTGCGGAGCCCAAGGCAAGCCCAAAACCTGGGACGGTCAGTGGATAGGTTACTGTATGGCGGAAATCGTTTGGGGATATAAAAGTTAAGAATATTGTTCAAAACAATATTCAGAGGGTCAATATGGATAGATTTTTCGGCGAGCTTGACAGATATCTGTTCCACCACGGAACGCATTACGAGCTGTACAACAAGATGGGTGCGCATATCCGCGAAGTAGACGGAGTGCGGGGCGTGCATTTCGTTGTGTGGGCTCCCAATGCGCGCGCTATCTGCGTAGTGTCGGACGGCAACGGCTGGACCCCATGGCGCGACAATATGGAAAAGGTTGACGATTGTATCTGGGAGCTCTTCGTTCCCGGAATGTGCGAGGGCGTAAAATACAAGTACCTCGTAGTCCGTGCCGACGGTTCGGAAGTTTACAAGAGCGACCCCTACGCATTCGGCTCCGAGCTCCGTCCCGCAACCGCCTCCGTAGTCGTAAATACCGACGGCTACGAATGGGGGGATAGCGAGTGGAAAAAAGCCCGGAAAGGCGAAAACTTCCTTGAAAAGCCCATGGCGGTGTACGAGGTTCACCTCGGCAGTTGGAAAAAGGATTTGGCAAAGCACGACGAGGACCAGTTTTTAGACTATAGGCGCCTTGCGCACGAACTCTGCGAATACGTCGAATATATGGGCTACACGCACATAGAACTTATGGGCATATGCGAGTACCCTTTCGACCCCTCTTGGGGATATCAGGTGACGGGGTATTTCAGCCCTACGGCGCGGTACGGCTCGCCCCTCGACTTTATGTATTTCGTGGACTATATGCACAGGCACGGAATAGGCGTTATTCTCGACTGGGTGCCCGCGCACTTCCCCAAGGACGACTACGCGCTTGCAAACTTTGACGGCACGCCCCTGTACGAATACTCCGACCCCCTGCGCGCCGAATATCCCGAGTGGGGCACAAAAGCCTTCGACTTGGGCAAGAAGGAGGTTTCGAATTTCTTAATTGCCTCGGCGTTTTTTTGGGTTGAAAAATACCACATAGACGCGCTCCGCGTGGACGCGGTTGCGGCGATGTTTTATAACAGCTTCGGCCGTAAGGAGTGGCGCCCCAATATGTACGGAGGAAACGAAAACCTTGAAAGCTTTGAGTTTTTCCGTCATTTAAACAGCGTACTCCGTCAGCGCACGGACGCCTTTCTCATTGCCGAGGACTCCTCGATTATAGCAGGCGTAACCAAGCCCGCTAAAAAGGGCGGGTTCGGCTTCGGGCTCAAGTGGAATATGGGCTGGATGAACGACTCCATAAAATACTACAACACCGACCCCATATTCAGACCCTATCATCATCACCTGATGACGCACACCTTCGAGTACGCGTTCAACGAAAATTATATGCTCGTTCTCTCCCACGACGAGGTCGTGTACGGCAAGGGCAGTATGATTAACAAGTTCATGACGGGCAATTTAATGGACAAGTTCGGGAGCCTCAAAACCTGCTACACTATGATGTTCGGTCACCCCGGAAAGAAACTGCTGTTTATGGGTCAGGACTTCGCGCAGGAGAGGGAGTGGAACTTTAAAACGGGGCTCGACTGGTACCTCTGCGACGACGAGGGTCACCGCGACGTTATGAATTGCTACCGCGCGCTTTTGCACCTTTACAGAAAATACCCCGTGCTCTACAACGACTGCGGAGGTCCCAAAACCTGCGAGTGGATAAACAGCGGCGACTTCAACAGAAATATATTTACCTTCATAAGAAGAAACCCTTGGAACTATAACAACGCGCTCATCTTCGTGTGCAATTTTGCGCCCGTAGACAGATGGGATATGGGCGTAGGCGCACCCGTGGACGGCGTGTATAAGCGCGTATTTTCTACTTATCCCGACGGCAGTCCTCTTGAAATCGAGGCAAAGAAAGAGCTCTGCGACGGCAGACCGTACAAGCTTATCTTCGATTTGCGCCCCTTTGAGTCGGCAATCTTCGAAATACCCTATCACGAGGCAACCGAGGAGGAGAAGAAAGCGGAAAAGGCGGTAAGAAACAAAATTAAGCGGGAGCACAAGGCGGTAAAGAACGACACCTCGCATATCCCGCAGATAGATACAGAAAAAAAACCGACAAAAAAATAATAAAAAAATCGCGGACGCTGTCCGCGATTTTAATTGTTTTAATCGTCCGTGCCGCCGTTACCCGAGCCGCTTGCGTTGTCTGCGTCGTCCGCTGTGTCGCCGCTATCGCCCGTATCGTGGTTATCCTCCTCGTCGGGTTCGGTAAAGGAAACTTCAACGTTATTGGGTTTCCAATCGTTACCCGTTACAACGTTTGCTTGCCACTCATCTTCCGTTCCTGCATAAACTATCTCGGTAAGGTGTGTACAGCCCGAAAATGCGCCTAAACCTATAGCGCGGATAGTTGAAGGAAGGGTTATACTTTCAAGTCCGGTACAGTCTCTGAAAGCCGAGCCTGCAATAGTGACCAACCCCTCGTTTAAAGTAATGTTATTAAGCGAAGAACAACCACGGAAAACATAATCTTTTATAATCGTAAGGGTTGCCGGGAGTGTTAAGTTGTCAAGCGAAGTGCAGCCGTCGAACGCGTTCGCACCTATTTCGGTTATTCCGTCATTAAAAATAACGGTAGTAAGCGATGTGCAGTTGCTGAAAGTAGATTCGCGTATTTGCGTAACGCCTGCAAGGTAGGTAAACTTTGTAAGCGACTTGCAATCATGGAAGGCGTGAGAGCCTATCTCGGTTATATTGCTCGGGATAGCAATTTCTTTAATTCCGCTTCCGTAGAACGCGCCATCGCCTATCGACGTCACAATATAGTCCGAACCGCTTTTGCGGGTGGGAATCGTGCTACCGTTACAGCCTATAATTAGACATCTGTCCTCAATTTTTATAATGCAGTTGGAGATGCTCATATAGACGGTGTTTTGGGTGTCTATTATAATAGTTGTAAGCGATTGGCACGTTTGGAATGCCTGCGGGTCTATATCGGTAACCGTCTTGGGTATATAAATCTCTTTAAGATTACTGCAATTCGAGAATGCGTCTTTGCATATTTTCTTTACGCCGTCGAGTATAGTGAGCGTGTTTAAGTTGTTATTATGCCTGAACGCTTCTTCCGAAATTTCTACAACGTCAACCTCCTTTCCGTCGGGGGTTTTCACGGTGCCGGGAATTACAAGGTCCTCGATTGTCTCCTTTGCACCGCCAATTTTAGCGTTGCCGTCCTCGTCGAATTCAATATCCATATTTTCCTGCTTAGTGGGCAGTTTTCTTACGTAGCCGCATACTTTACAGACTGTATCTTCGCTGTTCCTGTATTCGTGAGAATCTCTGTTTTGTGTTAAAAAATCATCGGCGCAGTACTGCCAATGCTCGGTAGTGGTGTAAGTCCACACCCATTTATGCTGATGGGGAGGGTCAACGATAGGAGGGTCGTCAACAGGGTCATCGGGACCGGGTTCAACGGGGGTATTCGGACCGCCTGATTTGGGCGCGCACGACATCACGGAGCCTATCACAATGCCCGCAATAATCAGCGCAGATATTAAAGGTACGAGTACCCAAAATAAAATTTTCTTTTTCTTTGCCATTTCCATATAGACCTATCGGGAAAAATTTTCGCTTAAATTTTGCTTATCACTAATAATATACCACAAAATAATAAAATTTTCAACACAATACGCTATATTTTAACGCAGTAAAATTTATTTGACCTTAAACAAGATATCGTATATAATGAAAGTATGATTAGAGAGCTACAGGATAAAATTTTAAAACTCAAAAAAGAGCGCGATTTTTGTATTCTTGCGCACAGCTATATGTCGGAGGAAATCTGCGAAATTGCGGATTTCGTCGGCGACAGTTTTGCTCTTTCCAAAATGGGCAAGAGCGCACCGCAGAAAAATATAATTATGTGCGGCGTAAGGTTTATGGCGGAGACCGTCAAAATGCTTTCCCCCGAAAAAAGAGTCTTGCTTGCAAACCCCGTGGCGGGCTGTCCTATGGCAGAACAGATGGATAGAGAGGTAATTTCCGAAGTCAAAAAAATGTACCCCGACTACGCCGTCGTCGCGTACATAAACACCACGGCGGAGCTCAAAACGATTGCCGACGTGTGCGTAACCTCGTCGAGCGCGGTTAAAATCTGCAAGGCTTTACCCGAAAAAAATATACTCTTTATTCCCGACATAAATTTGGGCACGTACGTGCAAAAGCAGCTTCCCGAAAAGAATTTCAAGCTGCTCTCGGGCGGTTGTCCCACCCACGCAAAAATGGAAAAAAGGGAAGTGCTTGCGGCAAAGAAAGCCCATCCCGACGCTCTGTTTTTGGTTCATCCCGAGTGCAGACCCGAGGTTTTGGAGCTTGCCGACTATATCGGTTCGACTTCGGGAATAATGGATTTTGCCGTAAAATCGAACGCGAATGAGTTTATTATCGGCACGGAAAACTCTATCACGGAGCATCTTCGCTACAAGTGCCCAGATAAAAAATTCTATCCGCTTTCAAAAGACCTCGTCTGCCACAATATGAAGATAACCACTCTGTACGATATTTACGATTGTCTTTCAGGCGAGGGCGGAGAGGAAATTGTTATGAGCGAAGAGCTCATAAAAGAGGCTGTAAAACCCATAGAAAGAATGATTGCGTTGGGCGGTTAATATTATGATGATTACCACAAAGGGCAGGAACGCCCTCAAAGTTATGATAGACCTCGCCGCGCACGAGGGCGAGGGATTCATATCCCTTTCGGATATCGCAGAAAGGCAGAAGGAGTCTTTAAAATACCTCGAATATTCTGCAAAACAGCTTTCGACTGCGGGGCTGATTTTAAGCGCGAGAGGCAAGAGCGGGGGCTATAAACTCGCAAGGAGGGCAGAGGACTACACTGTTGCCGAAATTCTCGTCTCGGGCGAGGGCTCGCTCGCGCCCGTTCACTGTTTGGAGGACGGAGCGCTACCCTGCGAAAACGCCGACTCCTGCCGTACTTTGCCCCTTTTTAAAGAGCTCGACGAAGTAATAATGAATTTTTTGAAAAGTAAGACCTTAAAAGAACTCCTTTAAAAAAGTTAAAATATATTGTAATATTGTTTAATTCCTATTGACAAAGTAGGAATTTATTTTTATAATTAAGCAGTACTTAAAGCATACTTAAAATAAGCATATAAATAGAGGACGAAAAAGTTGAAAACTATTTACGTAGACAACGCGGCGACGACCGCAATGAGCGACAGGGCGATAGAGGCAATGACCCCCTATTTAAAGGGAGTGTACGGCAACCCCTCATCCCTGCACACGGTGGGACAGATTGCAAAGGAGGCGCTCGATAGCGCCCGCGAAAAAATTGCAAACTGTCTCGGGGCAAACCCCAATGAAATTTACTTTACTTCGGGCGGAAGCGAGGCGGACAATCAGGCAATACGCTCGGCGGCTATTTTGGGCGCGCGCAAGGGCAAAAAACACATAATTTCCACCGCTTTCGAGCATCACGCAGTTTTACACACCCTCAAAAAGCTTGAAAAAGAGGGATTTGAAGTAACCTATTTAGACGTTCACGAAAACGGCATTGTCACAGCCGAGGAGGTAAAGGCGGCAATCCGCCCCGACACCGCACTTGTGACAATTATGTACGCAAACAACGAGGTAGGCACAATTCAGCCCATAAGAAAAATCGGCGAGGTCTGCCGCGAGGCGGGTGTAGTATTCCATACCGACGCGGTGCAGGCGGTGGGGCATATTCCCGTAGACGTCAAAGCCGACAATATCGATATGCTTTCCCTCTCGGGGCATAAATTTCACGGACCCAAGGGCGTGGGCGCACTCTACTGCAAGAAGGGCTTGCCCCTTTTAACTTTCGTCGAGGGCGGCGCGCAGGAGAGAGGCAAGCGTGCGGGAACGGAAAATATCGCAGGCATAGCTTCCATGGCGGCGGCGCTTGAAGAGGCGGTAGAAAATTTGGAAGAAAACTCCCAAAGGGAGGCAGCTCTTCGGGACAGGCTTATTGCAGGGCTTTCCAAAATACCCCACTCAAAGCTCAACGGCGACAGGGAAAGGAGGCTTCCCGGCAACGTAAATATGTGCTTTGAGGGAATAGAGGGAGAGAGCCTTTTGCTCCTTTTGGATTCGAAGGGAATTTGCGCCTCGTCGGGTTCTGCCTGCACTTCGGGCTCTTTGGACCCCTCGCACGTACTGCTTGCGCTCGGACTCCCGCACGAGGTCGCGCACGGGTCATTGAGATTGAGCCTTTCGGAATACAACACCGAGGAAGAGATTGACGAAATAATTGCAGCCGTTCCCAAGGTTGTGGAATATCTCCGCAACATCTCGCCCATTTGGGAAGACCTTGAAAAGGGCAAGAAACATCATATAATTTAGTTCACGCAAATTTTGCACCGTTAATTTATTAAAAAATTTAAGTAGCGAAAAGGAGTTAATATGGCTTTATACAGCGAAAAGGTAATGGACCACTTCACAAATCCGAGGAACGTGGGTAAAATCGAAGACGCGGACGGCATCGGCGAAGTCGGAAATGCAAAATGCGGAGATATAATGAAGATATATCTCAAAATAGATAACGGAATAATTACCGACGTAAAGTTCAATACTTTCGGGTGTGGAAGCGCAATAGCTTCGTCGTCTATGGCGACCGAGCTTATAAAGGGACAGCCCCTTGAAAAGGCGTTGGAACTCACAAACAAGGCAGTTGCCGAGGCGTTGGACGGGCTTCCCGCCCACAAAATGCACTGCTCGGTGCTCGCCGAGGAGGCAATCCGCGCCGCAATCAAGGACTACTACGACAAAAACGGTATTGCCTACGACAAGGCGCAATTTCCCGAACATAACGACGAGGACGAGCATTAAAACACTTGTAAAAACAAAAATTCTGTGGTAGAATACGAGTACAGGCAACGATTTTGCTAGACATTTGTCTAAAATTTTAGCTATATCGGAGAAAGAATATGGATAAGCCCAGGGTGCTTTTTCCCTTTACCGAAGCAGGTCTCGGACACATAATGCCCATGAACAGTATCGCAGACGAGTTCGAGAGGCTCTACGGCGACAAGGTTGAGTGTGTGCGGTCGTACTTTTTTACCGAGGGAAACGACCCCAAACTTATGAAATTTGGAAAACGTTTGGCAAACGAGGTCGTCAAGCACAACAAACACAGTATATACGGTTTTTACGCAACGCTGAATATGGAGTTCTGGCGGGTTCATCTCTCCACCTGGGCGACTATGACTTTTTTAACTCTCGGTTCACGCAAGCGCGGCTACGCGCATATGGACGAGCTCAAGCCGGATATGGTGGTCAGTACGCACTGGGCAACAAACTACTACGCCATAAAGAGCAAGTGCAAGCCCCTAACGGTAATGTATTGCCCCGACGCGCACGTAAATCCGCTTTTCAGATACGATTGCGACCTCGTGATGGTCTCCAATCCCAGCGGTTACAGAGTTGCCGCTACCAAATACAAGAGAAGGTTTAACGAAAAAAATCTCAAACAGGTTCCCTTTCTTATCCGTGAAGAGGCGTTTACCACTTCGAGGGATAAGATAGCGCAGAGAAAAAAGCTGGGCTTCGACGAAAATAAATTTACTGTCGTTCTCGCCGAAGGCGGCTACGGAATAGGCAAAATGGAGGAAATTTGCAATATAATTCTCCAAAAAGATTTGCCCGTAACTTTGGTTCCCGTCTGCGGTAAAAACGAGGCGCTCTATAAAAAATTCTTAACTTTAAAATCAAAGGGCAACGTAGATTTCCGTCCGCAGGGATATATAAACAATATGTTCGATATCCTTGCCGCCGCCGATTTGTTCTGCGGAAAGAGCGGCGCAAGTATGATTGCTGAACCCTGCTTTTTCGGAGTTCCGCAGATAATAACAAAGTACGCCACCAACATAGAGAGGTATATCGGCAAGTACTACGTGGAAGAAGTTAAAAGCGCGCTCAAAATTTTCAAGCCAAAAAAGGTAGTCGAAAAGATAGAGGAGTTTTTAGCCCACCCCGAGGAGTTGGAACCGCTGCGCCTCAATGCCGAAGCACTGCACGATAACTACGGCCCCGAGAAGTGCGCAAGATACATTTTCGAGCTTCTCTGCACCCGATTCCCACAATTAAAAGAAGATAAATAACAATGTTTTGACCGTCCGCGCAAGAAAGCTCGGGCGGTTTTTAATATAGGGAAAATATTTTAACGCTTGTTTTTATTTGTGCGCTGTGGTAAAATGGAAAAGTAAGCAGTATCAAGCGGAGAAGGGTATGAAAAAAGTAAAAGTAACCGTTATGAAGACAGCGTGCTATAAGGATTTAATCGAAAAGTACGAAAACCCAATTTCTAACGCCTGCGATATGCAGGAGGGACAAATTTTTATTGCAAACGGCTGGGAAAAACCGCAGGGCTTTTGTGACAGCGCGTGGGAGAGCATTTCCCCGTTCGTGATGACGCTTGCGCACGGCGGCGAAGATATTTATAACGGCTGGATGAAGAACAAAAAGTCGGCTATGATTTCCTGCAACGACGGCTTCCGTCCCGTAAGCTTTCTGCTCGAAGCGACGGACACGGAAGCGGAATAGAATTTAATTCGGCGGGAGTACTATGGACAATTTTGCAGACGAAAGAGATTATAAAATATTAGAGAATGACAAATATACTTTTTTTGTGCTCGGTCGTATTATGGGCGGAAAATGCGAGATTCTTCTGACCGACCATAAAAGGCTGATTATCTGCTTTACGTGTAATCCCTATCCCGTTTGGATATGGACTCCCGACGATGCGTCGGAAGCGGAAATGGAAAGGGCTTACAGGCTTGCATTGGAATCTTCCCTGCTTGACGGAAAGCACCGCTTTAATCTCAAATATAATTTAGCCGAATATTTTATCAAAAGAGCAGTTGAAGATGAAATAAATCTTTCAATCTCTCTGAATATGTATGCCTACGACTGCAATGCGCTTATAAAGCCGACTGTGATTGCCGACGGCGCAATACATCACTGTGTAAGCGACGACATTGACGAATTGGTCGAGTTTTTGGATTTATTCCATAAAGAAACGGGTGTCGACAAAAAGGATATCGAAAGCTATCGCTCGGAGGCGGAGGAATATATAAATTCGGGTAATATGTACTTCTGGAAAGACGGTCACGGGAATAACGTCGCAAGCTGTAAGTTTGCGCCGAACGGGGATACGGCGTCTGTAAATCTCGTATTTACCCGCCCCGAGTTCCGCAGAAAGCACTATGCCGAAAATCTCGTTTATCAAGTTACGAAAATTATAATGGATGCGGGCTATATTCCGATGCTCTATACGGATGCAGACTATACCGCGTCAAACGCCTGCTACGAGAAAATAGGCTACGTCCTCAAAGGCAAGCTGTGTACCGTAGGATGAATACAAAACTTTAATTTCGCAAACCCCGACTGCGACGGCAGTCGGGGTTTGGTTATAAAGGCGATTGTACAAGCATAGATTATCGGGAGGTAGTCTATGAATAATTATTGCTTTGAAGAGGTCGACGGGGTATTAAAGTCCTTGAAAACCGACAGAATGGGTTTGAGCGCGGACGAGGCGGAAGTGCGTCTTAAAAACTACGGTCTGAACGAAATCGAAAAGACAAAATCGGCGGGGATTGTCCGCCTGTTTTTTTCGCAGTTCAAGGATTTTATGACCCTGCTACTCATTGCCGCCGCCGCGGTTTCGGGGCTTATAGCCTTTCTTTCAAAGGACAAAAACGATTTAACCGACACGTTCATTATACTTGCAATTATCTTTATGAACGCCGTCGTCGGCACTATACAGCAGTACAGGGCGGATAAGGCGATTGAAAATTTAAAAAAGCTTTCGGCAAGCGCCTGCAAGGTTCGTCGGGACGGAAAGGAAATTACTCTGCCCTGCGAACAGGTTACGGTCGGGGATATAGTGCTGCTCGAAGAAGGGGATATTATTCCCGCGGACTGCCGCATTATCGAATGCAACGGGCTTCTTTGCGACGAGGCGGCGCTCACTGGCGAGAGCGGAGGGGTCGAAAAGAGCGTAGAGCGTATCCGCGGCAACAGCGTTGCGCTCGGCAATATGAAAAATACTCTCTTCGGCTCGTCATTCGTTTTAAGAGGGAACGGCGAGGCGGTCGTAACCGAGGTCGGTATGAATACCCAAATGGGCAAGATTGCCTCCATGCTCGAAGGCAGTAAACAGGGAGGAACGCCCCTTGAAAACAGCTTAAACAAGCTCGGCAAGATTATTTCAATCTTCGTGCTTGCGGTTACCGCCGTAATTTTCGGGGTGGGACTGTTCGTCCGTCAGGAAGGTATATTAAAAAACTTTATGACGGCGGTAGCCGTGGCGGTTGCGGCAATTCCCGAGGGGCTGCCCGCCGTAGTCACTATTATAATGGCTATGGGCGTTCAGAAGATGAGCAAGAAAAAGGTAGTAATCCGCAAACTCAAATGCGTTGAAACACTTGGAAGCTGTTCGGTTATCTGTTCGGATAAAACGGGCACGTTAACTTGTAACGAGCTTCGGGTAGAGGCTTGCAGTGTGGACGGCAAAGATACCGAGGGCGAGGCGTTTAACAAACTTCTGCAATGTATGACGGTTTGCAACGGCGTAAAGGGCGAAAAGGGGGCGTATCTCGGCGACCCCACGGAAATTGCTCTTAAAAAATTTGCCGACAGTCGGAATTTTCATCTTCAATTTGAAAAGACGGGGGAAATTCCCTTCACTTCCGAGCGCAAAATGATGACCGTATCTGCAAAACTCGGCGGAGAAAGGCTTTCCTTTACTAAGGGTGCGCCCGATATCCTTATAAACCATTGCGAATGTATTTTAACTGCCGACGGAGTGCGCAAACTTACCGCCGCCGATAAAAAGGCGATAACAGAGGAAAACGACAGACTTACGGACGGCGCACTTCGCGTTCTGGGCTTTGCTTACCGAAAGGGGGATAAGTGCGAAAACGGGCTGATTTTTATAGGGCTGTGCGGACTTTCGGACGGAATTAAAGAGGGGGTAAAAGAGGCGGTTGCCGACTGCAAGCGCGCAGGCATTACAACCGTTATGATAACGGGCGACCACGTGCGTACGGCGTACTCGGTTGCAAAAAAGCTCGGCATAGCAGACGATATAAACGAGGTTATGACGGGCGAACAGCTCGATGTGCTCGACAAAAAAGAGCGGGACGGGGCAATAGAGAAGTGCAGGGTATTTGCTCGCGTTTCGCCGAAGCATAAAAATATGATTGTAAAAAGTCTGCAAAAAAGAGGCAAGGTGGTTGCAATGACCGGCGACGGAATTAACGACGCGCCGAGTATCAAGAGCGCGGACATAGGTATAGCTATGGGCGTTTCGGGCACGGACGTAACCAAGAGCGCCTCGGATATGGTTATTGCCGACGACAACTTCACAACCATAGTTACCGCCGTGCGCGAGGGCAGAAGAATTTCTTCCAACATAAAAAAGACTATTTGTTTCTTTCTCTCCACAAATCTTGCCGAAGTACTTGCAATTTTATTTGCCTCGCTGTTTTTATTCAAATTCGATTTCCTGCTGTCAACACAGCTATTATGGCTCAACCTCATAACGGACAGCTTCCCCGTGCTCGCGCTGGGTGCGGAGCGGGAGGATACCGACAGCATGCACCGCCCGCCCGAACGCTCGGAGAAAAGTCTGTTTTCCAAGACCTCGCTCGTATCTATTGCCTTTTACGGACTGTACATAACGGTTGCAACCTTGGGGATATTCCTTTTTGCGCTCTCGTCTTGGGGCAACGAAGTTGCAACCACTATGACATTTATGACAATATCCTTTTTGGAACTCTTTCAGGCATTCAATATCCGTACCGAGCGTGTTTCGGCTTTCGGCAAGGGAATGTTTTCCAATAGAGCGCTGTGGCTGACAGTCTTAATTGCCGTTGCCGTCAATATTTTGTTGTGCGTAAGTCCGCTGTCCTCGGCGTTCGGGCTTGTGAGCCTTTCCGGAGCGCAGTGGGGAATAGTGTTTGCTATCTCGCTCTCGATAATCCCCGTAGGCGAAATATACAAATTCATTCTGCGCCTTACAACCCGCCGACATAGAGATAGGCTGAAATCAAAGCCCGTTTCGGGCAAAAAAGTCAAAATCAGGGCTTTATAAATATAATTTTTTTGCAAAAAATGCCAAAAATTTCCTTATCACTATGTACAAAGCAAAAATTCCGTGATATAATTTATTTGATAAATATAAATTGATAAGGAGAAATAAAATATATGGAAATGAAAGATTTCAGACTTGACGGAAAAGTTGCTCTCGTCACGGGCGCTTCGTACGGCATAGGTTTTGCTATTGCTTCGGGTATGGCAAAAGCAGGCGCTACTATCGTGTTCAACGATATCAACGAGGACCTCGTAAAAAAGGGAATTGCCGCTTATAAAGAGATTGGCATAACCGCTCACGGCTACGTTTGCGACGTTACCAACGAAGAGGGCGTAAACGCTATGGTTGCCAAAATCGAAAAGGAAGTGGGGGTTATCGACATTCTCGTAAATAACGCAGGCATTATAAAGCGTATTCCCATGCTTGAAATGACCGCCGCACAGTTCAGACAGGTTATCGATATCGACCTCAACGGACCTTTCATTATGTCCAAAGCCGTAATTCCCTCCATGATTAAAAAGGGTCACGGCAAGATTATAAATATCTGCTCGATGATGTCCGAGCTGGGTAGAGAGACCGTCTCCGCTTACGCTGCCGCAAAGGGCGGACTTAAAATGCTTACGAGAAATATCTGCTCGGAGTACGGCGAATACAACATTCAGTGCAACGGCATTGGACCTGGATATATCGCAACTCCCCAGACCGCACCGTTAAGAGAGAGACAGCCCGACGGCAGCCGTCATCCTTTCGATTCTTTCATTATCTCAAAGACCCCCGCAGGCAGATGGCTTGAAGCGGACGAACTTTCCGGCCCCGCTGTGTTCCTTGCTTCCGACGCGTCCAACGCAGTCAACGGACATATCCTCTACGTAGACGGCGGTATCCTTGCATACATCGGCAAGCAACCCCAATAATCAGATAAAAAATTATCCGCGCCGACTCTCGGCGCGGATTTGTTTATACTCTGATTAAATTAAAAGTTTGCTGATTGCTTATTCGGTAATACTCTCGGTTTGACTGACCGTTGTAATATCTTCCGTTTGCTTTTTATGCTCAAACTTACTCAAAAACAGCTTTTCCTCTATAAGTGATACTCCTAAATGCACGACCATACCGAACCCGAACATTAAAATTATCACGTCCATAGTAAACGTTATTGCAACGGTTACGTACAGTATGTAGAAAATGCCGTAATAAACTAAATTTATAATCAATGAATTTATTGCGTTGTATATTGTTTTCCCCAACCCGATAAAAATATTATCTATTATCGCACAGCCCGCGTAGGCAATATAGAAAGGGACAAGCTTTATTGTTATTAGGAATATTTCGTTTGCGTTGGACAGATTTTCCGCGTGCCTGTAAAAAGGTGTCCACAGCGGAATAGTAATTGCCCAAACCGCAACAACGGCGGCGGCAATAAAATAGTAGTCAAATTGTTTTAAATTATTATAGCCGTCTTTACAGTCGCGTCTTATCACTTCAGACAGTGCGGAAATAGGAATAAGCAGCCAACCCCAGATAAAGTTATTTGCTATCCAATAGTTGCCCTGTTCTGCAACCATATTTACCATTTTACAAATCATTACGGCATAGATGAAATTATCGATAAATTGCTGTACGCCCGAGAAAACGCCTATTTTGCTCCAATCTTTTAAAATACGCAAATCGTCTTTTTTGAACCAACAGGGTTTAATAAGCTTTTGCAAATAAAGAATTACAAATCCCGCAACCGAAAGAAGGGTGTTAACGATTATATTCGAAACGGCGATACCGTAAACCCCGAGGTTGGGAATAAGAGCAAAGTCCGCAATTAAAGAAAGAACGGTATTTACCGCCAAAAATATGTAAACGTTTTTATCCTTACCAATTACTACGAATACAACGTTGACAAAGCTTACGATTATTCCAATCATAAACGCAACGGTTTCAAGTTGAAGATAACTGTTGACAACGGTCACGTCTATTTCATCGGGGTTCATAGCTTTTATGAGCACAACACCGTAAATTAAAACGCCTATCGAAAACAACGTGTATATAACAAAAGCTACAAGCCCCGTTTTGAAAGTATGCTTAGCAAAATTTTCTTCGTCGTGCTTGAAAATTTTATTTAGAATAGAATACAACGGGACTATTAAAAATGCTTGAAGTGTTTCGTTAATTAAATCAAACCACTCCATTTGACCTATAACATCAAATACTTCACTTTGGTTGTTCGCAGAAATAATAAAAGTTTTAACTGTCTGATAAATTGCAGGAATAAGCGCCAAAGCGCATAAAGCTGCAAATAGCCGCCAATTAAAAAATTTAAACTGCCTGAATTTCTCTTTCATAAAATATCCTTTGCATTATAAAATATATAAATTGAATATATCAATAATTAAATTGTAAGTCAACCATTATTGACAAATAGGCTGACAAATGAGCGAACAGTTTGACATTTATAAAGAATAACTATATACTGATATTGAACATTGAAATTATTATAAAACGGGAGGGCAGGATATGACGGAAGAGCTGAAAACTTATCTCGACGGTAAAATGTTCGGCACCGCCGCGGATATTCTCAAACGGGAAGAACCCGAGGCTGTTGCCAAAATAATCTCCGAACTCAATGCCGAGGATTTGCTTCCCCTCTGTCACGCGCTTGACAGCGAGGTTTTAGCCGACGTAATCGTCCTTTTGGATACGCCCCTGCAACAAAAAATTGTAGAGGGTTTGCGCGACGACGAGTTGCAGGACGTTATGGAAGACGTCTCGGTAGAGGACACGGCGGAGATAATCGAGGACCTGCCCGAAGGTGTGGCAAGAAGGATTGCCGAGGAAGACGAAATTCTTCACCTTTTGGAAGAAAAGAAATTTTCCGTCTTAAAGCCCCTGCTCGCTTCCATGAACGAGATTGACCTCGCGAACGTATTCGAGAGCGCCAAAGAGGAGGATTTGCCCATACTTTTCCGCATACTGCCCAAGGATTTGGCGGCGGAAATGTTCGTTGAAATCGAACGCGACACGCAGGAAGCCCTCTTAAAGAAACTGACCGACACGGAAATTAAGGACGTCATGGACGAACTGTTCATAGACGATACCGTCGACCTCGTTGAAGAGATGCCCGCAAATGTTGTCAGAAGACTGCTTGCGCAGAGCGATAATGAAACTCGTTCGTATATAAACGAGCTTTTAAAATACCCCAAGAACAGCGCGGGCAGTATAATGACGATAGAGTTTGTCTCGTTCACTCCCGAAATGACGGTGGAGGCGGCGTTCGACAGAATACGCAGTACTGCAATCGACAAGGAAACCATATACACCTGCTATGTAACCGACAGCGCGAAGAAGCTCGTCGGAATGGTTACGGCAAAGGACTTGCTGCTTGCAAAGAAGGACGCACTCATCTCCGAGATAATGGAGGACAACGTCATCTATTCCAACACCCTCGACGACAGAGAGGAGGTTGCGCGCAAAATTTCGGACTACGGCTTTCTTGCAATACCCGTAACGGACAACGAAAGGCGGCTTGTGGGCATTGTCACAATCGACGACGCTATCGACGTCCTGCGGGAGGAGAACACCGAAGATATCGCGAGAATGGCGGCAATTCTGCCCGAAACCAAACCCTATTTAAAGACGAGCGTATTTTCAATCTGGAAACACCGCGTGCCCTGGCTTTTAATACTTATGATAAGCGCAACCTTTACGGGGCTTATCATCAACACCTTTGAAGGAAAACTTAACGCAATCAGCCCCGTACTGTTTGCCTGCGTTCCCATGCTTATGGATACGGGCGGCAACTCCGGCTCGCAGGCTTCGGTAACTATTATCCGTGCGCTTGCGCTTGGCGAGCTTTCCGTAAAGGATTCAGGCAAGGTGCTGTGGAAGGAAATACGCGCTTCGATTCTGCTTGCCGCAACGCTCGCAGTTGCGTGCTTTGCAAAGCTTCAGCTAATAGACAGATTGCTTTTCGGCTACGACGACTATACTGTCATTTTATCTGCTATCGTCTCTCTCGCATTGTTTTGCACGGTGGTTGTGGCAAAGCTTGTCGGAAGTTTACTGCCGCTAATCGTCAAGGCGTGCAAGCTCGACCCCGCGGCGGTCGCAAGCCCCTTTATTACAACCATTGTCGACGCCGTTTCGCTCATACTTTTCTGTCTGTTATCAATAGCAATTTTGGGATAAAAAATAAAAAAGCACACAAGGCAAATGCCTTGTGTGCTTTTGATTGAAAAATTATAATTCTGCGATTACTTCGATTTCAACGAGCGCACCCTTGGGAATATCCTTTACTGCAACGCAGCTTCTTGCGGGCTTTGTAACAAAATACTCCTCGTAAACTTTGTTAAATTCGGAAAAGTCTGCAATGTCAGCCAAAAAGCAAGTCGTTTTGATTACCTTATCAATGGAAGTCCCGGCAGCCTGAAGAAGGGCTGCAACGTTTTTGCAGGATTGATGCGTCTGTTCGCTCACGGTTTTTCCCTCGATAAGGGAAGTGGCGGGGTTTACGGGAAGCTGACCCGAGCAATATACCATATTGCCCACAATTTTAGCCTGCGAATAGGGACCTATCGCTGCGGGTGCGTTTTTTGTTTCTACAGTTTTCATATAAATCTCCTCAAGATAAAGATTGATAAAATTATATAATTTTATAGCTTCAAAGTCAATAGTTTTGTTTGCTGTTTTGCACTTGTATTTTAATTTAGCGTTCATTTTACGCGGAATTTATCCTATAAGTACAGTGGGATGTGCTCACCGTTAAAAATTGTTAAAACAAATCATTTTTTTGCGTTGACTTAACAAATTTATTATGATACAATCAGTGAGTAGACGAAAATAATTAAGAGAGGTAAAAAATGTTTAAAAACGTACAGGAAGTTCTGGCTTTTTGCAAAGATAAAGAAATACAAATGATCGACTTCAAAATGGTCGATATCGACGGCAGATGGCACCATCTTTCCATACCTGTTTCAAGATTTAACGAAGACACGATGAAATACGGTATAGGATTTGACGGTTCCAACTACGGTTTTGCTCCCGTTGAAAAGAGCGATATGGTGTTTATTCCCATAATCGAATCCGCAGTTGTCGACCCGTTTGCGGAAATTCCCACGCTCACTATGTCGGGCGACGTAAGAATTATCGACGCAAACAATTCAAGATTTGACCAGTATCCCCGCAACGTGGCTATCGCCGCCGAGGAATATATGAAAAAGTCGGGCATTGCCGACAGAATGATTATAGGACCCGAATTCGAGTTCCATCTTTTCGACCACGTAGCTTTCGAAAACAAGCCCAACAAGGCTATGTTCCACTTGGACGCTTGGGAGGCAGACTGGAACACAGGCGACGACGAATACGGCAACAACGGCTATCACATTGCCCACAAGGGCGGTTATCACGCTTGCAAGCCTCAGGATATAACTTACGATATGCGCAGCCGTATGTGCATGATGCTTGAGGATTGGGGCGTTAAAGTTAAGTATCATCACCACGAGGTCGGCGGTCCCGGACAGGTAGAAATAGAGGTAGAGCTGGACGACATGACCAAAATGGCGGACAATACCATGATTGCAAAATACGTTATTAAGAATCAGGCTATAGCCGAGGGTATGACCGCAACCTTTATGCCCAAGCCCATTTACGGCGAGGCAGGCAACGGCATGCACGTACATATGCTGCTTATGAAGGACGGAAAACCCGTTTTCTATGACGCAAACGGTTATTCCCAGCTCAGCGAAACTGCGCACTATTTCATGGGCGGACTTTTAAAACACGCCGCAAGCTTGTGCGCGTTCACAAACCCGTCCACCAACTCGTACAAAAGACTTGTACCCGGCTTTGAAGCGCCCGCAACAATCGGATACGCTACGGCAAACCGCAGCTCGGTTATCCGTATCCCCGCATATGCCAAGTCGCCCGATAAGAAGAGGTTCGAGCTCCGCAATCCCGACGCAACCTGCAACCCTTACTATGCATACGCTGCAATCTTAATGGCAGGTCTCGACGGTATTAAGAATAAAATCGACCCCCGCAAAAACGGCTGGGGCCCCTTCGATTTCAACCTGTTC
>JAFLVP010000012.1 GCA_022508265.1 Clostridiales bacterium
GGGGATATAGCACAGTTGGTAGCGCGATACGTTCGCAACGTATAGGTCACGAGTTCGAGTCTCGTTATCTCCACCACGCAGAGGAAGGCACAAGCCTTCCTTTTTGCGTGGAGTAATATCGAATCGATGAACTCGTGCAGTTCGCCCGAGGCAACTTGTTGCCGACAGTTTGCCGTGCGAGCCTTTGGTAACGCTTTGCGCACCTCATTATAATACATTCAGATAATTTGGCGCAAAGGGGTCCCCTTTAGGAGTATCGGCAAAGTCTCGTTATCTCCACCACGAAAAAGGACAGGTTTTGTACCTGTCCTTTTTCGTGTTTTGGAGTTCGGCGTTCGAACCACGATTCGTGCGAGCGTAGCGACGCTTTGGCGCTTTATTCGCCAAAATCCACATTATCTCACTTGCTTTTGCAATGTCGCCATGCTATAATTTCACTATCACATTTGGAGAATATTATGAAATTTTTTGACTACTCTGCAAAAAATGTAAATTGGCGAACGCGCAATTATTTCTTTGCGGGCACTTTGTTTTTGATTATATTACAAATTGTACTGTTTGCAATATTTGGAGCCGGGTGGTCAACAAAATTGTTTGATTCTTCTGCCAATTATGATAGTTTTAGTATTCAGAATTTTTTTAACGGAATATTTGGCAGCTTTGACCACGTGAATTGGCAACACATTTTGCTGAATATGCTATGCTTTTTGTTTTGCGGAATTTATATGGAACGAAAACAAGGTACTTTAATATGGATTCCTTTTGTTCTTATAACTTGTATTCTTTCCCGTATGGCGAATATGTTGGTCTTGCAGTTTAATTGGATATTTTCATACGGATTTTCAAGCTGTAACTATGCGCTCTATGCAGTAATAATATTGGATATCATTTTTAATTTTGCAAAAATAATCAAGTTGAAATTTGAAACAATATGGTCAATTATCTTTCTTTTGCTGATTTATTTTGCTATGTGTTTCAATGGCGGAACATCAACGGTGTCTTTTGTTATTTATCCGTATGATTTTATATATAATTCGTGGCACTGGTCAGGATTTTTGACAGGAATTTTAATCTTCTTTCTTACCAAACTACCAAAAGCAGATTCTTAAAAACAACATAATTGAGTATTTGTTTTAGGTTACTACTTTGCCACGCAAAAGGCACTGACGGTTAGTCAGTGCCTTTTTTATTGCATGAAATTTATTTGAATTTAGTCAGGGTATACAGCTTAATGAGTATCGGGAGCAAGAACAGCACCGTTACGAAAGTGCAGATTACCTGCGGAACGACGGCTGTGAGTGAAAGCAAATAGTACCTCTTTGCCGCCTCCCACGTATACCCGAAGTAAAACGTGGCTATGGTGTTGTCAAGCAGGGTAAAAAATACCGTCATTAACACTGCCACCGCTATTAAAATGGCGTGACGTTTGAAATTGAGAATCTTTTTGAATTTTTTACCGAGCAGTCCGAACACGACAACGAACAGGTTGTAGTAAATTAAGTAGAGAATAATTATGTTGAGAAAGAACCCCAATATAAAACAGCGCAGTATTGAAAATGCGGTTGCCACCAAAAGTCCGCGTTTAATGCCGAAGTAAAACGAGAAGCTCAAAAGCAGCACGGTTACAACTTCAATACCGGATATTCCCGACAAAACCAATTGTCCGCCTATCAGCAGGGCAGTAAAAATGCTGACAAGCGCTATCTCCTTTGCGGCTATCATATCAGATTGAGAACGACTGATAAGCCAATACGTATATGCAGCCCTCTTTTAAAGGTAATTCCTCTACGCCGAGCGTGGCAGAGCCGTAAATTTTACCCTCGTGCTCAAAAGTGCCCCAAGCCTCGTTGGAATTGTCGCTATCGTCGGTGTAAAGCATCCAGTAACTGCTATTAGCCTGAGCTTTACCGTTTACCTTAATTACCATACCGTCGCTGACCTCGAAGGTAAGCTCGCCCTTGTCCTGCAGATGGTTCATATAATCTACAAGTTTTTTGTATTCAAAATCGAAAGACTCGTCCGAAGCAGTGATAAAAACGGTGTTTTCGTCTGCTGTAACGGGGCTTTTGTCGCACGCGCCTATAAAAAAGCATGCAACGATTGCAATAACAGAAATTGCAAGTGATAATAATTTTTTCATAAAACCTCCAAAAAAAATTGCCCGTTCTACGGGCAAAATAAAATATTACAAACTCCTTCACTGCCCAAGAAGAAGTTCGTGAGTCAAAGGGTAGGTAACCGGACTGTAACCGTAATGGCCGTTGCGACGGAATTTCACCGCACTTCCCCTACTTTCAGTAAATAAATTTACTACTCGCAATGATTTGGATTCAATTTTCTATAATTTAACATATATCGCCGATTTTGTCAAACGAATTGATTGAAATCGGTTTAATTATTTCTCGTCGTAGATGCGCGCAATAGCGTAGAAAAGCGTTGACATTTTATTGAGATATTCGAAAATATATTCGCTTCCGCCGTACTTTTCGAAGAGGCGGGCGTACGCAAGCTCCGCCCTTCTTGTAATTGTGCGAACTATGTGCACTCTTGCACCCATGAGCGTAGTTCCGGGCAACACGAAGCTTGTAAAAGGCCCCGCCTGCTCTTCGTACTTTTTAATTACTTCCAAAAGCTCTTCAAGGTGTTTCTGCCCTATATGTCCGTAGCCGCCTGCGACCTCTGCCATCATCGTGGAAAGAAGTGTCACTATCTTTCTCAATTCCATTTCCAAACGCTTGTCTTCAACGTAGTGCGTGAGCTCCATAATATGCGCGGAAAGCTCGTCCGCAGCGCCGAAAAACGCAATACGTTCATCGGTTTTGAGCGTTTTGTCGCCCACCAAATCGGTTAAAAGCGGTTCTTTTTTAAGCATAGCAATTCTCCCAAAGAGGCTTAAATCTTTCTGTACTTTTCGATGCCCTGTTCGAATAAATCGTTACCGACGCTGTCGTACGTCACTATTGCGTAAAAATCTTCGACTTCGAGGCGGTGGATTGCCTCTGCTCCGAGGTCTTCGTAAGTAACAACCTCGCACTTCTTTATAGTTTCCGAAATGGAGGCGGCTGCTCCGCCGATTGCCGAGAGATATACCCCGCCGTATTGCTGTAAGAGCTGTTTATACTGACTGCTCCTCGAGCCCTTGCCTATCATTACTTTTAACCCCTGCTTTAAAAGGGGTTCTGCATAGGGGTCCATACGGTAGCTTGATGTGGGGCCCGCGGAACCTATTGCCCTGCCGGGCTTTGCGGGAGTGGGTCCGACATAGTAAATTATTGAATTTTTAACGTCTATGGGAAGGGGTTCTCCCCTTTCGAGCAATTCGCAGAGGCGCTTGTGCGCGGCGTCCCTGCCCGTATAAATTACGCCCGTTATACGTACGGTATCGCCTGCACGCAGTGAACGCACAAGATTTTCATCTACAGGACTTTTAAGTTCAATCATTTATTTTTCCTCCTTAAGTTTAGGAGAGCCGAAACTTAAAGATTACAGCTCTTGTGCCTTGCCGCGTGGCACTGTATATTTATAGCTACGGGCAGACTTGCTATGTGGCAGGGATATGTATTAACCTTTACCGCGAGGCAGGTAACCGTACCCCCGAAGCCCATAGGTCCTACGCCGAGCTTGTTGATTTCTTCAAGCAGTTCTTCTTCCAATTTACGGGCAATGGGGTCGGGCGATTTGTCGTCGATTTCCCTGAAGAGCGCCTCTTTTGCCATCATTGCGCACTTTTCGAAGTTGCCGCCTATGCCCAATCCCACGATTATCGGAGGACAGGGTTTGCCGCCCGCGTTGAATACGGTGTCGAGCACTAATTTTTTGATGCCTTCAACGCCGTCCGCGGGAATGAGCATTTTGACCACGCTCATATTCTCACTGCCGCCCCCCTTGGGCGCAACATCAATGCGGAAGACGTCGCCGGGGACTACCTTTACGTGCACTATTGCGGGGGTATTGTCCTTGGTGTTGACTCTGTCGAGGGGGTGTCTTACTACCGATTTGCGAAGATATCCCTCGGTATACGCCTGACGGACGCCCTCGTTGACTGCTTCGTAGATATCGCCCTCGAATACCACTTCGGAGCCGATTGTCAACATTACTACCGCAACGCCCGTATCCTGACATATGGGCAAGTGCTTATCCCTTGCAAGAAGGTCGTTTTCGACTATCTTTTCAAGCACCTCTCTGCCGAGCGGAGACTGCTCCTCTGTAGCCGCGTTTTTGAGCGTTTTTAGGACGTTTTCGGGAATGTCCTCACACGCCTTTATAAACATTTCTTTGATTTTTGCCGTAACTTCGGCAAGCTCTATTTTTCGCATAGGTTACTCCCAATCAATATGCTGAACGGGTGGCATTTATTTATCGAAATACCACAGCGTTTTGAGTTTTTTAATAAGAATTGCGGCTGCAAGCACGTCGGCGCTGCCGCCTATGCTTATTCCGCTTTCCACACACTGCGCATTGAGTAGTTTCAATTGCGTTTCGTCGTTTACGTCAATACAGCTGATTGCGTTTTTGAAATATAAGTAATTTTCAAGAGTGCCGCTGCGCTTTAAAAGCACGGTGTCCTCTATATCCCCCACTATAAACGCGAGGGTTTTTAAAAGGCTTTCTTTAGAGAGGTTTTTATCTATTATTTCTTCGGCTTTGCGAACGGCAACGAACCCGCCCTCGGCAAGCCCGCGGACACCTAAAAATCCGTAAAGCCTGTACGCCTGCATACCGAAGGAGCTGCCGTCGCCCTCGAGCTCGCGCGTTATACCCTTGCAAATGCGCTTGGCGGTAGCGAATATTTGCATATATTCGCCGCCCCCCTTTGAGAGCAGGTGTCCTGCCGAGGCAAGCAATATTCCCGCCACGAAAATGAACCCTTTATAAGTATTCGTACCGACGGATTTAAACATAGCCTCTTCGGCTTCGAGACCTATGGGGCGCAGTTTTTCAAGTAAACCGTCTGTGCTGTCGGCGTCAAAGCCTACCCAAAACGATTGCACAAGATGGGGAATTATTGCGCTCTGGGACTTGAGCATAATTGCGTAGTTCATATCGCCGTGCGAGCCCTGCGAAGTGGGCGTGACAAGTCCGAATTTATCTTCAAGATTGAGCTCCGCCATCAGGCTTTGCTCTATAACTGCATACAGGTGTGCGGAAAAGTATTCCCGTACGCCCTTTTTAAGCGCATTTAAAAGTTCCTGAGGGGTATGATTACCCTGTCTTGCGCACACGAACGCCGCATTTTCGCAGAGGTAGCATTTGCGCATATGACCGCGCGAAAGGCTGTGGGTTCCGCCTTGAGGATATACGTCCAAATCTGCGTACCTGCCTATCGGACAGTTCTCCTCAATTGCCGTTGTCTTTAGCTTTAAGTCCTCTCCGCAAACGGGCAGAACGGCGCACATTCCGTCGGCGCCGTCTAAAATGACGGGATTGCCTGTGAACGTTTCTTTCAATCTGTTGGCGAAATATCTTATTATTAAAAAGCTTTCCTTAATTCGCTTATCGCTGCCCGGAACATTTGCCTTTGCCGTTATTACATCGCTTGTCTGAGCAAGTTTTAAAACGTAATTATTTCTCTGTTCACGGGCGGCAAGAATTTTATCCGCACTACACATGTCTGCTTAAAATTATGGCTTGTATTACCGAATAATTATTTCTCGGAACAAATTTAAGAGCCTCTTCTGTATTACCCTCTTTTATGAGCGAGCGCACTCTTTTTGCCGAGATTACTTCGCCGTCTTCATCAAACCTCGGCACGATTTCGAGCTTATCTTTAAGCACGTCCTGCAGGGTTTGGTTGTATATGCGCATATAGTCGGACGTCTCGGTACCGACGTAGCGTTTACATATTCCCAATTTGGGAATAAAGTATTTTTCGAATATGAGCGCATCGTACTTTGCGTACTCTTCGGTAGTTTCGTCCGCCGTCTTTAAAAAGTATCCGGGGAACGTAGCTTTTGAAACTATATACTCCGAAGATGGCAAAACAAGCACGTTGCTCATCGGCTTTAAGGCGAGATACGCCATGGCGTACCTTTCCTTGAAAGTGAAGTACGAACAATCTTCCTGTACCACGAACACGAGCACGAATTTGTGCCTTGACGCGGCGTATTCAACGAGCTTTAAGTGTCCGTTGGTAAACGGGTCGCCGTTTATTACCGCACAGGCGATATCGCTCTCTCCGCTGACGCTGTCCATGCCGAGACTATACTTCATCTGCACGCGCATCTTTTCGATACAGGAATTTATATCGCCCTCTCCGCCCTCCATCACGGCAACCTTGTCGGTTTCGAGAATGAGTTTAAAGCCGAGGCTTAAAAATACCTCTCGGTATTCGGGTTTTGTGAATATCTGAAAGTAATAAATTCCCGCCGCATGCAGGCGCTTAATCATTTCGCCCACGAGCGTAACCGCAAGATTTTCACTGCGGTATTCGGGCTTTACCGCCAGACATTTTAAAATATATTTACTTGCGGACAGCGTGGCGATTATTCCGCTCTCGTCCTCCATATAGATAGTCTGGTCTACGTTGCTTTCAAAGCGCAAACCGAACTGCTCCAAAAAGGACGCTATCCGCTCTTTTTCGGTAGGTAAAACTACCTCCTTGATAGTCATATCTTCTCTCTTTTTTAAATATTATTATGCTTTCAATTAATTTTATAAACTGTATCTATTACGGTGCCGTCCCTGTAAACCACTACGCCTACGGGTTTATCCGATTGCTTCACCTTTTCGGGAACGCCCGTAATTTTGTGGGCAGTCTCCAAAAGCTTTTCTATGGGAACTATGGGCAATCTGCTGCCCTCTAATTTTTTAAGCAAATCCTTGCGGACAGGGTTGATGGCAATTCCCCTCTCCGTGACGAGCACGTCGATATCCTCGCCGGGGGTGGTAACCGTCGTGACGCGGTCTTTGATTATAGGCAGACGGGACTTTACGAGGTTGGTGGTAATTACCGTCACTTTCGCGCCGTACGCTGTGTCGCTGTGACCTCCCGAACCGCCCATAATAACGCCGTGCGAATCGGTAGTTACGTTTACGTTGAAGTCTAAATCTATTTCGGTTGCTCCGAGGATAACGAAGTCGAGCCTGTCGACAATATTGTCGTCAAATGGGTTGGCATACCGCGAGCCGCTCATTGCATGGTGATTGGGGTTTTTGGCTATCGACTGCACAGCCTTCAAATCGAAACACTGCACATCGTAGAGCTCGTCAAACAGCCCCTCCTCGAGCATATCGGTAAAGTATCCCGTTATTCCGCCCGAGGCAAAACTGCCCTTTATGCCCATTTCAAGCATGCGGGAACGCACGTAATGCGCAACTGCAAGGCTTGTTCCGCCTGCGCCCGTCTGCATCGAAAGCCCGTCTTCGATAAGTCCCAGCTCCTCCAAAAGTTTTACGGTGTTGCGGGCTATTTTAAGACCTACGGGGTCCTTGGTTATTCTCGTCGTGCCCGAAACTATTCCCTTGGGGTCGCCGATTGCGTCGACCTTGAGCACGTAGTCTACGTACCTGCCGTCGAGCTGGGCGTTTTCGGCTCTTTCAATAAGCGTATCCGTGACGAATACTACTTTGTCCGCATACTCCAAATCGCTGACTGCATACCCGAGGCTTCCGCATGCACCCGTGCCCTCTGCTCCCGTTCCGTTGCCGCATTTATCTACGGCGGGAACGGCGAGAATTGCAACGTCTATGTGCAGTAAACCGCTCTCTATTGCCATGGGTCTGCCGCCGTGAGTGTGCATTACGCACATACCCTTAAGCTTGCCGCGGCTTATTGCCTCGGCAACGGGACCGTTTACGTAGTCCGTATAAATTTGGGTTACGTTGCCCTTTTCGATAAGCTCGACGAGTATTGCGTTCGCGGGGAATATCGAGCTGGGGGCAAGCTTCATATCCTTGAGGTTGCGGCGCTTTATCTCTTCCGCAACCATATTAAGTACGAAGTCGCCGTTTCTCAAGTGATGATGAAAAGACAGGGTCATTCCGTCGGTTATGCCGAGTTTATCGAACATTTCGGAGACGCTTGAAAGAAGTTCAAAACCCTCCGAGACGCTTTTTTTTGATACCTGTATGCGATTTTTATTCTTAAACGCACCGCTCCCTTCAAAAGGCGTAAAACCTTCGGGAACAAAGCGGCCGAGCGAATTTTTCATTGTATGCCCCTTAAATCAATTTGTATTTGCGCGCTTTTTCAAGTATATTCTGCGCACGCGTAATGACGGGTTTATCTACCATTTTGCCGTCCAAACCGAACACGCCCAGCCCCTTTAAGCTTGCCTGACGCGCCGCCTCTTCCACGCGCAGCGCCCACTCTATAGACTTGCGTTCGGGAACGAATACCTCGTTTATGACGGGTACCTGATTGGGGTGTATGGCAGCCTTTGCATTAAAGCCGAGGTTGTTTACAAAACGGCAATCTTCTTTAAGCCCTTGGTTGTCGTTCGTGTCGGTAAAGGGCGTATCTATCGCGTCGATTTTATACGCCGCACAGGCATACGCGAGCCTCATTCGGGGGTACAGTATTTCGTTGCCCTGCTTGGTGCGCATAACTCCGAGGTCGCCGGATAAATCCTCTGCGCCGAGCAGTACGCCGTTTACGCGGGGGCACTTTACGATTTCTTCTATCTGAAGAACGGATACGGCAAGCTCCACTATGGGAATTACCGATATGCGCTTTTGCATATCTTTCGCTTTCTCTGCCTTTGAAAGAAGTTTATCAAGCACATTAAGATACTCAACGGTTGCCTTGGGCAGCATTACCGTATCTATTTTATCGCTTACTATCGCCTCTAAATCGTGTTCGTAATACTCGGTATCAAGTCCGTTTATGCGCACTATTATTTCCATAGGCGGAACTTCGGTAAGCGACTTAAGATATCCTGAAACGAGAGCGCGTGCGGCGTCCTTTTCGGTTACGCTGACCGCGTCCTCGAGGTCGAGTATTACCGCGTCGCTCTCGAATACGTCGCAATTTTGCAGCATTGCGGGATTATTGCCGGGGATAAACAGAAGACTTCTTCTCATTCCGACGCCTCCATTCTCGCTATAGCGACCGTAAGGCGGGCTTTAATGGTATAGTCAAGCGCGCCCTTATCCTCGCACACCACTTCGATTTTGTCGTAGCCGAGCTCTTGTAAGGTGTCGAGAATAACTTTTTCTATCTGTTTGTGAAAGAAATCGTAAACGATGCTCTTTACGGTTATTTTGAGCGCGTCGCTCTCCTTGACCGTTATCAGAGCGTCGTTGGATTCAAGCGAACCTGCAATTCCTCTTTTCATTATAAATTCCCGTAATTTTTTACTTTTTTGCGTTATATCTCTTGTTTGCCGCCGAAAGAACGCGGTTCATTTCGTTTTTAACAATCATATAGCCCTCGTCCACTCCCATACCGGGTTTGGCAAGGCACTGAATAGCACGGCAGGCGATTGCGATATTGGTTGTTGTCTTGGAGGAGACGTCCGTTTCGTTGCAAGTGCCGCCGCAGTAGCTGCCCACGCCCTTTTCGTTGCAGTAGAGTATGGCTTCGGCAACGTTGTTTACACCGCCGAGGTCGGGGGTCTTTATCTGAAGAACGTGACCCGCACGGTTGTCTGCGAAGTACTTGATATCCTCAAGCGTGTTGCACCATTCGTCGGCAACTATTTCGAGCTTGGAGCCTACCTCGTCAAGCTTTGCGGTGAGGATTTTTTCAAAATTCATCGTACCCTCTCTGTCGCCCGTGTCGATGGGTCCCTCTATGCGGATTTTAAACGGTGCCGCCTGTTTTTCACATTCGAGCAGGTACTCAAACATTTTGTCTACGTCGTAGTTGAACGCAATGCCGATAGTTCCGTATACGTCGATATGGAATACGGGGCTGTAATTTTCGTCCGTGCGGTACTTTAAAACGCGGTCGCGCAGCCAGCCGATATACTGAAGAAGTATTTCGCCGTGCTCGCCGAGCTTTGTGCCCACGTGGTTGATGAGTGCGTGAGGCATTACGTCCGCCCTCTTAATAATCATTTTGTCGGAGTTGTCGTATCTGTCATCGCCCGACTGCGTGAATACGGGAATGGGCAGGTATTCGCCCGGTTCCACGTCGTACTCCTCGCGGATAACTTCGGCCATAGTGATGCGCCTCGAATTGGCGGTAGCGTTCAAAAGAGCCTGGGTTATGCCGTAGCGGATTGCGGTGTGCAATCTCTTGCCGTTGACTGTCATTCTGTCGTATTTCTCGGCAACGGGACGGAACTTTGAAACGTCCTCCCCTATGAGCTTGGGCACTATTTCCTTCTCGAGGAAGGGAATGAAGTCTTCGGCAAGGAAAAGAGGGTCTCGGCCGCCTGCGCCCGAATACTGCACGGCTGCGCAGTCGCCGTAGCCTATCGTGCCGTCCTCCAAAATAAGCTGAACGGAGATAGCCTCGCCTGCCTGACGAATGCTTTTAAAGCCTTCGGTTACGGGCTCGCCGACGTACATAAAGCCGTCGTGACCTGCGCCGCCTTTAATTGCCCTTTGGTCGTCGAAATAGAAACCTGTATAAGATTTTGTAAGTAAAACGTCTACGATTTTCATAATTAAACCTCGATAAAATATTATTTAACGCTACACGGGGCGGTATTGAAAAATACCGCCTCCCGTAATTTTAATCTTTATAGGTGGGATGTCCGACGAGGTGACCCATACTTACTGCGTACACGTCGTCGACAGTGAACTGGAAGGAAACCTCACGCCCCTCGAATGCGGCGCGCTCGGCAATTTTCTGCCTGTGGAATTCCTTGATTTCTTCGGTAAACGCGAGATTGCCGAATTCAAGAATTCTTATGCAGCCCGAGTCGTCACGGGCGGGAAGAATCAAGCCTGCGTTGAATTTGCTGGGCGCGAAGGGAACGTCTATCATACCCAGCTCGAACGCCTTTACAACGCCTTGAGCTATATCGCCGTCGCCGACCTTGAGCACGGCGTCCATAAGGCAGTTTACTTCCTTCTTTATCTGGTTCATTTCGTCGGTAAGTACCTGACATTCGGGGAATTTCTGGTCGCTTAAAAGGCGCGTAACGATTTTTGACGCCTTGATGCCCTGTCCGTTCGCCTCCTTGGTGGGAACGCCGATTGATTCGTGAGGCGACTTGGTAATCATCTTGGTTGCGCCGGAGAGCGCACCGTATGTCGAGCTCAACGCTATTAAGCCCATAGCCTCTGCCTCGTCTTTAGGGAAACCGCCCATCCACTGGTGGAACACCGTGGTTACTATAACGTCTTTATAGCCGAACCTGTTAAGATATTCCTCGGTCTGCTCCTGAAGGGAACGGATTGCGGCTACGTCCTGAACGATATTGCCGCCCATTCCGTATCCGACCGTTATGTTTTTAACGCCCTGCTCTGCGGCGAGCAACGCCTCGATTATAGCGACAGTGTTGGATATCGAAGGAGGTACGAGCGTACCCGTCAAGGGTCCGAACGGTTCGCGGTTGATAGTCACGCCGTGTTCCTCGTAATAGCCTACGAGCCTGTCGCAATACTGCCAGTACTTTATTGTATCCTCAATTGAAACACTCTTTGCATAGGGCACGTTGTAGGAAATCGCACCGCCCTCGTTCGAAGTCCAGCCTGCCGCGTGAATTATTTCGGAAAGGAGGCGGGCGTCGGGGGTGCCGTGACGTGCCTGCATGGGTACGTTTACAGCTTCAAACACTTTTTTGCAGCCCGTTACGCCGTGGTTGACCGGAGGGAAACCGTTTAAAAACGCCCTGCCCTCTCTCATACTCTCCTGTATGCCTATGTCCGCTTCCCTATAGCGGTTTTGACGCGTATAGCTGTCGATAGTCGTGGGAAGGAAGTCGGCTCCGCACTGTTCGAGATATTGCATAAGCTCTATGTGGCGGTGCACAACGGGTACGCCGGCGCGGGGCTGAACCAGAGTGCGGTAATCGTTTGCCTTTGCCATTGCAAGTTTTTTGGCAAAGTTTTTATGATCGGGAATATTCTTTAAATATTCGATAGCCTCATCGAAATTAAGCTGGTGATCGCTGCCGGTATGCCAGCTTGCAAGTACTTCTTTTCTCTCTTCAAGAAATTCTTTTTCCGTCAGTTTTTTGTTTTGAACCATCTGATGTCACCTTAAATTATTTTTTTATATTTTGATAGCCGTTTAATTGTTTTGCGGCTGAATTTCCGTTATGTGTTTTTTCATTATTTTCAGAGCAAGCAAGGGGTCTATTTCGCTCAAAAGTCCCATTGCGGCAAGAATGTAGTCCTTATCCAGCAAATACTGCGGGTGCTGCGGGCGAAGCTCCAAGGGCTTGTCTGAACTGTATTCGACTTTTTTCAAAATCTCCGTCGGGTTTTTACTGCTTACCAGCACTCCGCCCGTTCCGATTACGTAGCGGATTTGAGTTAAATCTTTGCCGAACTGATAGTAAACAAGCCCCATAGGAGTGTACATTTCTTCCATTTTGCCGACGTGCCTTTGGGTTGACTTATCCACGCAAATCTGACCCATAATGCGGTCGATTTTTTCTTCGTGTTCGTCGGAAGGAATGTTTTCCACGTGTTCGTGCCTGAAGAGCAGTTCTTTTTTGAGGTCTACTCCCTCGTCCTCATTGTAAACTTTTATTTCCTCTTCGGAAAGTGAGGCGAGAACGCCGAGGGCAGAATATCTCATTCCGAGGTCGCCTTCCACCGTGCGCTTTGCGTAAGGCTCCTGCAAGCCCTTTAATATTACGTCGCTGCGCTTTGCGGAGGCGGAGCTCATAGAGTAAAAATCGGTTGTGGCGCCGCCGATATCCACGAGAATTATTTCACCCAAACCGCGCTCGTGCATATATCCTTTGGATAAAAGCTCCGCAGCTCTAAGTACCGCCTCGGGAGTCGGCAGAATTACCTTGTCGATTGCCTTCTCTACTTTTTTGATGCCCTTTGCCTCGATGATATTTTTAAGGAAGATTTCCCTTATTTTATCTCTCGCCTCGTCTACCTTGAGTTCGTTGAGTTTAGGCATTACGTTACCGCAGACGTATTCGTTCATACCGTATTCTCGGGCTATTGCACGGATTTCGTCTGCACAGTTCTTGTTGCCGGCGTAAATTACGGGAATTTTAATCGAGCTTTCGGCGAGCTTTCTTTGGTTGAACAGCACACACTCTGTGTTACCGCCGTCCGTTCCGCCTGCCAACAGAATTATATCGATTTTACTGTCGATTATCCGCTGTATATCCGAGTCGGTCAAATGGTGCGAAAAAGCAAGTTCTACCTTTGCTCCCGCTCCAAGACACACGCGCTTTGCCGCCTCGAGGGTAAGCTCTTCGACAAGTCCTATTGCCGCCATTTTGAGCCCGCCCGCCGCCGAGGAACAGCCTATAATTTTATCGAACCGAACCTTATCGCCGATTTTTTTATACAACTTATCGAGGGCGTTTTGGTAGCCGACTGTAATATCGGTTTCCACGGTGGTAAAGCTGTTTGCCGTAGCTATGATATCTTCGGTTTGAGTATCGACTGCGGTCAGCTTTGTAAAAGTGGAACCGAAGTCGATCATCAGATAGCGGCTCATCGTCACTCTCCGAGGATTTCTTTAATGTCGGGCAGAGTCTTTTCGATGGGGGTTCCGGGAGGATATGCCCTGTTGAAGCCCATTTTGTAGAAGCGCTCTTTGACTTCGTCAAAATCCTGCTTGCCTACCACTATGTTGCCGCCGACAAACATAGGAATATCGCCTATACCCGCTTCAATGCACTTTTCGCGCATTCCGCGGCAGTCGATTTCGCCGTGGCCGTACAGCGAAGAAACGAGTATAAGGTCGGCGTTGGTTTCAATAGCCGCATTGATAAAATCTTCCTGCGAAGAGAGCACGCCTATGTTGACTACGTTGTACCCTTGCTGTTTAAGCACGTATTCGATAATCTTGTTGCCTACCGCATGAACGTCGGCGCCGATTACCCCGATTACAATGGTTTTCATTATGTCTCCTTAGAATTTTATAGTCGTATTTAGAGTGTACCGCACCGAAATTAACAGTTCGCCGCAATTCCACCTATAACATTATACCTTATTAAATTTATAAATTCAATCAACGGCGGGGTATATTTTTATGAATTTGTTCAAAATTTGTTGTATCTTATCGGGTTTTACGAAAATTAAACACTCATTCGGCAAATCGCGGCACAAAAAAAGCACCTTGCGGGTGCTTTTTTGCGATAAACGAATTTAATATTTACTATTACTCTGCCGTGGCGTTAGTTTGCTTTTTTTTCTTTATTATCTCAATGACATAGTTAATAAGATAGAAGCAGGCAATAACGCCGTAAATTGCGGTGATGACGGCGAGAGGCATTAAGTAAACGGGAACAAACGGGAAGGACGTACCCGTTAAGAAGAACCAATCGTAGTGACGGGCACTGCCTTCGCCGAGATAGCTTACGTTGTAGCAAAGATTTCCCACCGTTGCCCAGACAGCAATACAGCACAGCCCGACGAGGGGCATCCACATATTTTTGTAGTGCAGCTTGACCTGCCCCGTAAAGAGGGATAAAAAGCCCCAAGTGAAGAGCGCCGAGTGATAGATTACCGTTTCGATGACCTTAAAGCTCCAAGGCGCCGCTCCGCCGAACGCCGTGGCGGGGTAAGTTAAATACATAAGCGCGCCCGCCATAGCCAAGACTACGGAGACTTCTTTGAACCAATCTTTTTTGCTGAACTGCGCAAACACCCCGACAATGCCCATGAGCGTGCAAATGTGAAAGGGCAGTTTGTCAATATTCAACTCGTTGTCTCCGCAGACGAAGGGTTGTAAAAAGAAGTTTGTGATATACCAGCACAGTATACCGATTGAAAGCTTGTCCAAAATCTTTTTGTGCGTCTCCGCGCTCCTGCCTTTAACGGCAAAGCATATACCCGTAATTGCGCCGGCTATTATAATCAAATACAAAAAGTGCCATATATTGAACGCTTCTATGGCGATACCGCCGTCCTCGCCCGTCCAACTTAATACGTTGATTAAAAACTCATTCATTGTCTAATCCTCTTTTTTTCTCTTTTATGGTATTTATTTTCTCTTTTAATATCGTAAACCAACGCTCTTCCTTTTTTAACGCAAAATGCTCGTAGAGCGCGGTTATCGCGAATACGAGAACGAGCCCCGTTATTCCCATAAGCCAAGGGGTAAGCCAAGGCAGAGAATCTATCGGCGAGCTTTGCAAATACATTGAGTTACATTCTCCCAAGCCGAACGCCGAATATAATCCGTTTATAATAAGCCCGTCTATTATAAATATCCACAGTCCCAAAAAGACCGAAATGCAATTTGAAACTCTGATTTTTATGAATTTAGCCACTAAAATATAGATACAGCCGAGGAGCATTGTCGAATGGCTTAGCATTCCCTTTAAAATACCCCAATCGGCAAGCGTCGGATTGTTGCCGTAATTTACGTTGAGTACAATTCCGAAAATTCCGCAGACGACACCGGCATAAAACGTAAATACAAAAAGCGCCTTAGAGGCTTTTGCGTCTCTGTTTTTTAAGAATGCGCATATGAGCAACAGCCACATAACGACGTTGCAGGGATGTATCGGGAGAATATGCGGTTCGGAAACGGATACATTACCCGTCTTGAAAAAATTAACGTATATATCGCTGAAATGCAGAGCAACCGTAACTAAAGCTATAATTTTTAAAATAAGTTTTTTGTACTTTTCTTCCTTTATAAATAATCCCGCAGGCACTAATAACGCTACCGTTATGACGGCGGAAATTACCATATAAAGAATGTGTGCAAGATTAAACATTTCTCTCTCTCAAGTGATTTGTAAGTTAAGTATAAACATATTTCGACAAAAAGTCCAATAAAATGACATAAAATTTAATTTTACTATTTTATAACAGTAAAGGACACCTTGCGGTGTCCTTTTTTATGTATTGAGATTTTGCTTAATCAGCCGATTTCTTCTATGAAGTACACGCAATCGAGGGCGGAGAGCGCCTCTATTATGTCGGCGTGCTTTTTGTTTTTGAGCTCTGCCCCCACTACCGTTAGCTTTACCGAATACACACCGAGCCCCGAATTCGCGTACGCCGGGTTAGACTCCATATCGTCAATCTTTAAGCCGAATTTACGTATAGTGCCCATAAACTCCTGCAAGCTGTTGCGCGTTTTGAGTTCCAAATGCACTTCGAGGTGGTTCGACCGTGATTTAATGAAGGTTTCGAGCTTTGTGAAGGCGAGAAAGCCTATCATAAGCGCGGCGAAGCCAATGAGCGAGGCGGTATAGAGCCCGAAGCCGAGCGCCGCCGCGATAATGGACATAGCCCATACGCCTACGGAAGTCGTCAAACCCTTAATTTGGTTTTTAGACGAGAAAATTATAGTATTTGCCGAGATTACGGCAATTCCTATTATTACCGCCGCCGACAAAAACGCAAAGGTTGCGCCCAGCTCTTTTACAAAGTAAATATCTGCAATTCCCGCAAGCGTTGAGCCTATTGCCAGAACGATTAGCGTTCGGAGTCCCGCGGCGTGGCGGTTTTTGGCGCGCTCGCAGCCGAGTATTACCGCCATTATGATTGACATAGCCGTTTTAAGCGCGCAAGATGCGATATTGACCTCCGAAGCCCAATCGCCGAGTAATTTTGCAATAGCGTCTGCTGACATATGATTTACCTCTTATTGATGAATTTTCTGCGGTTGTATTCCGTAGCCGCCGACAGGTCGGTAGCCTCTAAAAATGCCTCTTCTTCGGGCGAGCGGGCGTATTCCTTTACGGAAATTGCGTTCTGAATTTCGCAAAGTTTTTGCTTTAAGGCGGCAACCTCCTCCTCGTGGGTTGGCTTTGCGATAGGAACAACTTGCTTCTCGGGATTGTCTTCCGCCTCTTCTTTTCCGTACGAACCCGAAAGATACAGCGAAAGCTTGGCAAGGGCAGGACCCACGAGTTCGTACAGTATGCTTGACGACAGAATAATTGTCTGCAACATACTGCCCGTATCGCCGCCGAGTATTCTTGCACCGAGCGCCGCAAGTCCTATTGCAACGCCCGCCTGCGGCACGAGCGCAAACCCCAAGAAGTTTCGCACGGGCTTGGGCTTTTTAGTGACGAGACAGCCCAAGAACGCGCCGCCGTATTTTCCCAAAATTCTGACCACAAAGTACAGAATACCTATGACAAGTAGCGGAATTCCGCCTATCGAGCTTTGCATATTGACGAGTGCGTCGAGTCTGAACCCAAGTCCCGATTTAACGAAGAATAATAGCAATATGGGCGGACTGAAATAGTTTAGCTGTTTAAACAGCTTGTCGTCGCCCGTGACGTTGATGTACACCGTTCCCATTGCCATACAGCCGAGAAGGGGCGATACGTCCACCGCCGCGCCTATTCCGCAGATTGCAAAAAGTAGCGCGATGGAAACAATCAATCTGTTGTCGTTGGAACGCTTTGCCATAAGGAACTTTAAGAGGAACCCGCCCCCTATTCCTATGCCTATCATCATAATATTGAAGGCTATAGGGATAAGCACATCGCCAGCCGAGAACCCGCCGCCGAGCGAGGCAAGCGCAATGGAGATTGCAACGCTGAACGCGACAAGACTCAAAACGTCGTCGAGCGCGACCACAGAAAAGAGAGTATCTACAAAGTCGCCCTTTGCCCCCGTCTGGCGTATCGTCATCATCGTGGAGGCGGGCGCCGTTGCGGACGCCAACGCCGCGAGTATTATTGAAAACGGCAGCCCGAGCCCCAAAATAAAAAATGTGAGAACAAACACCAACACGGATGCGGCAAGCCCTTCGAAAAGAGTTATTAGGGCCACCTTTGCCCC
The DNA here is from genome assembly GCA_022508265.1 of Clostridiales bacterium. Lineage (GTDB taxonomy): Bacteria > Bacillota > Clostridia > Christensenellales > Borkfalkiaceae > Coproplasma. Next base: position 17,788 of record JAFLVP010000012.1, read on the forward strand.
GTTCTTTTTTATTGTGGAAAAGCGGAAAAACTCGCCCATGCCGAACGCAATGAACGCAAGGGCGATATCCGAGATGAAGTCCATGCCCGAGATAACGTAATCGGGCACCACGTTTAAACAGAAGGGGCCTAAAAGTATTCCTACTAATATGTACGCCGTGACGTTGGGCAGTTTTAAAAGCTTTGTAATCCGGGTTGCTAAAAAGCCCGCAAGCAGCATTATCGCAACCGCAATAACGACTACCGGCACGGTTGAGGTCCCGCTTAAATGTTTATATAAATTATCAAGCATATCAAGACCTCCCTCCCCTTTTTATCAATACATTATATCACAATATTTTTCAGATTTCAAGACCCATATTTAAAAAAACTGCCCCCATTATTAACCATTTTATGTGTTTTGGGGGTCATCTGTTATCCAATAAAACTACTGCACCACTCAACGGCTTGATTTTAACCTGTTTTCGTGATACAATTTTTATATGAAAGATATATTTTTACTCGATATGGACGATACGCTGTTTGATTTCAGGCGCACCGAAGAAATCAATTTTTGTCAAACGCTTGCAAAGTTCGGCATAAGTGCAGAAAAGCAGGCATTCGAGCGCTTCCGCGACATAAATATAGGGCTGTGGCAAGAGTTTGAGCGCGGCGAAACCACTAAAGAGCAAATAAAACTTATGCGGTTTTCAAAGCTGTTTAATGAACTCGGAATAATTGCCGATGTCCCCAAAGTTGCTTACAGCTACGTTGAAAACTTTAAAGAAATATGTATTCCTTTCGACGGCGCGGACGCGTTTTTGAAAGAGCTTTTAAGCCTGGGTAAAATTTACATAGTAACGAACGGCAACACCGATATTCAGATGAGGCACCTCACCGACGCAGGGTTTCTCCCCTTTATCGAGCAGACCTTTATCTCCGACGAGATAGGCTCTGCAAAGCCCTCCAAAGAGTTTGCCGAGCACTTAAAGACGCATATAGAGAGCTTTGAGAGCGGGCGCGCTGTCTGGATTGGCGACAGCCTTACCTCCGATAAGGCGTGCGCCGAAGTTGCGGGCGTAGACTTTATACTCTTTGCCCCCCACTCTATCCCGCAGGGCTATAAAGGACTTTGCGCCTCTAACTTCGCCGAGGCTTTGCAAATTATTAAAAGGATTTAATTTTTTGCATAAAAAAAGAGCCGACTCGTCGGCTCTTTTTGCGTTTTATTTAATTCAGAAGCTTACTTTGGGCTGAATGAGAAGTGAATACAACAGGGGCGCAAAGGTTGAAAGGTGGCTTTGAATACGGCCGGGGAAGTAGGTTTCGATGTATTCAAGGTAGTCGTTTTTGGTGTTCATAAGCATGCCGACGAGTTGCGTTTCGCCGTAGCCGTCGTACTCGTTGTAGGGGCCGGGGATTTCCCAGTTGGTAGCTTCCATATACAGGTACTTAATTCCCCTGTTCTTAAAGCCCTTGTGGTCGCTCCAATCGCCTGTTGAGGGCGAAGCGTAGTCGGGAGTATCGTATCCGGGAGCGGGGTTATCCCAAGTCCAGGGGTTGCTGTGGAGGTCAAGTCCGAGTGACTTGCCGATTGCCATAGCGTTGTCGTACGCTTCGGTCTGCGTTACAACCTTTTCATCATCGTTCTGAACGCCGCCGTAGATGTAGCAGTAGTCGCCGCATACGAGCGAGTCTAAATTTATCATATAGAGCGTGTTTGCTACTTCCTCGTCCGTCATAGCGTTTGCGTATGCGGTGGAGCCGTAGCAGCCGTACTCCTCTGCGGTGAAGAACACGAATACAATGGTGTACGAGGTTTCGATATTTACAAACTTTTCAGCCGTGGTAAGTGCAAGTGCAATACCCGAACCGTTGTCACCCGTGCCGTCGCCGTCGTAGTGTGCGCCGACGATAATCTGCTTTTCGCTCTTGCCGGGTTTGGTAATAATGATATTAGGGGTAACTGCGTCAACCTTTACGTACTCGCCGTCTGCTGCCTCAACGTAGTTCCTGCCCGAACGGTTATAGAACTTGCCGTCCGTCGTGTAGCTGGTTACTGCCGACAACGCCGTGTCTACCTCGTCCTTTTTAACGTAAGTAGAGGTCGTTACGCCCTGCGTTGTAACTGCGCTCTCTGCGTAGCCTGCTGCAAGTGCCTTCTCTTTAATCCAGCTTTGCGTTGCCTTAAACTGTTCGCCGCTGTAGCAATCGCGGTCGGAAAGGTTTGCGTCTATGTACTTGATTTTGTCGTAGCTGATATCCGCAATCGTCTTGCTTGCTTTGAGCTGAGCAATTTCGTCCTGAAGCTCCTCTACGGTCTTGTCGGCGTCCGCCTTGCTGCCTTTAAGGTCTTCAAGCTCCTGCTGAAGCTGTTCGAGTTGGCTCTTTAACGAGTCCACGTCCGCCTCGTTTACGCATCCGACAAGCGTGAATAATATTACACACACAAGCATTATCGGAAGAATAATTTTCTTAAAAATTTTCATAATTTTTTCTCCTTTCAAATTCACAACGAAAACTATTTTATTCACTCATTATTCAATAGTCAAGCGTTTTAGAGGGGTTTTTATAAATTTTTATTAAAATTTTTTTATAATTATTCGATACCATACATTTATTCGCATAAAAAACGAATAATCGCGTTTTAGTGAATATTTATACAAAATTATTTTTAATTATTGACATTTTTTGTTAAAAACGGTATAATGGATTTTGCAATGGAAATTAAAATTTACGAGAGTCTGCCTGCGGAGGCGAAAAAAATCAGAACTGCGGTATTTATAGAGGAGCAAAAATTTAAAACCGAGTTCGACGGCGTTGACGGGCACGCAAAGCACCTTATAGCTTTCGACGGCGACGCTCCCGTTGCCACCTGCCGCTTTTATATTGACGGCGGCGAGTATATAATAGGCAGACTTGCCGTTATAAAGGAGTATCGCGGGAAAGATATAGGTTCGCTTATATTGAAGGCGGCGGAGAGCCAAATTATCGAGGAGGGCGGAAAGCAAGTCCTGCTCCACTCGCAGTACGCCGCAAAAGAGTTCTACGAAAAAAACGGATATTCGGCGTGCAGTAAAGTTGATTTTGACGAAGACTGCCCGCATATATGGATGAGTAAAAAGCTTGTCTTATAGCCTTCGAAATACGGCGTTGCGCTGTGGCAACCTTCGGTCATTTACGACACAGTAAACTTCCTCAGGTTTTCCTCGCGCGCCTTGTCTTTCTCGGCTCTAAACCAAGCAAAATGATGTAACACTTTTAAGTCACGAAAAACAAAAGGGCGCCCGCCGTTTTCGGCGGGCGCTTTTATTATTGACTATTATTTCTTTTCTTTGACGGCTATAAATCTTGTAAGCTGCAGGGCTAAGCCGACGACGGCGCCGCCGAAGAAACCCGAATAGTGACCCATATTGTGCATAAAATCGTACGGATACCACTGAAAACTTACGGTTTGCGTACCGCCGTCAAAGCAGGCGGCAAAGTATATTAGCGCCATTAAAATTCCGCCCGAGATGACGTTAATCTTAGTGCGTGTCGTCTTGCGGAACAACAGAACACAGTAGTCAATGATTGCATATGCGTAAAAGGCATAGTTCACGCCCGAATAACCGACGTGATAGGTACTTAAATGATTTGCCCCAACAAATGCACCTGAAACCCAAGCCATAACGAATACCAAGCCTAAAAGTTCAAGCGTGCCCTTCCGTCTTTCAAGCCAAGCTCCGCAAATCAGAAAACAGAGCATATTCAAAAGAACGTGTTGCCAATTTGCGTGAATAAACGAGCTTACAAACTGCTTGTTAAGATTGTTAAACGACAGTTCGGAGTACCAATCCCCCGATTCACGCCACTTATCATACCAAAGACTACCCGGCGAGATTGCATGTATCAGAATATTTATAAAAACAACCAAAATTGTGCCCGCAAAGAAATAATTGCGGTTCCACCAACGGATTTTCTTCGTATCATCGTCAATGAACTTCATAGTTTTATTCCCCCTTATACACCGAGTTGTAAATATACTCTGCATAGGCTTTGGCGATATTTATGTTTGTGACTTTTTCTATTCCGCCGAAAAAGGCGTTGGAATTGACCTCGCAGATACAGTACCCCTCCCCGCCGAACAGCACGTCTATTCCGCAGTAGTCGAGCTTTAAGAGCTTTGCCGTCCTTTCGCATAGGGAAATTACCTCCTTGGGCGGGGTAAACGCCTGCGCCCTGCCGCCGAGCTCCAAATTGGAGCGGAAATCGCCGTTTGACGAACGAATCATTGAGGCAACAAATTTTCCGCCTATCACGATTACCCTTATATCCATTCCGCTGCTCGATTTTACAAACTGCTGAAAAAGGTGCGGAGTGCACTTCAAGTTGTTTGCAATTTCCACAAGCTCTGCCCTGTTGTCCGCCTTGAACACACCCTTTCCGAGCGAGCCAAAGCTGGTCTTGACTACAACGGGATAGCCGAGCTCGTTTTCTATTCGTTTAAAGGTTTCCTCGGCAATCTCAGCGCCCTCGTCATAGCATAAAAGTCCCGCAAGCGTCTTGGGCATGGGAATTTTGCTGTCTGCAAGGGTTATGGAAGTCAGCATTTTATCGTCGCAAAGCCTTATTGCCTCGTGAGAATTGAAAAGACGAAGTCCGCTCTTTTCAAGCATATGTGAGATATATTTGTCCTTATCGAGGTAGATGCAGAAATCGTACTCCTGCGTTTTGGTCTGAATATTGCCCAAGCAATCTATTTGCGCCGCGAAAAAGTCGTTTGGAAGAATATCGACGGTAACTCCCAACTTTTCAAGCTCCTCTTTGAGCCTTTCGGATTGATTTAAACTGCTTTTAAGCCTTGAATATGCGTTTATGAGTATCAAGCACTTTTTCATTTGCCGCCTCCACCCGTATTATACCTTGCGCCCGCAATTTTTGCAACTTAATTTAAAAATCCGCACGCTTCCGCGTGCGGATTTTCAACTGTTAAAACTGCTGCATAGCTTTGATATATTCATAGGCACCTAATATGGTGTTACGGGAAATAACCTCTATGTTCTCTTCCACAAAACCGCCCGTACTCAAATCTATCGGTCTTTTCTCTTCGGGCAGTATACCGTAAGCGGACAGGTACGTTAAAACCATACGTTCTTTGAGCATACATTCGCTGATTTTGTAGGATAAAATATCAGATTGAAGCAGCTTTTCGAGCGTATCCTTGTCGTAGCCCAAAATATCGTCGATTGTGAACTTAGGTATTTCGAACACCGACTCCGCCTCGTCGTTCTGTATATAGTCGAGAGCTTCGACAAGAGATTTTAATTCGTCATAAGTAATTATCCATCTCGTTATTCCGTTAGTATCGACGGCGGTTCTAATGTACCGGTATTCGTTGGTAATATAAACGCTCTGCCCACTGCTTTGCTCGCCCAAGTCGTAGGTTATGCGGGCACGCAGAATTTCGCTTGAATACAGATCTTCACGCACCTTTTCGTCTTGGGGAATTTCGGTAATTTCAAAATTTTCCAAATCGTCGATATCCTGACCGTCACTCAATACCACAAACACGTTGAGAACGCGCGCTAATTCCTGAGGCAGAATACACTCGTATTCATCGAGTACGCTGACGGGAATTATAAAATCTTCGTTATCTAATAAGACTACCGAAATTGTAACAGCTATTAGATATGAGTGCGTATCCCCGTTTTCGTCGTACAGACGCTCGCTGGCTTTGACGAGGTCGACCGAATTTATGTCAAACTCGTAGTCTTCATCAATATCTCCGATATTTTCGAACAATGAGAATATGCTCTCTATTTCGTCAATTCTATAAATTGCCACGTCTGTTTCGTAGGCTTTGGGATGGTCTATCTCCTTGTCGGAAATACTGCCCGAATTGAGACCGTCGTAGAGGTTTTTAGTGATAACTCCGGCGATAATGAGCGAGTTGTAAATTACGTCAAGGCGAGTCTTTTCGGGGTCGAGGCTCGACTCGTCGTTCAGATTGCCTATATCGGAGAGGCTGAAGCCTTCCATATTGCTGAAGTCCTCTATTCCCAACTCTTTGATAGCGTCTATAAAGGCGGCGACGTCATTTAACGCGTAGTTGCGGCTGCCTTTCTTTATGTAGCCGAGAACGGACGAATCGATATTGCCGTCGAGCGCCGTATCTATCTGATTGCTGAAGATATATTGTATTATCTGCGAGCGGTAAATGACCTCGAGCGCCGTATCGCCGTCGTATTTTTCAAGAGGGTCGTTGAGCTTGAGCGCCATGCCGGTAACCGATTCGACTATAGCGTCGCTGTCGGCGTTAAGCAAGTCGTCCAATCCGAAGATGTCGAGCGCGCTCGAGAGCGCCTGAATCTCTTCGAGCTTGTAGCTGCCGCGCACTTTTACCTCGGCTATGACATCTTCGGGGACTATTCCGTTGCCCAAAAGAATTTCGTCAAGGCGGATATTGATTTCGTGCCATACGATATCCGAACGGTAGCAAAGTTCCAATTTCGTGATTTCGGGGTTGACAGACGAACTCTCGTTGAGCTCGGTCAAAAAGCCCGAAAGGTTCTCTATTATGCTGTCGGGGTCGAACACAAAATCCTCGCCCGCTTTGCTTATGCCGAGAATTTCGTCGAGCGCGTCTATAAATCTGGGAAGCTCTGCTTTCCATACGTTGGATGAGTTGTAGTCCAAAAGCGAAGATTTGCTTCCCGCCTTCGAATATGCCTCGGGAATGGTAATCGCGCTTGATATATCTTCATTGTTTACTATCGTATAAACTATGGAGGCGGCAATTATCCTGCTCGAGTCGAAAATATCCTTGTTTACTATCAGCTTGTAGAGTATGTCGGAGATGTCCGCTTCGCCCGAGAGCTCAATACGGCCTATTACGTCAAACAGGCTTAAAATTTCGCTCTTTTTGACGAGATATTCAAGGCTGTCGCCCTCTTTGGTCAGCTCCCTTGCGCTGTAGGGCACGATAATTTCGAAACCGCCCGTTTCCAAGCCGTTAATGAGAAAATTAGAAATTGTGTAGTGCAGAACTTGGGAATCGAGTATGTTCTGTATAGCCGAGCCGTCCATTGACAGGAAAGCGTCCAAAAGACTGTTCGTGTCGAATTCGCCCTGCACGATTTGTGCAAAGTCCAAGCTCGTGGCATTTAGCGCGCTTAAGAGATTTCTGAGTTCTCCCTTTTTGCCGTTTACCGTAACCCAACCGTCTATACTTTCGGCAAGGGATGTGGGAATTACGGTAAATTCGTTGTCGCTTAAGAAATCCATTAAGAAGTGCGCAACGGTACCCTCGCAAATGCGGCTGTTCGCCAAAAGATTGTCAAATTCCTCGGTCTGAATATATTCGACGATTTCACCTATATTTTCTGTGATGTCGCCGCCCTCTAAAATGGGTTTGACAAATTCAATGAGTCCCCCGAGATTGTCGAACAGGCTTTTAAGCTCGCTCTTGGTTATCATATTGACGCTTTCGCCGTTTGCAAGCTTTTCAAGCGCAACATTCGGAACATATATCATTCCCGAACCCATATCTATCATTACGCTTGAGATTAGACTTCTCAAAAGCTGGGACTCGGTCAAATAGTACGAAAGATTTTTGCCGTCGTTATCCACGCTTGAAAGTGCGTCCGAAAGGGAAGAGAGAATTGCGCCGATATCGACTTCGTTCTCGCCGCCTGCGATGCTTAAAATCTCGTCTAAAAAGCTTCCGTCCTGCGCCGAAGCCAAAAGCATAAATCCGCTGAACAGCTTGTGCAGCTCGCCCTCGTCAACGACGTTTCCGTCGGCATCTACCTTTCTTGTGTACGCAATATTTTCGGGTATGTATACGTTCTCGGAAATCGCCGCCAACGCGTCTTTCATCATACCGGTCATAAAGCTCGTAGACATAACGGTGCCGATAATTTCCGACCGCTCCAACGCCGAACGGATATTTTTAAAGTACTGCGAGTTTTTCTCGTAGTTGGGGTCGTTCGCGTCGAATAAGGAGATAAGTATATCGAGGGGCTGTTTGCCCGATTTGTAGATATTTCCCCATAGAGTGAGCGCGTCGCCCGTAATATCCATAAGGATATTCAGCTCGTCGAGCCACTTTATATTCTTGCCTGCCACCGACGAGTAGGTTATTCCCGCCTCGCCCTCTGCGGTCAGGTACTTGTTGCCGTAGTAACAGTAAAGTCGCGCCAAAACGGGGTCAAGCTCTCCCGCATTCGAGCTTTTGAAGATTGAAAGCTGTTTTATTTCGGGCAAAATCGACTTAATAAGCCCCAGAGTGTCCTTCGTCTCCTGATCGCCAGAAAGGATAGAGAACGTAACCTCCAAAGCTATACTTATATCTTCCTTGCTCAAAATGTGGTTAACTTTAAGTCGGGGACGGGACACCTCGCTCGGGGAGATAATGCCCGCCTCAAGTTGCTGTTTGAGCTCCGATTCGTCGGGAATAGTGTCGGACAGGTAGTCCTTTTTAAAGAGAATTTTGAGTAATTCCTTGTTGTCATTGTCAAGCGACGAGGTAAAGGAAATTTCGTCCAGGTTTTCAACCACGGTGGTTATTAGCGACATACCGAGGTTTACTATGTAGGTTTGAGTATCGAATTCCTTAATAAGCGCGTTAAATTCCGCTCGGAATTCGGGGATAGACATTATATTTACTATCTTATCGAACGAGTTGCTCCCGCCATTGCCGTTTAAGATATCAGCCATGTCGGCTTCGCCGTATTTCATCAAAAGGTTCAGAGCGTCCTTTGCAAAGCCTACGTAGGCGGCTATTTCCTCGCGGAACTTGATTGTTTGGTCGTTGATACCGTTGTCCTCGTCATCAAGGTTGCCCGAAAGCACCATATCCGCCGCAAACAGATAGAAAGGCGTATCGCTTGGATCGGTCATGGAGTTGAGCACCTTGAAAATGCCCTGCGAGCCGTAGCTTTCCACCGAGCGGTAAATCGAATAATAGAAATTGTAGTCGTCGTTTTCAAAATCGTAGTCGCCCAAAGTGCCCTGACCGAGTCCTCCGGCAACCATAAACAGGGCGCTGCCCATAAACGAGAGGGTCAAAAGCCCCACGGTAACGCCGCGCACGAGCCCTACGGCTCCTCCGCCTACGTGGTGTTTTTTGTAGGTTCTGTCCGTTTGGTTCTTCTCTACCGCCTTCTTAATCTTCTTTTTATACCTTCTTTCGGGATACGCAAAGAAATAGACGATATAAAGAAGGAATACGAGCAAAAAGTACAATATAACCGTAATTACCGAGAATATTATGCGGAATACCATATCCACGAGCGTCACTATGTACTCCGGATTTGCGGCGAGCAGAATTTTCATATCCCCGCCGATGACGTTCGGCAGCCACTCGGCAATGATTTCCCTTATGGTCTTGCAATTTTCGCTAACGCCGAGCATGCCTTGAAGAGTACTGCCCCCAAGCATCTGATTTACAATGCTCAAAATGGCTTTGTCCACCTCTTCGGAGGTTACGCAAACGTAGAAGAAAACGGTGCAGACTATGCACGCACCCACCGCCTGCGCAAGCAAAATCAAGCTTTTACGAAGCCCTCTCTTTGCGTTTACGAGCGTGGATACGGTTAATATCGTTACGAATAAAATCGTAGGTCCCCATTTGATTGCAAAATCTATTAAAAGGAGAATATCCCACGATATTAGCATAACAACGAACGCCGCAAGCACCGCAATACCGGCAACAACGGCGGCTATCGATACAAGCAATATGCCCACTTTCAAACCCTTGAAAAGTACGGCAAGCAATATAAGGATTGCAAAAAATATGAAAAGTGCAATCGCCCAATCTGTAAATATGCCGGTAATGCCGTTTGTTTCAAGCAAATTCATATTTTTACACTCCCTCCTTATTTATATTATTTATCGGGTTGTTTTAGCTAAATTATATTTAACAGCAACTCCGGAGAACAGCCCTTGCAGATATCCGCAGGGTCACCCACACCGCCAATCCTGATTTTTACATCTTCGGACGAATAGATTACCTTAAGTTTTTTACAGTTTACAAAGGCGCGCGGTTCTATCGTTAAGCTGGCGTTTATTTCGACTCTTTCCATCTTGCAGTCGGTAAACGCACCGCTTTCAATCGTAATTACGTAGTATTCGCCCAGCGTTTGAGGTATTTCAACCACTTTATCGTTGCCCACGTAGCCGTAGATACTTACGTTTTTTCCGTAAGCTATGCAAAGCTTAAAGCCGTCAATAGTAAATCTTTTGGAGTCTCTTTCAAATAAGTACAGCGACACGCCCACGAACGCACTGACGGCGATAAAGATGAGCGCAAGAAAGAACGCGGGAAAACGGGCAATATTTTTCCTGGTCTGCTGTTTGAGCTCGAACTTTTTGCCTATTTTCTTCTTTTTCTCTTTTTTGGGCTTCTCTTCCTGCTGTACGGGCGCGGGAGCGGGTGCGGGCTTTTGCGCATGCTCGTCGCGGTAATAGTGGTCGAACTTATAGCTGTTGTCCTCGTACTCGCCCTCGTTCCACAAAAATTTGTCGAACGCCGCCTTTAAAAGCCTTACGGAGATGGTCTTACAGCCGTAATTTACCTTAAGCTTGGCGTTGGGTACGAAATCCTCGTTCGCCTTTGCAAGTACCTTGTCGTATATGACTATCGAAGTTTCAATAAGCGCGCCGTCCAAATTGTATTGGCTTACCTCGAACTCCATGCCGAGGAGCTGTTGGTTTACCTCGTTTGAAAACTTAAATACTATATACTTGATTTCCTCGCGCTCGTTTTCGAACAGGATGTATTCTTTTAAATTTACCACTTCGGAAGTGTTTTTTGAATACTTGATTTTCTCGATATTGTTATACAAACTCATATTCGATAGCACCTCCGTTGGTCTGACTTAAGTTTTTACGGCGGAAGCAGAGCACGTCCACTAAATAGTACATTACGCACAGCGCGAACGACCCGCCTACTGCCGAGTAGTTTAAGAAGTTTTCAAGATATTGCAGGGTGTAAATTCCGCCGAAAAGCTCGATTACGGTTTGGCGCACCACAAACAGCGCCAAAAAGAGCATAAAACCCTTTATTGCAGCGTGAATATGCACCTTCGTCATAGAGAGAGGGCGAATTGCGTTGTGATTGATTTCGTTTTCGTCCGCCTTGCAAATTATTATGTTCACGAATTGACATCTCGGGGAAAGCGCAATTACTCTCGAGGCGTACTCTGCGCCGCACTGGGTAGCTTTGAGCACCTGAATGGGCTTTTTGTGCTTGTTGTACTGCACTACGAAGAAAGAAATTTCTTCAAAGCTCTTTGTAAAGTTGCAGACAAGGAACTTGTCGTAGAGCGTCTTGCAGATTACGTACTTCTTCACGAATTTAGCCGTTTCGCCCGTCGTCAAATAGATAGAGTTTTTAGAGTTGGTCGTTTTAACCGTCTTTAAAAGCTCGTCCTCGTGAAAGTCGTGATAGTATTTGTTTTTCAAAAGCCGCATGCAAAGCAGGGCTATAACTCCCGCAACGAAGAGTACTGCCGACACAGCGCTTAAAAATCTCCAAATAAATAAAGTCATATTATCCTCTTGCTTATTCGCTTGTTTTCTTGGTTGTCGTCCTCGTCCGCTTGGGCTTCTCTTCCCCGCCGTCCTCGGTCTTGGGTTTTGTCGTCCTCGTCCGCTTGGGCTTTTCCGCGACAGGCTCTGCGGGCTGTTCGGCTGCCGGCTCTGCGGATTGCTCAACGGCAGGTTCGGCGGACTGCCCTGTTGCAGCTGCGGCAGGCTCTGTAGGCGGCACGTACTGTGCCTCGGCTACCTGCGAGTCTATAAACTTGTCTAAATCGAACTTTTCGGGTACGAATTTATCCAAGTCGAACTCCTCCGATTCCCCGCCTACGGGCTCGTCAAGCTGCTCTATTACCGACCGTACGGATACGGGCTCCGTCGGTTCAGTCGTCTGGACTTCTTCGGGTTGAGGCTGAACGGGTTGCGCGGGTTGAACGGGTTGTGCTGCGCCGTTTTGCTTAACTTCCGCCTTTACCTCTCTGTGCATTTCTCTGCTCAAAGCCGCCTTTTCGGCTTTTTCCTTAAGCTTTTTGCGGGCGGGACTGTCGGGCGCGGGGATGCTGTCAGACTGCGTATCGTCAAACAGCGCAACCAAATTGCCCTTAATTTCCGACTTTTCGAACTTCATGCCGTTGCACGCTTTAATGTTTATTCCCGCAGTGCGCTTGCCTGCGTTGGTAGGGTCTGAAACGATATCTTCGAACAACTCCCTTTGCGCAAGCTTTTTGGCAAGGTCGAACATAGGGATTGTGAGAAGTATAAGCACGGCAGAAACTATTATTCCGCATGCGCACGCCAACAGCTTGAATTTCAAGGGCACGAACAGCCAGAGAAAGTATAACGCTCCGCCGCAAATGCCCAACACACCCGCTTCTAAAAGCGTGGGTATGAAAAAGTTCAAAAATGCGGTTGTCTTGCCCTTGCTTTTCATAGTGTCGAAACAAATTTTAATCGTTTCGGCAACGCTCAAGTCGGGGTTTGTCTCGATTATGTAGGGCGTGGGCGAAAGAATGAGTATCATTACGACCGCGTACGCCAAAAGTACAAGTCCGCCGGGGATGCAGAACAGCCAAGGCGTGTACCAGGGCACGGCTACGAGTTCGGACACAATAAAGCCTATAAAATAGAGTATGACCGTAGCAACCGCTATAATAAGCGCACCGCCGAGGAAGATAAACGCCTCCGTAATTATGGTCAGCACCATAGTCCCGAGGGGTTTACCCTTGGTTGCAACTTTCAGCGTTTCGGGAAAATCCGTTTTACCGCTTTCCCGTACCACTTTCGCTTGACGTATATTTGCAAGGTCGAAAATCGCGCTGAATATTATCGTCAGTCTTGCAGCGAGTTCGGCAAGAAAATACGCCCATACTTGCAGTATATTCTTATTCTTCCAAATAGTCGACGCCGAAGATTTTATTGCGTTTTTAAAATAAAATGCAAATCCTCTGTTCATATTATACCTCTCTAAAGTTCCGAGTTAATTTAATCCTGCATCGCCGAGGTCGGCAGTGTTTATATACTCCACGGTTATACCGCTTTGAACGTTTTCGACATTTACGCTATAAAGATAGCTTCTGTCGCTACGCTTGCCCGAAGACGAAAGCTGATACACAACCACGTAGAGATTGAAGTTATTGCCCTCTCTTTCCACCACTATTTCCACGTAATGGCCGGAAGCAAGCGGGCTTACGCCGAAGTAATTTTCAAGCGTGAACATACTGCTGTCGAGCACGTTTCTTCCGTCTATTGCGGAGGTTGTCACGCCCGCACCGTTTTTAAGGTTTGCAGCCGTAACTGCGGCGTTCAGCGTTATCTTGATATCAGTTTTCAAGTCGTTGAGCGAGGAGACGAGCACCACGTCCGCACCTGACGGAGCGCTTTTTACCACGAGGTTGTAAAGATAACTTCTGTCGCTCCTTCCGCTCATCACGCCGTTTGTCAATTTCGCTTCGAATATGAGCACCGCAAGCGTGACTTTGCCGCCCGACATCATGGGGATAACCTGCGCGGTATGACCGGGTAAAAGTCCTTCCACGGTGTACGCGCCGCTTAAAGCAAGCTTGCCGTCAAAGGTCTCTGCAAGCCCTTTTCCCGCTTTGATATCGTCCAACTTTGCCGTTATGGAGATTGTAGCGTCCTGCCTTACCTCCATAATGGACGAAACGAGCACGATATTTACTTCGCCGTCGGGGAATCCTGCGGGGAGTATACAGCTGTTGAGATAGTAATAATAGCTTCTGTCGCTCCTGCCGTTCGTTATTAAGATAGCAAGCGTAATATAACCGTTTAAGGGAACCACGACGACTTGAGTATTCAATGCGTGGTCGGGTAAAAGTCCATCTATCTTATACTGCGCGGATGTGAGCGCCGGTCTGTCGTCATAGGTCGTCAAGCCCTTACCCGAGACTATGTCCTCATAGCTTATTTTAAGAGTAAAGGTTATATCGCTTTGAATACTCGTAAGCGAATGACATTCAACTGTAAAGCATCGGATATTCAAAGTATCCTCTTTTACAACCTTGAGATTGACGCAGTCCGACCTGTCGGTAAGCGAACCGCTTGCTTTAATTTCGTATATAACTACCGCAAAATTCCACACGCCGTGCGATTTTATTGCGATAATGTCGAGCTCGTGTCCGTCAACAAGTCCGTCCACGGAGTAGTAAATCTTATTGAGCGCATATCTGTTCTCAAACCGCGTTGAGGTATAGAACACGCTCTTGTTTTCAATCTTTTCGTCGGTGACCGTGGAGAAGATTTCAAGCGTGATATTTACAGCTTTTATGATTACGGTCGACGTGTCCGCGTTCTCCAAAATGAGATTGTAGACCCTGGAAACGTCTACGCCGTAGCTGTTGTAAACCTTGAGCTTAAGCCAGTTGCTATACTCTCCTACCTGCGGTCCAACGGTTGCGCTGCTGATTTCTATTCTGTCCGACTTATACAAGCCCTCGCCCTTGCCCTGAACGATTTCGTACAGACTGCCCTCAATCGTTTTAGCCGTGCCGTCGTAGACGAAAAGCTTCTGGTCTTCGGAAACTATCTGTCTGTAGTAAATGTTGCGGATAAGGTATTCGAGCTTGCCTTTGAAATCGCTCGAGGAGTAGTCCGAGCCCATAACGCTTCTGTCGTAAGAGTAGTAAAGCTTGTAGTTGCCCGTCATATCGCCGTTCGTGGCTATATCTATAACTCTTGCGCTTCTTATAGAAACGGTTACGTAAGTTTTAGAGGGGTCGAGCGAAGCCGAAGGTTCGATTATTATTTTGTCGCCCGCTACGAGCTTGCTGTGCTCTTCGTCTACAAACTCGAAATCGCTTTCGCCGAGCGTGATGTTCCTGCCCTGATAGTACTCCTCCCTGCTCTGGGGTCTTAAATACAGCACTATGGGATTTACAATCACCGTGCCCGTTGCGTTGACGCCATAAACTATATTGTAATTTTTGGCAATGCTTTCGATATCTATTTTAGCTTGTATAACGTACGTTCCTGCGTTTATCGCGGTCGCCACTTGACCGTTAGCGTCAATATAGAGCGGAATTATGCTGCAAACTTTCACGTCGGGTTCGCAAATGCCGCTGTACTCTATTCTTATACCCTCGGGAGCTTTCTTGTCGTACGCCTTTTCCAAGCTCGATATGCTCGTTATATTGACGTCTTTTCTCCTGATTATCAGGAAGTACGGCATAATTGCCGTCTCGACCGTATATCTTTCTTCATCGTAGCCCGAAACCTTGACGGAGACGTAGTAGTTGCCGGCATCCTTGGGAGCCGCGCCGTTTTCATAGAGATTTCCGCTCTCGGCGTCCATAAACTCATAGACAAGGGTAAGCATTTCCAAATCTTCGGGAGCAAAGCCGTACCTGTCGTCCTCGGGAAGTCCGTGCAGATTGTGTATATGCGTGATGCCGAGCTTGCCCTGACGGATAAGCTCTTGCACGTCAAGCTCGTAGCCGTTGTAAACCAACTCTTCGCCCGTATAATAGGGAGTTACGAGCACCTTTCTTCCCGTTATCGTAAGCGTTCCCGGAAGTGCGGTTACGTCGTAGTTTTTCATTACCTCTTCGTTCAGGAATCTGACAGTTACCTCGTAAATGCCCACACCCGAAGGCAGGTTTGTCGTGCCGTCGTAATAATAGGTCGCCCCTGCGTTTTCCTCGTCGTCGACGACGAACGCCGCACCGCTTAACACCTGTCCGTGGGCAGTGAACGACGCACTGTAGCTCTCGTCCCCGGGGTCGACTTCAACCGTATACTCTATCTCTCTGTCGTTGACTTGGACGAGTATAGAGCGCCTGGTTATTTCAAGCTCGCAGGAATATACGCTTTTTGAGTAGTCAAACTCGTAGTTGGACGCCTTGCCGTTGATAAATTCTATATTGTCCGTGTCGAATACGACCCTGTAAATGCCTGCGTTTAAAGCGGTGGTCTCTTCGCCGTCCAGATAATATTTAACGTTGCATTGAAGTTCGTCCTCGCCGAAAAGTCCTCCGACGGTGAAGGCGCCCGACATACCGTAGTCGAACTCACGCCCGTTGTAGATGCTTTCTACGTCCGTGAACGTTACTGTAAATTTTGCCGGAGTAATTATGTATTCGAGCTCGCTCTCGCACACGATACCGTAGTTGATATTTGCCGGCATAAAGCCGTCGTCTTTACGGATGAGACTGTTTTCATAATCAAACACTATAGTATAATTGCCCGCATCCGAAGGCGCCTCGTTGTACTCGTTGCCGTCCTCGTCGAAGTATTTGACTACAACAAATAAAGTTTCCCCGTCCAAGGTGCTGCCGTCGACTATTGTGTACGCGTTGCTGTCGTAGCTTTTCGATTTGCCGTTGTAGCTGAAATTAGAGCTTTGGGTAAGCACTATTTTTAAAGCAATCTTTTGTATTTCGGCAGTCTTATATTCGTAGTCCAACTCATAGTTGCCAAGACCGCTTACGCCCGAAATCAAGCTGTTTTCCCAGTCGATGTATATACTGTATACGCCTGCGTTTACGGGGGAAACCTTCGTTCCGTTTTCATCGGTATAGTATACGACTACCTCGAGCGTCTGGTCGCCTATAAGTCCCTCTGCGCTGACGTAGTTGCCTTCGCCCGCGGGATAGAAAAGGGTCTGCCCGTAGGGCACGCTTGCCACGTCGTGGAGGACGACTTTAAGAGGTGCGGGGTTGATTGTAAGCGTACCGTAACGGATTTCCACCAAATAATATATATCGCTTGGAAGCTCGAAGGTACATTCATTGTCCGTCCGACCTACTCCGCCCGAAGAAGTGCGCACAACGTCTGTTATGGAAGTCCAGCTCGTAACCTCGAGAGTATCCCCATCGAGCATACCATCGCCGTCCTCGCCTTCGAGAATGACGGTGTAGTCGGTATAGTTCTCCAAGGGAGTTCCGTCGTAGGTCTTGCTGTCCGTTGCGGTTATTATGATGATGCGACGCTGAATTATGACGAGTTCGCCGTAGACATAGCCGTCTATTTCATAATTTTCGCTTGCGATAGAGAAGACAAGCCTGTTGACTTTGTTCTCGCCGATTTCGGTTACGTAGACGATGCTGTCCTCGTCGAGAATGAGTTTGTCGTTGCCTATGAGTCCCGGCGACGACTTATCGTCTGTAAGATAGGTTTTATAGCCCGTCTCACACATAGGATTGCCGTCGTACATTTTGGTCTTACTCAAGGTTTCGACCGTTATATGACGCTTTGTAATGGAGATTGTACCGTATTCGTAGTACCCGTCCATAATCATATAGTTGCTTGAGTTGGGTCTGTATTCGCAGGCGTTCAATATGCTACCGAAATCGGTTATAGACACGCTGCTGACAACGGAGAGAGAGTCGCCGTTTAAAAGTCCTTCCTCCTCGGGGTGTTCGAAGTGATAGGTTTTATATCCCGAAACCTTTCTTAAGGGGGTGCCGTCGTAGACCTTGCTGTCGTCGGCGGTTATTACGACTATCCGACGGGGCGAAACGGTAAGCGTACCGTACACGTACTCTATTGCATAGTTGTCGGTAACAATCTCGTTATCCAAGCTGATTATGGTGATTTCAAGAACATTGTTTCCCTGTGAAGTTTGGGCTGCGTTGGTTATCGTGGGGAAATACGATACAAAAAATATCTGATCTTTTGCAATCTCGCCCTTGGTGACTTCCGCCGAGTAATTATACAGCTCGTCGCCGTCGTATTCCTTTTCCGCACTGCCCGTGGTTATTGTAATCCTGCGAGGGGTAATTGTGAGAATACCGCTGTCCGCCATCGATACTATTTCGTAATTTGCCGTAACGATATTGCGGTCGCTGTCAAAAATGTCGCCGCCGTAGCAGGTATTGTATTTCCAGCCGGCTTCCTTTATAGTGGGATATTCGCCTGCCTCGAACTCGTGTCCCTCTACGAGCGCCGTACCGGCATTTTCGCCGTCCACGTTGAGATAGTAGCTCTTTTCGGGGTCGCCGTAAGGGTGCGAATGTTCTTCGCCGTCGTATTCCCAAGTGCGGCTTTCGGTGGTTATTACAATTCGGCGCACGCTTATAGTAAGCACACCGCTTATATAGGTTATGTAGTAGTTTGTAGGTTCGCCGCCGTTTACAAGCGTTTTATCCGCGTACGCCTTGATTTCGTATTCGCCTATATCGGGAACGTCCTTGTCTGCAACGAGATATGCGTAAATTTCAAGCTGTTCGCCGTATACGAGGTTTTCGGCATAGAGATAGTTGCCCTCGTACACGGGATAGCCGAATTCTTCGCCGTAGATTATCTCGTAGCGGTTGAGCTCGACCGTCAACTCTCTCGGGGTTACGGAAATTTTGCCGTAGCCGATTTCGCCGACAATTTCGTAGTTTCGGCTGACTTCGAATTCAAACCTGTTTTCGATTTCGCCCTCGATTACGTCCTTGACCTTGGGAACGCTGTTCCACAGTATATCGGGCTGGTAGCCGCCGACAAAGCCTTCCGTGCTCTCGTCGTTGTAATAGTGCGAGTTGACGTAAACGTTGCTGTAGTAAGTGCCGTCGTAAACATGGCTGGAGGTTGCCGTTTCAACCACAATCTGCCTTCTGTGAATAGTCAAAGTTGCAGAATGGGCACCGACTATAATATAGTTTGCAACACCCTCCCGCTCTCCGTTTATGTACGCTAAACTCGGAACGGTGTAAATTACGTATTCGCCCGCATCATCCGGCGTGACGTTGCTGAAAGTGCCTTGCATATAAAGGAAGTCAAATGTAAGAACTTCGCCGAAAGGAAGCTCTGTTTCTTCCATTGTATAATAATCTAATATACTGAAAGTTATTTCGGGAGCTTCGAAGCCGTAGATATACTCGCTGTCGTCTATCTCGATATGCAGACTCGGACGTTTAACGGTAAGCTCAACCGAGGCGCTTTGGACATCTTCGACATAGTAATTGTTGCCTCCGTCCCGAATAAATCTTCCCGACTCGTCGTAGGCTATAAGCTCGCTGATAATTAAAGTGTAAGTGCCGGCATTTTTGGGCGCTTCGTAATATTCGCCGTTCAGATAATACAATACGACAACTTCGAGCTGTTCGCCGTAGGCAAGATTTTCGGCATAGAGATAGTTGCCTATGCCTGTTTCATAGGTGTAAATTTCGCCGTAGGTATATTCCGCTTCTGGCTCGTTGAGCTTGACGGATATACCCCTCTGTTTAACGATAAGGTCAGCGGAAATATAGTTGAATATATAATTCGAGGTGTCGCGTTCGCCGTTAACGAGCGTTTTAGCCCCGTCTATCATTATGTAACCGTAGTAGGTGCCTGCGTTGAATTTTTCTTCCGAAAGAGCTGTTAAAAATACTTCAAAAGTATCGTCGTAGACAAGCTCGACGGGATAGATGGCATCAGCGCCTTCGGGAAGCTCAATCTCTTCGCCGTAGGTGACCTCTTTGTTTTTGAGGACTATATTAACCGTCCTCGGAATTACCAAGAGCGTTCCGTCAACGAAATTGAACTCGTAGTTGAAGGGTTTTTCGCCGTTTACAAGCGCCGTGTCCTTGTGGGCGTGGATAACGTATTCTCCCGCTTTCGCTCTGTCGGGAAGTAATACGAGCTCGCCGTTTTCGTCCATATAATAATAGCCGTAACTGAAGGTCAGCGCGTCCTGAATACCGTTGTAGTACGGAATATTTTCGCCGCCCTGATAGCCCTTATACTCTATTGCGTCGCCGTAAACCGACTCGATATCGTTTTGGGTTATGGTGACCTTTTTTGGAGTTACGGTAAGGGTTGCGCCCTTACAGAAAACAGAATAGTTTTCTATTCCGCGGGTCAAAATCTCTCCGTCCCTGTAAATTAAGCAGTTTTTCGTATCGAGCACAATGCCGTAGGTGCCCACGCTGAACCTGCGCGTAGAGGCATATGCTTTGCCGTCCGCATCGGTGTAGGTTACTTCGATATGCAGTTTTTCGCCGTAAATCAATTCGCAGTTAAGGAAATTTTCGTAGTTGTCGACCTCTGTGCCGAAATTATAGGGCTTGACGTTGTACTGCATCGTCTTGTCGCCGATTTCGACCGTAATTTCGCGAGGGGTAACCCGCAAAGTGCCGTTTATTATAGTGGTTATAAAGTAATTGCGGTGGGTGTATCTGTTATCGTTTTTAACAGCTCCTTCCCAGACGTTGGTAACGGATTTCGCATCTCCGACCAGTGCAAGCTCGTCGCCCTGAAGAACTCCGGGCTGGTCCGCTTTGTCCGTATGGCGGCTTGTGTAACCGCTATCGGAGAGCGGTGTGCCGTCGTACTCGCGCGTCGCACTGTTGGTTGTTAAGATAATACGCCTTTGGGTTATAGTCAAAGTGCCCGTGCTTTCTTCGGCTATTAAATAGTTTTCCGTAACGTCTTCGCCGTTTTCGCCGTTAAAAATTCTGTTGTTTTTCAAATCGGCGTTGGGTATAGTTCCGGCATTCCTTATCGAAGTCGGCTCGCCTATTACGAAGTAGTGACCCGAAACAAGCGCAGGCTCCCTTTCGCCGTCTTTGTTGATGTGGAAGCTGTGCTCCTCGTCCAAAGCCGTCTTGGGACTATGGTACTCCCCGTCATACTCTATAACTTCGTTCTCCGAGGATATATAAATAACTCTCGGAGTAATTATGAGCATTCCGTCTTCGTAATCGACAATCTCGTAGTTGTCCGTACCGAAGTATCTGTTCGAGTTGGGAGTTCCCTCGCTTACGTCGAGTATGCTAACGTAGCTTGCGGACGGTTCGAGCTCTGTTCCGTCAACAATTCCCTTTCCGCCGTCTTCCGCACGGTATGTATAATACGTGCGGTTTTCAAGCGGTTTGCCGTCATAAATCTTTTCGGCGCCTTCGTTAATGACTACGATTTTTCTCTTGATTATTTCAAGTTCGCCGTCTATATACGTAATTATGTAGTCCGAGGTGTCGGCAACGCCGTTTATAAGCGTTTTTTCTTCGTCCGCTTTAATTGCGTAAATGCCGACGTTAATGTATAGCCCTTCGTACTCGGGCAGAATAGCGCAGACTGTGAGCGTATCGCCGTAAGGAAGGTCTAACACGTTCTTATAGTTGCCCTCGTCTGCCGGGTATGAATAACTTTCGCCGTACTCAACGCCCAAAATATCGTTAAGTTCAACGGTTATCTCTTTGGGAATTACCGTAACGGTTGAATTTTCGCCTAACAGCGAATAGTTATAGAGCCCGTCAATAACTTCAATGCCGTCTGCATAAACGGCAGATTTAGACAGACTTATCGAAATTTCATATTCGCCGACATGATAGGGACTGTCATATGTCCTTCCGTACATACCCTCACTGATTAAATAACGGAAACCGAGTCTGATTTCCTCGCCGTAGGGCATATCTTCGGGAGCGACGTCAAAGCTGTATTCGGGTTTGAAATTTCTACCCTCGCCGTATATTATTTCCGCAGGCTCGAACGTAATCCAAACAGTTTTTTGGTAGATTGTCGCCGTGAACGTTACAACCGTTATATTGTAGTTGTATATACCGTCCTCTATCTCATCGAGGTCTTTATTATAGACCGAAGTCTTTTCGATATCGAGCGTAATCACGTATTCGCCTGCGTTTTTGGGCTCTACGCGAACGCCTTTTTGCATATAGCAGACGGCTATTTGAATCTGTTCGCCGTTGGCAAGATTACAGGTGTCCGCATTTGCAAAGTTGCCCAAATACGAAGGGTATTCTTCAAAGCTTTCGCCGTAAGTTACGTCATTGACCTCGCTTATCTCTATTGTGATTGCTCTGGGTTTGATTGTAAGGGTGCCGTATTCGTAATCCGCAATTACGTAGTTATTGCTCGGCACTTCGAACGTGCAGACGTTATCCTGCGAGCCTGCAACTATTCTGCTTGATAAAAAGGTGGGATTTAACAGCCCGTCGCCCGATATTAAACCGACCTGACCGGGGTCGCCGTATAAATAAGTTTTATAATCATTACAGCCAAGCGGCGTACCGTCGTATTCCTTTTCGGCGCTGCCCGTCACAACGACTATTTCGCGCGGCGTAATTTTAAGCGTGCCGTAAACGGTATCGTACAGCGCGTAGTTTGAGTTGGGCATTTCGAATTCGAATATATTTTCAATGCCCGTGCCGTCGCCCACTTCGGTTATGGAAGCAAGCTCGCCAATAATTTTAAGACTGTCGCCGTTTAAAAGTCCCTCTTCGTCTTCGTGAGCGTATTTGGTCGTGTAGGTGGCGCAGGTCAGAGGAGTTTTGTCGTAAATCTTTTCGGCGGAATCGGTATAGACAATAATTTCTCTTGCCGTGATTTTTAATGTGCCGTATTCGTAGCTCTTTATTTCGTAGTTGGAGTTGGGAACCTCGAACACGCACTCGTTTTTGACGCCGTTACCGTCGCCTACGTCGGTAATCGACGCCGCGCTTACGAGAATGAGTCCGTCGTCGCCGAGAAGTCCTTCGATGCCCTCGGCTTCGAAGTAATAGGTTTCGTATTCAGTATTTACGAGCGGCGTGCTGTCGTACACCTTGCTGTCGCTTGCCGTTTTGACCGTGATAGGCCTTGCGGTTATCCAGAGATAGCCGTAATCGTAAATTATAATATAGTTGTCGGTTACGTCCTGTTTACTTAATGTATCCCTTATTCCGTACACCGTACGGTCCCGACCGCTTTCGTCTACGTTTATAATGCTGTAGGGCACTTGCTCGTAAACTTCCTGACCCACGAGCACTCCGGTTGCGCTGTAACCGTTATTCTGAAGCGGCGTGCCGTCGTAAATTTTGGTACTATCCTTGGTCGTTACAGTGACGGTGCGAGCTTCGATAACGAGCGTGGAATTCACGTAGGTTATGTCATAGTTCGAAGTAGTTTCGGCGCCGCTCGCGTTGGTTATTCTGGTTCTTTGCTCGTCGGCAATTATCGTATATTTGCCGACGGGGTTGAGCGCATTGATGTCGGCATTCTCGAGAGCAACGAATACCTCGATTTCTTCGCCCGAAGCGAGCCTGCAGGTATTGGCGTTTACAATGTTGCCCGTGCCCGAAGGATATTTAATCTCTTCGCCGTAGACGGCGGTAACGTCGTAAAGCACGACGTTGATTGAGCGCTCGTACACCTTCAGCTCGCCCGTGACAACGGCTGCTATTACATAGTTATTGTTGGGAACCTTATAGGGACATTCGTTCCGTACCGTGCCGACGTTGGTAATCGAAGAGGGCGTACCGTCAAGTATAAGCTCGTCTCCCTCCACAAGCCCGAACTCCGTTTCCGAACCGTTTAAATTGGTTCTGTACGAAAGATTTGTGAGCGGCGTGCCGTCGTATTCCTTATACGCGTCGGCCATAATTACCCTTATGCTTCTTGTGGTTATGACAAGTAGGCCGTAGGTTACGGACTTAATATCGTAGTTGCCGCTTTCGTCAACCAAATCGAATTTATTTTCCACCGCGCCGGCGTCCCTCCGTTCGGTAAGATTGGAGATAGTGAGCTTGTCGTTTTCACTGATAAGCCCAACTTTGTTTTCGCCGTAGTAGTGCGTTTCGTAGGCGCCGTAAGAATGATAGAGTCCGTCGAAAGTATAAAGGGTCGTGCCCGTAGTTACCGATATGGGGCGCTTTTCCACGGTAAGAGTACCGTATACGGTACTGATATCGTAGTTTACGGTTACCTTTTCGTTGCTGTTTATAATTTCAAACCCGATTGCGTTGCTTATGCTGCCTGCGTTTGTTATAGACACGGAGTCGGTCGGTGTGATTTTGTGTCCGAAAGCGAGACTGCCGTAAACCATAAAAGTGGAGTTTGACAACGGGTCGCCGTCGTAAACCTTTCTGGACGTGCCCGTCCCTACGGTAATTTTCCGCTTGAATAAGGTCAGTGTGCCGTATTCGTAGGTTATTTCGTAGTTAATATCGGTTATATCTCTGCCCGAGCGGTCCAATATGGAAATTGCAAGCAGGTTTTTACCGCTTTCCGCCACGGTGTAGATGCCGTAATCGTTGTTTACAAAGTGGTTCTCCCATTCCACTATCTTCGTCTCGGTTATAACCTCGTAATTGTGGTTGTAGAACTTTTGTCCGTCGTATTCCTTTTCGCCCGTGGCAGTCAGAATTGTAATTTTACGCTTTGATATTGCGAGCTTGCCGTACGTTGTGGTTATAACGTAGTTATCGCTTACGTCAACGCCCGCGCTGTCGTATATGCTGTAAGAGTTTATATTGACGATCGAGCCCACGTCCGTCAGAGTGGGATATGCACTCTGTTCGGCAATTCTATGACCCGCCGCAAGCTCTTCTGCTTTGTGGGTAAATGTAGCGCTTTCGAGCTTGTTGCCGTCGTAGACCTTTTCCGCGCTGCCCGTGGTTATCGTAATCGCGCGAGCGTTTATAACCACGTCTGCGGTAAGCTTTTTAACGTCGTAAAGGTGGGTTACGTCTACATTGCCCTTCATTATCTTAAAGGACTTAACCTCTATTCCGTAGCGTCCCTTGTCTTTGGGCGCGGGAATGGGTTCGCCGTCTTCGCTGACCGCACCGTTTACAACGGTTAATGTATCGCCGTCGGCGAGCTGAGAAAGCGACTTTTCCGAAACCTCGTTTTTAATTTCTAACGCGCTGCCCGAATAGGTTTGAGTAACGCTGTCCGCCTGCAAAGTGATTGCACGGGGGAGAATTTCAAGCTCCTTGCCCTCGTAGGTTATGCTAAAACAGGAAGTATAGTCGTCACCGTATGCGTCAATGATTTTTACGGTGTCTTTAATTACGTTGACCTGCGTCTTGTTCCCTGAATAGCTTGCATAGTTGAACCGAAGTTCCTCCGTTTCGAGCTTTAGTCCCGATACAAGGTTGGTTACGGTACATTCTTCGGGAATTTCCCCGTAAATTACGCTGTCCGAGCCTATGCTGAACACTGCCTCGCGCGGCAGAATTTCAAAGTGAACGGGTTCGCTGTAGTTCTTGCCGAACGCCTTATCCGTGACGGTGCGCGCAAGGTATTTTCCTGCCTTTACGGGCTTTTTACTGCTCCACTCGTCGCTACCCTCCAAGGAGTACTCGTATCTTACGGAGCTCAAAAATGCCGATGCCTGCGTGGGAGAATAGTTGTCGCCGAAGGTAATTTTGGCAGGCAAATACATCGCAGTCGTCACCGTTCCCTTTGCAACGAGCAAACCCGTGGTGGCTGCGATTATAAGCAAAAATGCGCCAATCAACAAAAATCTGAATCTATGTACGAAATTTTTGGCTTTGGCCACTTTCTGTATTCGGTTTAAATAATCATCGTATGATATCATAAAACCTTTGCTTTGCCTTAATTTATTTCTTACTTATCCTATTACTATTACCGACGCCGATAAATCGTCTATATTGGTTACGTTGAAGTTCTCCGTAACGTCTACGCCGTCATTGTTATAAATTTCGATTGTAAATAAATCGTCTGCAAAAACCGTGAGAGTGCCTCTCGCGGGATTGTACTCTATAATGTCGTTAAATCTTATATAAAAACCTTCCAACAGGGGCGTGAAATTGGATACGCGCAGACATTCTTTTATCCCGTCGGTAACCTCATAGGGTTTTGAGACTTCAGTGCAGAGATAGTTGTCGAGTGTGAAGGTTATATCTCTCGGAATTATCTCTACGCTGATTGCATATCTGTTTGTGATATTGATATTGCGCGTAATATCCTCGCCGTAGACGTTGTAAACGCGCACGTTGTCCTTACTGATACTTATGTCGTACGTATCTACCAAGGAGTCTGAGCTTTCGCAGGTTACGGAAATGTAGTGTGCGAAGGGTATTTCGCCTCCC
This sequence comes from Clostridiales bacterium, assembly GCA_022508265.1. Classification (GTDB taxonomy): domain Bacteria; phylum Bacillota; class Clostridia; order Christensenellales; family Borkfalkiaceae; genus Coproplasma. The sequence continues at coordinate 43,544 of JAFLVP010000012.1, forward strand.
GCTGCGGAAAGAGTTATACTTCCCTTTTTGACTGCGCTTGCGGTATCGAGTGTAAATACCTTTCCGTCATAGGTCTTTTCGTGCGTTTGTTTAACCGTACTTTCAATATTCGCGTCGAGTTGCGTGACGACGAATTCCGCCTCTCCGCCCTCGGCTCCGTTCACAACGAGCTTAAAGTTTTCCGTATCGTCCTTGTAACGGAACCTTATGCCGTAATAATAGGTCTTTACGTCTTTTATGGTTTCCCAAGTGTACATTTCGAAATAATTCTTGAGAATATTTGCGTTGTTTGTGATAAGCGGCGACCTTACTACCGAACCGGTGGCGCTGTCTCTGCAGGTTACGGACGCAACTTCCGCAAACGAAATCAAAAACTCCTCGGCTTTGTAGGTCTGTCTTTCGTTTATAAGCGTTATTTCAACCGTACACCTGTTTACGGTTACTCTTCCCGTGTTGTTTTCCAATTCGTAATTTACGTAGTCTGTGCCGTTTTTGAACTCTACGGAGTACTCGTACTCGCCTGCGTTTTTCATATCGCCACGCGCACTGACTGCCAATCTGTCCAAGGTAAGGTGCGGGGGCAGAGAGTTCTGACTTACGACGTCGGTAATCGAGGGAATATGTGATTGAGCGTCATAGACGTAAGAGTTATTCGGAAGAGCAAACGAAACCGGATACTTTAAAACCGTAACGCTTCCCTGCTCGACGAATAAATCGTAATTCTCCGCCTCGAGCGCGTTAACTAACTGCACGGTGTAATAATAGGGCTTTGCGCTTGCATTTATTGCGCTGCCGCTTTCGCATACGATCTTGTAGTCTTCCGCTCTCAAATTGTTGCGCAACCAATCCTGCGATATAACGTCCTGCACCGTGGGAATATGGGACTGTCCGTCGTAGTATTCCTCGGTGTTGGGCAGGTTGATATTAGATATAATGCATTTGTCAACGTTTATTTCTCCGCCGTTTATATAAAGAACGTGGTTGTTTTCGTCGACGCTGTTATTGAATTTTATCGTATAGGTGTATCTCCCTACGTTCTTTATCGTGCCGCTTGTAACAATGCTGAAAAAGTCCTCTAAAGTATAGCCTTCGGGATTGTCTACGAGATGAAATACGTCGCCGTTTACTCCAAAAAATTCCATTATATCTCTATACCTGTTGGGCACCCAGACCTCGCCCGTATACTCAAAGCTATCGGACGCAAGCATTACGTTGACGATGCATCTTTCGATTTCTATTGCGCCGCCCGTAATAATTATGTTGAAGTTTATGGGGTTAAAGTTTTCGTGGAGAACTGCGGTGTAGGAATACGAACCCGCGTTTTTGATTTCGTTTTTGGAGGGTTTCAGGTCGAAACATTCCCTGACCAGAATTCCGTCGAACACGTTGCTCTCGTCAAAGGGGTCGTACGGCGCATTGTTTATATCGAATGCCTCGCCGTTATAGACGAATTCGTAATCTCTCAACTTCAGGTGGAAATTATAGGGCGTGATTTTAAGTGAGCCGTACTGATATTCGAAGCTGTAGTTGCTTTCGTCTACCGCATACCCGTCGCGTTCCAATCTGAAAGTAACTTCGTTTATAATTTCGCCTACGTTCTCCAACACGGGATAATCACTGTCGGCAAGTACCGCTCTGAAGCCCGCAGGCATATTTACAAAGTCGGTATCGTCTCTTCTGAGAATATCGCCGTTATACACCCTCGTTTCGCTCTTGGTTCTAACCTTAATATTTAAGGGAGTAATTTCAAGATAACCGTACTGATAGCTTATGTCGTAGTTTTCCGTAACGTCATTACCTTCGTCGTAGACCGTCACCTCGAAGGAGTTGAGTATTCTGTCCGCATTGATTATGTTGGGGCTGTCGTCTATCATGGGCGCCTCAACCGTGTGCCACTCTACGAAATTGTATTTGCCGATATCGCTTTCCTCGACGTGACCGTAGAGCGTCACTCCGTCGTACGGCTTGGAACAGTTGAGCGTGACGACTCTTGCGGCGCGCTTTAATACGGTCAGCGTGCCGTATACGTAGGTTATATTATAGTTTGCCGCCAAGTCCGTCTCGAGTTCGCTCTCGTCTACTATAGTGCACAGGAATTCGTTGCGCACAAAGCCGTACCCCGTTATCGAAATCATGTTCTCGGTATCGTACTTCAATATCTGATTTGGCGCAATGTTCATAGCCGTGGGCGCGTTTTCTTCAGAGGCTCCCTCCAAAGGTAAGCCGTCGTAGGTTTTGGAAACGGTAGGGGTGACTATTGTCAAATCGCGCTTGAGGACCGTCAGCGTTCCGGGAATGCTGATTACCTCGTAATTGCTCAAGGAGGCGTTGTCGGAAAGCCTGATATTCGTAACGTAGTGCTGCTTTTCGCCAGCATCTCTGATGGTATCGGTCTGATTTACGCTCAAGAGCAGTTCTCCGGGCGCAAGTCCCTCGCACGAGAGAGGGTAATCGCCGTTGGTTACGGTGTGGTCGGTGCCGTCATAAAGCCAGCTCTGGCTCTTTGCGGTTATCGTGAGTATACGTTTTTCTATGCGCACTACTCCCGTTTCGGAGATGTAATCCAGAATATAATTTTCGGTTACGTCCACTTCTTCGGTGCCGATCAGCTGATAAATAGCTATCTTGGTTATGCGCGTAACGGCTTCGCAGACGTCGATATAGCTCGTATCGCCGTAGTTTATCTCTACTCCTTTGAAGTACTGCCCCTCTGCAAGCGAACCCTCATAAATTTCGAGCTCGCCCGGCGTCACTTCGACGCCGTCGTAAACTTTAATCACGTCCGCGGGCTTTACCGAAAGCGGACGGGGCACTACCTTTATTTCGCCCATAGTAAAGGTTACGTTGTAGTTTTTGGTAACGTCGTTTCCGACCGCGTCGAAAACTACGGGCCTCAAATCGGAGGGAAGCTCGTCGTTCACGTTTATGAGCTGCACGTTCTGCGAACCGGCAATTTTATGTCCCGTAACGAGTTCGCCCTCGGTTACGGTATAATCGTCGAAACTGACTTTCGTGCCGTCGTACATAACCTCGGCATCATTCAAAGTGACGGAAATATTCCTGCACGTAACCTTTAAGCGTCCTCTCGCTACGCCTATTTTGTAGCCGTCGGTGACGTCGTAGCCGTCTTTGTCGCAAATCTTAATTGTAAGACTGCTTTTGCTTTCGCCCACTTCGGTCTGCGAACCCGTAATCTCGATGACGGCGCGGTGCCCCTCTCGAAGCTCGCCGTCAATGAGCTCGTATTCGTCGGCGACAAGCGGAGTACCGTCGTAAACTTTTTCCGCATCGTGAACGGCGTAGTAAAGCTCTATCCGCTCGGTTACTACTACCCCCGTTGCGAATAGCGCAAAAACCGTTAGCAGCGCCGCCGCTACGATAATTACAAGCATACCTACTATTAAAATGGATGTTCTGAATCTTGACATAATTCTTTACCGTAATTTTTAATTATACGTTCTGTTCTATAAGTTTAATGGTCTCCTTGCAGAGCGC
>JAFLVP010000013.1 GCA_022508265.1 Clostridiales bacterium
TTTTTGGAGCTGCTGAGCGGACTTGAACCGCCGACCTCATCCTTACCAAGGATGTGCTCTACCTGCTGAGCCACAGCAGCAACTGATTACTTGATTATTATATTTGAAAATACGGACAATGTCAATTCATTTTGGCAATCGTTTTAATAAAAATTTGGAGATATAATGCAAACTGTCGAGCTTGAAAAAGTTGCAGTAAAAACAGCGATTGTAACAATAATAATCAATACCCTGCTTTCGGTTTTTAAACTTCTTGCGGGCATTTTCGGCGCGTCATACGCCTTAATTTCCGATGCCGTTCACTCTGCCTCGGACGTATTCTCTACGATAATTGTAATAATAGGTGTCAAAATTTCCTCTAAAAAGGCGGACAAAAATCATCCGTTCGGGCATGAACGATTTGAATGTGTCGCCGCAATACTCCTCTCCGTGGTGTTGTTTGCAACGGGCGCTATGATTGGTTACAGCGGAATTGAAAATATTGCCACGGGTGCATACAAAGCCTTTGCCGTGCCGGGAATTATAGCAATTGTTGCCGCCGCTGTTTCCATAGTTACTAAAGAGGGTATGTTCTGGTACACAATGTCCGCCGCAAAAAAGACAAACTCTCCCTCTTTGAAAGCCGACGCGTGGCACCACCGTTCCGACGCGCTTTCGTCTATCGGTAGCTTAATCGGTGTAATCGGTGCCATTTGCGGAGTAAAAATACTCGATTCTATAGCTTGCATTTTAATCTGTCTTTTAATTTTGAAGGCGGCAATAGATATATTTATAGACGCGGTCAAGAAAATGACCGACGAAGCATGTGATGAAAAAACCGAGAAAGAAATACGTGAATTTATAATGTCCTGCGACGGTGTGCTTAAAGTTGACAGCCTTATGACTCGCATGTTCGGCAACAGAATTTACGTAATTGCAGAAATTGCCTGCAAATACGACGCGCCGCTGTATCAGGCTCATTCCGTTGCGGAAGCTGTGCACCATGGCATTGAACAAAAATTTCCGCTTGTAAAGCACGTCACCGTTCACGTCAATCCGTACACAGAAGGTGTGAATAATTCCGAAGATTAAATATAGACACAATTTAAAACGGCGCAGATTCCTGCGCCGTAATTTTTATACAGATTTTCTTTTTGCCATTGCAATTCTTATGCCTTTTTTTTGCTTTACGCGGTTCTTTGTGCCACTCGCCGCCACGCGACCCACGCGATAACCCTCGCGCTTGTTGCTCGTACGCTCCTTAACTCTTTCGTATGTTTGAATATTATCTCTGATTGCCGAATATCTTTCATGGGGCTGACTGCTTATTTCATAGGGACTGAAAGAGTAATAAACGTTTTCATACGCGGTAATCATATAAACTGGCACTAAGTAGCCCTCGTTTACCTGCTTATCGATAACTTTATCTTCAGCATAAATCGGAGTGGCAACAGACTGGGGCGCAGTTGCAGGTTGAATTGCCGCTTCAGGCACCGCTGCTGCCATGGGCTGAACTGCGGGTGCAGTAGCCGCCATTTCCGTTACATCTGCAGCCTCTGTCACTGACGCAGCAGCTGCTTCTGCGGCAGCCGCATTTTCTTCCTCGCGCTGTTTGGCTTCCGGTGTCATAACTACCTTAACTATGGGGCGACGCCTACGCAAAGCAATAATAAACACAATGCCAAGTGTTGTCAAAAGCACGACAAATGCAATTAAAACGCCCAATAATGTAAGAAGCGCCGTTTGATTACTTACCGAGATAAGTGCATTTAATTTATTCATTAGTTCACCTCATTAGACCTTACATTTAAGGTGATTTTACTATAATGTATATTTAGTATATCGATTATATAATAATTTTTTTGCAATTTCAAGTATTTTTAAATTTCTTTTACTGTCAAAGTTGACAAAATTTCTTCATATTTATCCTTTTTGAATGAAATACTGTACGGAGAAGTGACCGCAGCAGTTCCTGCTGCTACCCCACATTTAAGAATATCCTGCATGGAAGCACCCTTGACGTATGCCTGCACAGCGGCGGCAACCATTCCGTCGCCTGCTCCGAGAGTGGAATTCATAGCCACGTTTAAGCTCTTGCAATAGTAATTGTGCTTTCCGTCCGTAATTATTGCGCCGTGCTTGCCGAGTGAAAGCAGAACGCATTTCGTACCTAAATCAATTAGTTTGTGGCAGCTATCAAGTAAATCCTTTTTATTGCGCATCTGACGGTTAAAGGTACGTTCAAGCTCGCCGAGATTGGGTTTGACAATATCAACGCCCACTTTTAGCGATTCGAAAAGCCTTTCCCCTTCAGTATCTGCAATTTTAACAACGTTATCGGGAACGTTTCGCAAAATTTTTCCGTAATAGTCGGGAGTCATCCCCTTTGCAAGACTGCCCGAAATTACTACAGCCTCGCTGTGTGCCGCAATTTCCCCTACAAGCTTTATAAGCTCCTCCTGCTTTTCGGGCTTTAACTCTGGACTCGTATCGTCCACTTCTGTCAGCATAGACTTATTATCAATGAATTTATAATTCTCTCTTACTCTGCCCTCGCTCCATACGAATTTATACGGAACCCTCTCTCTGTGCAGCTCTTGTTCGAATTGATTGCCGTTGGTTTCATACATAAAACCCGTAGCAAATGCCTCTGCACCTAATCTCGATAGTCCTATAGCAACGTTTAAAGCCTTGCCCGTAAAAAATATCCTCTTGCTAATTACCTTATGCGACCTTCCGACCGCCAACGAGTCAACCTCAATATTTACGTCGATACAAGGGCTTAAACAAACAGTTAAAATCATTTTACGTTTTTTCCATAATTTATTAGCCGCACTTATAAGAAAAAAGCCGCAAAAACACGCGGCTTGACGCTGTTACATAGAAATCATCTGAAGTGTTTCATACAGCTCATAGTTAAACTTTTTCTTCATACTTATTGCTTCGATAATATCCATATCGATTATTTCGTTCTTACGGATACCAACGACCCGGTTGCCTATTCCGTCGTGCAAAAGTCTTACGGCCTTATTGCCGAACTGCGCAGCAAGCATTCTGTCCGCCATAGTGGGCGAACCGCCGCGCTGAATATGTCCTATCGTAGTGGGGCGCACGGAATATGTCGTCACGGACTGAAGCTGCTTTGCAAATTCCTCGGCAGTGCATACGCCTTCCGCTACGACAATTATATTTGAGTGCTTACCGCTCGCTCTCGAACGATTGATTTTCATAACGGTATCGTCAAGGTCAAACACAACTTCGGGCACAATAATAATTTCCGCACCGCTTGCAATACCGGCGTAAAGAGCTATATCGCCGCAACGTCTGCCCATAACTTCGACAACCGAAATGCGCTCGTGAGAGGTCATAGTGTCACGAAGCTTATTTATTACGTCTATGCAGGTGTTTACGGCAGTATCAAAGCCGAGTGTATAGTCGGTGTACTCAAGGTCGTTATCGATCGTACCGGGAATACCTATCGTAGGTACGCCGTACTCCTCCGAAAGACATTTAGCGCCCCTGAAAGAACCGTCACCGCCGATTACAACCAAACCTTCGATTCCGCGGGTTTCCAAGGTTTTAACAGCCTTTTTCTGTCCCTCTTTTGTAAGCATTTCAAGGCAGCGCGCCGTTCTCAATTTAGTTCCGCCGCGTTGAACTATATCCGAAACCGAACGCATTTCCATAGAAACCATCTCGTTATCGATAAGTCCCTGATAGCCGCGTTCAATTCCGAACACCTCCATACCGAAATAGAGTGCCGTGCGGACAACCGCCCTGATGCACGCATTCATGCCGGGAGCGTCGCCACCACTTGTAAGCAAACCTATTCTTTTCATAAAAACCTCCGAAAAGCCACAGTTCTTTGCGCGGCTTTATCGCGCTCCCCCTAAAATTAAAGAACCAAATTTAACCATTTATAATTATAGCAAAGGCAATATAAAATTACAAGTATTTTTGATAAATTTCCCGGTTAATATACATATTTTACGTCGTCTTGCTCGAGTATGGAATATAATTCCGCCAAAAGAGCTTTGCAGTAGTGAACGTTGGTAGGCAGAAGGTATCTCTCCTTCCCTCGGACTATTTTACAAGCGCTGTCGCCCTGATAATTTGTCAGAGTAGATATGAGCTCGTCAAACAGTCCGTCGTCAAGCGAAGTAGCATTTATCCAAAGCGTTCCCATGTTATTCCGAGCTTTTGCTGCTCCGATTGTACCCGAAGTTTGAATTTCAACGTCGGTTAAGTCATCTATAATGCAGGAAATACCCTTTTCCGCATCAATATCAAGTTTGCCCGAAATTTTAACAATTTTATCGTTTGCAACCGAACCTCTCACTTTTTCGTATACAGCGGGGAAGCATACGCATTCAAGACTACCGTAGCTGTCCTCAAGGTTCAAAATTGCCATATAAGCGCCCGTACGCTTGGTCGTCGTCCGCCTGAACGAGCCGATAATGCCCGCCATACTTATATGCATACCGTCCTGAATAGTGTTGTAGATGCGGTTTCCGTCCTCATCTTCAACGTAATCATCGAGTGCGGAGCAGTTGAAATTGCACTCGGGAAAAGAATTTTTATATTTATCGAAAGGATGACCGCTTACGTATACGCCCAACACCTCCTTTTCTTTGGAAAGCTTGACGTTGAGCTCGAGTTCGGGAATATCCGGGTAAACCACTTCAAGTTTTTCGTCCTCTAAAATATCTCCGAAAAAGCTCATCTGCGCGCTATCCTTCTGCTTGTTGAGCGCCTTTGCACGTGTTACAAGAGGTTCGTAAATTTCTGCAAGTCCGGAGCGGGTCTTGCCGAATTCATCAAACGCGCCGGCATAAATAAGCCCCTCGACAACTCTCAAATTGAGCACGCCTATACAGCGGGAAATAAAGTCGCCGAAATCTTTAAACAGTCCGTTTTTCTCTCTCTCCTCGATTATACTGTCCATAACTCCCTGCCCAACGCCTTTCAGCGCGGAAAGCCCAAACCTTATACCGCCCTTTTCGACCCTGAAATCAGTGCGGCTTTTGTTTATGTCGGGCGGCAGAACCTTCAGTTCCTTATCTTTGAGATAGAGAACGTACTTGGTAATTTCGTCTATCTTATTCAAACGGTTGTTGAGAAGTGCGCAAATAAATTCTTTGCAGTAGTATTTTTTGAGCCATGCAGTCTGATAGGCAAGCGTTGCGTAAGCTGCTGCGTGTGATTTATTGAAAGCATAGGATGCAAAGCCTTCCATATCGCCGAAAATTTTGTTTGCTACGTTGGCGGAAATACCGTTATGCACGCACCCTTCGATTTTACTGCCGTTTATATCGCTAATACCGCCGTGAATAAACTTGTCCTTCTGCGCCATAAGCGTCTTTTTGTCTTTTTTACCCATTGCACGGCGCACAAGATCTGCCTCGCCGAGCGAAAAGCCCGCAAGGTCCTGGAATATCTGCATAACCTGCTCTTGGTAAACGGGTATTCCGTAAGTAACTTTGAGAATTTTTTCTTCCTGCGGACAGTCGTATTCGATGGGCTCCAATCCATGCTTTCTGTTACAGAACGAATCTATAAATTTCATAGGACCGGGGCGGTAGAGTGAAACACCAGCTATAAGGTCCTCAAGACAGTCAGGCTTGAGGGTCTTCATGAACCTCTTCATGCCACCCGCTTCAAGCTGAAACACGCCGTCGGTATCTCCGTCGGCTATAAGCGCATATGCGCCTGCATCGGTGTAACCTATTTTATTGAAATCTACGTCGAAATTATAATTTTCTTTAATATAGTCGATGCATTTTTTGATATCTGTCAAGGTTACGAGTGCAAGAAAGTCCATTTTAAGCATTCCGAGCGCCTCGATTTCCTTTGCAACGAATTGCGTGGTGATATCTTTGTCGTTTCTTGAAAGCGGTACGTTATCGGCAATTCTCTTCTGACAAATAACGACTCCCGCGGCGTGCATGCCCGTCTGACGAGGCATGCCCTCGATTTTGAGTGCCATATCTATTACGCCGTGCAGAACTTGGTCGGTTTCGTAAATTTCACAAAATTCCTTATTTTGCGCTGCCTTTAATGCGTTATATTTCTCCTCCAGTTCAGCTTTCTTTCCTTCGTCTTGCTCGTTTTCAAATTTTGTTTTAGTTGCATTTATACGCAACCCGAGCAAATCAGAAATAGAAGTTTTGCCGTCCATTATCTTTGTAAGTCTGTCCGTCTCCGAGTAGGGCACGCGCATTACTCTGCCAACGTCTTTTATGGAGTTTTTTGCGGCCATAGTTCCGAAGGTCACAATCTGGCACACGTTTTCAGGTCCGTACTTGTTGCGGACGTAATTTATTGTCTCCTCGCGTCTGTCCGTACAGAAGTCTATATCGAAATCGGGCATTGACACACGGTCGGGGTTTAGAAATCTTTCAAAGAGCAAATCGTACTGCAAAGGTTCTACGTCGGTTATACCTATCGAATACGCAACGATGGAGCTTACGCCCGAACCGCGACCGGGGCCAACGGGAATACCGTTTTCTTTCGACCAATTTATAAAGTCCCAAACTACGAGATAATAGTCGGCATAACCCATGCCGCATATAATATCAAGTTCGTAATTAGCTCTGTCAATCTCTCTTTTTGTGGGCGTACCGTAACGTTTTTTCAGTCCTTCGTCGGTAAGTTGTCTTAAATAATCGGAAGACGACATACCGTTCGGAGCGGTATAGACGGGTATTAGCGTAGTATCCTTTATCGGATAACCTTTCTTATCGAGATTAAACGCAGGTTCCGTGACCTTGTCGGCAATCACTCGCGTATTGGTAATTGCTTTAGGCACGTTGGGGAATAATGCCGCCATTTCGTCCCCAGTTTTGAAATAGAATTCATTCGTCGAAAATTTCATCCTCTTGGGGTCGTCAAGCTGCTTCTTCATCTGAATACACATCAGAACGTCCTGCATCTCAGCGTCGCTTTTGTGCAGATAATGTACGTCGTTGGTAGCAACCACTTCCACTCCTATTTCGTCGGCGAGGCGCAACAAAAGAGGCAATACCTTTTTTTCTTCGGGAATATTGTGGTCCTGAATTTCAATATAGAAATCCTCGCCGAAAATGCCTTTAAGTTTAAGTGCAAGCTGTTTTGCTCCCTCGTAGTCGCCCGAAAGCAGCCTTTGGGGAATTCCTCCTACAAGACAAGCGGATAGACAGATGAGCCCCTCGCTGTGCTCTTTCAATACTTCGTAGTCAATCTTGGGTTTGTAATAGAACCCGTCTACAAACGCCATAGAGTCAAGCTGAACGAGATTTTTGTACCCTGCCTTATTCTTAGCAAGCAAAATCAGATGCTCGGATGTGTTGGAATCTTTGCTATACATATCACGGGTAAGATAAAACTCACAGCCGATTATGTATTTAATGCCCGCAACCGCTGCCTTTTCTGCAAATTGCAAAGAGCCGTACATATTTCCGTGATCGGTAATACATACGGTGTCAATGCCGCTATTTTTGCAATGCTCTATCAGATTATCAATCTTACAGGCGCCATCTAAAAGCGAATATTCGGTATGAAGATGTAAATGTACGAAATCTGTCATTTCTGATCCCTCAAATCCTAACTGAGCGACTGTGCAAGTTCAAGGATTTTTCTCATTCTGTGATTTATGCAGCTTTTTGATATGTTAAGTCTGTCGGCAAGCTCCTGCATTGAAGCATTGGTATCTGCAAGACGGCACTCGGCTACTTCGAAAAGGTGCTTATCAAGCCCTTGCAGTCCAATGGTTTGAGCAATAATTCCTATTGCCCTAACCTGATTTACAGATGCAGTAACAGTTTTATCGATATTCGAAACAGAACAGTTATTTACGCGGTTTGCGTTATTAAGCTTATCCTTTATTTCAACAATTTTATTCAGCTTTTCAAGGCATTTTACGCATGAAATGGTATTTAAAATATCCGAAATTACTTCCTTGCTCTTGATGTAGACTACTGCGCAGTCCTTTCTTGAAACAAGCTTTGCAAGAATTTCGAAGTCGCACAAGATTTCGCAGAAACCGTCTGCTGTTTGCTTTTTAGTAAACACTGTCTCAAAGTGATAGCCCGTTCGTCCCTCAGACGAGGGAACAGTGCAACTTCCCCCACCGAGAAACGCCCCTTTAATGAAGGCGATTTTGTATTCAACCTCCGAAATTATCTTGTCGTCTATAGTAAAATCGAAGAAAGTGCCGTTTTTGTTTTGTTTAACAATTCCGAGCTCGTATAAAAGCTTGTCGGACTTTTCGTCTACACACTCAAACGCCAGCTTGTCCTTGCCGCTCAATAAATCGAATTTAGCCCCCGAAACTATTAAGGAAAGCCCGAAGGAGTTTTCAAGCATATCGATAAAAAACTCTGCAGTCTTTTCGTTTTCCGTAATTATTTCGAAGCCGAAATTACCGTCACGCAGAATAACGCTGCCGCTCGTTCTGATAAAGGCGGACAGCATTGCAAGCATGCTCCCTCTGTCTGAAACAGGGGAAGAAACTATTTCATTTTTAATCTCTTCGGTAAAATTTGCCATTTTAAATATGTCTTATCTTATATTCTTTAAATCTGAAATCGGGTAATCTTCCGTCGATATTGTCGATTTGCTCAAGCGGAACGGACGCCTCTTTAAGTACCTCTTCCGCAATCTTTATATCTCCTACTCTATCGGCAGAATGGGCGTCAGAATCGATTACAAATCTTACACCTGTAGACGCCATTAAATTCAACTCTTCGGCAGAAATATGGCGTTTTTTGGTGTTGATTTCTATATAAGTGCCAAAGTCCGCGCAGCATTTTGCAACATCTTCAAGATTACAATAGCATTTGTAGTTGACGTGCGTCAAAATGTCAATTGGATTATTCTTAATTGCGTTTATATATGCTCGCGTGGTATTGTCGATTATCTTTTGAGAAGGTTTTTTTCCGAACTTGTACGCCATATAGTTTTTAAGCATAATGTTGTACATATCAGAAAAGCTATTGTACTTTAAAACTTCATGTATACCGCAAAGATACAAGTCGAAATGCTCAAAATCATTCTCTTTTAAGTCAGTTGCGCCTTCAATAGAGATAAGATTGCTTTCGACCCCCAAAAGGACGTTTAAACCCGTCAGCTTTTTTGCTTCGTCAATTTCTTTTCTCAAATGGGGCAAATTCTTTCTCTTTAAACCGAACAGAAAATGATTTAAGCCGTGATCGGTTATGCCAATCTCTTTCAGTCCGATTTTTTTTGCTGCCCTCGCATTATCAAGAACTGTATCCTTTCCGTGCGAGTACGGTGTATGAGTATGGTAATCAGCCGTTAAAATCATCAAATTCTCCTATGTAAACGACCTCTTCTTCAAGTAAAATGCCCGTTTTTTCGTAAACTTTTCTTTTGATAAACGAAATTATATTAAATACATTCTGCGCACTGCCACCGTTATTTATAATAAAATTAGCGTGTTTGTGGCTTACGTATGCATTTCCTATCGAAAAACCTTTAAGCCCGCACTCGTCAATCAACTTTCCGGCACTGTAATTTATACTGTTTTTAAATACGCAACCGCAACTTCTGCCTGTGGGCTGATTTTTTCGAGATAATAAATAATTTTTTATGTTTTGTCTTACAACTTGACTTTCTGACCGAAAAAACGGCAATTCAATTTGTAAAATGCAGGCGCTTATGTCACGCATAGTACTATATTTATTGCCAAAATTACAGTTTTGATTAGTTAATTTCCTTATTTTTCCGTCAAAAATCCAAACATTTACTATGTCGTCGCCAATATGCCTTCGAGGTACCCCGCCGTTCATATAAGTTATTCCGCCGAGCGTTGCAGGAATTCCGGCAAGATATTCATAACCGACAGCGCCGTATTTTATACAAAATTTTAAGAATTCGTAAACTTTAACCCCACTTCCGCAAATTATGCTTTCATTCTTGATTTCAATTGAATTAAGATTTTTTGTGCTTATAACTGCACCGTTAAAATATTTATCTGAGGCAAGAATATTAGAGCCGTTACCTAAAATTACGTAATCTTTTTTTATGTGTTTTAAATAGTTAATTACTGCTTTAACTTCTTCAAAATTCTTCGGATAATATGCTATTCCCGCCTTTCCACCCAAGCCGTAGGTTGTATGTCGGGAAAAGTCAAAGTTAAGCTCGTAATCTATATTCTCAATAAATGACAAATTCTACCTCTTATATAATATCATTTTTTTCGGTACATTTCAATGCTTTTCAATTATTTAAATAATTTTTTTAGTTTTTTCAAATCATTGTTTGAAATTGCTCCGTCAATTTCGGCCTTTGTATTTTCACTTATAGGCGCAATAAGCTTATATTCATACGAAATCTCTTCCAAATACTTCATTTCGTCGTTATATAGCCTCTTGCCATTTACCATAAGCCCGAGCTTTTCTACCTTTTCACTGTTTTTAAGCAAATACTTTATAAATTCCTCCGCTTTTAAGGCAAATTGAGCGTCTGACGAAGTTACTGATATATTTTGATATAAATCGTTGAACTCTGTCACGGACCTTACAGCAAAACTTACGCCGCGCGTCTTTAAGCGAAAAATATCCCGCTGTGTTCCGAGCATATACTTGTATTTTCCGTTTATGAGACTTACGTACGCACCCGTTGGCCTTTCATACACGGCGCCCTCAATCCCACTCATCATTGCTGCTATCTTTGAATAATTTTCGGTTCCTTCGTTGATTACCGTATTATTTCCGCTCATATCCGAAAAGTCCGAATTTTCGTCAAGGCACAAAAAACAGTACCCACCGTAGCACCACGTATAGTATGGCGTGCCGCCTTTTATATAGTTTTCAATGCCGAAAGTTCCCGCCCCGTACGAAATTAAATCGGGAATTGTTCCTTTTTTGAGGTTTTCACGCGCCGCCGCTGCGGTCAGAGTTGTGACCGTAATGTAGCAGTTACCGCTCTTTGAAAAATCGTTTGCAATACTTTGCAAAAATGACGCACGGGAACCCTTTCCACCTTCGAAACTGTCAATCTCCCATAGGTTTAGTACAAACATTTTACTTTTTGATGACGCCGAGCTCTTTGTTGCCGACATTATCGGCATTGTAACTAAAATTGCTACGCACAGAAGGCACAAAAAAGCCACTCTTACTTTTTTATTAAAAATTTTACGCATATTCTATTGTATTTTGTATTTTCGACAAAAATACATAGGGAGTATCCGTAACGAATACTCCCTCCGCTTAACCATCAAAACGTTACAACGCTTTAACAGATAAGCATATATATTAAAGCGTTGCCGCTTGTACTAATATCTTGCGCAAGCAAATTAAAATTATTCTTTAATATGAAAAATCACGCAATTTTATATAAAATAAATATAAGTTAAGCCCGACTGCTACTGCAGCCGGGCTTGATACAATTTTAACATTAGTATAACTTACTATTTATATCGTATATATTGTTTGAGAAATGGGAATTTACTGACCGTCTATAAATCTTTTACGCACTTCAAGGCGTATTCTATGAGGTTTCGGCGCACCTCTTTCGCCTCGTGGAAGTTTCGGCTATCGTAGCCGTCGCCGCTCAAATCATCGCCGCAATATAGAATTTGTCCGAATTTTGCCCCGCGAAAACGCGCCACGGCAATCATCGCCGAACACTCCATCTCCACAGTAACGCACCCCTGCATACGGCGGAGGGCGACTTTTTCCTCTGTTTCGCGGTAAAATGCGTCCGTAGTCCACGTTTTCCCGGTAATATGCGGCAGACCAAGTTCAGACAATTTATCCGCAATATGCTTTACGACTTCTGCATCCGCCTGAATTTCATACGACGGAGGTGCATAATGAAAGCTCGCACCCTCGTCGCGCACCGCCGCGTCGGGAATGACGAGCGCGCCCAAGGGATTTGGCGTAAGCGTACCGGCCGAGCCGCAGGCAACGATTTTCTTTACCCCGCCCGAAACCAACTCTTCTATCTGTCCGGCTATCCCCGACGAACCGAGAAATCCAACTGTCAATGCAATCCGGGTACCGCACATATCGATGGCATAGATAGGAATTGTACACGTACAGCTTGAAATTCGACTGATGACGATTGCTCCGTATTTTTTTGCAATTTCCTCCACGCTCGTGTGTGAAAAAGCAATCACACAGCGCTCGGGCAAATCCTTCGGCGAGGTAGAAAAATCGTCGGGCCGCATCTTTGCCGTCAAGTTTTTATCAAATTCAAGCAATGCAATTTCCTTTTGCTCCATAGTGTTTCACCGTAAAATTACTGTTTAGCAATTACATTATATCACAAAGCGGGAAAAAAGCAAGAGCAACGATAATGCTCTCGTTGCTCTTTAAAATGTTTATACAAAATTAAATCCAAAATTGCCTTTTTGCGGCAATTTTAAATAAAATTTATTCTTCCTCGTCTTCGGGAATTTCAACATTGTGATAAATGGACTGAACGTCGTCCAATTCATCGAGCTTATCTAGCATCCTTTTAAAAGTTTCAAGCTTTTCGCTGTCAAGCGTTATATAGTTTTGAGGAACCATCTTGATTTCCGCTTCAAGGAAAGTAACCTTTTTATCTTCGAAATACTTGCGGGCTACGGACCAGTTTTCGGGCGTTGTGTACACTTCATATGCATCGTCAAGTACAACGTAATCGTCAGCGCCTGCCTCCAAGCAGTATTCCATCATAGTATCCTCGTCAAGCGCAACTGTACGTTCAATAACGAGAACACCCTTATTATCGAACATATACGAAACGCAACCGGTATTGCCCATCTGGCCGCCGCACTTGCCCATCGTCGAACGAATATCGCCAGCTGTTCTGTTTACATTATCGGTAAGCGTTTTTATAATTACGGCGGAACCGCCCACGCCGTATCCCTCGTAGGTAAGCTCTTTATAGTCCTTATCTCCAAGCTCGCCTGCCGCTTTTGCAATGCAGCGCTTTATATTTTCGTTAGGCATATTCGCTGCCTTTGCTTTTGCGATAACGTCTGCAAGTTTAGAGTTGGTATCGGGATTGGGATTGGATTTGGCGGCAAC
This sequence comes from Clostridiales bacterium, assembly GCA_022508265.1. Lineage (GTDB taxonomy): Bacteria > Bacillota > Clostridia > Christensenellales > Borkfalkiaceae > Coproplasma. The sequence goes on from JAFLVP010000013.1 coordinate 12,996, forward strand.
AGCAAGCTCTCTTCCTATTTTAGTGAACACTGCGGCGCGCGCGGCGTCGGTCTTGCCTTTCTTTGCCTGAATATTGTGCCATTTGGAATGTCCTGACATACTTTACCTCACTTTTTGTATTTAAGTTGATACATTGCAATTCCTGCGGAAACGGCGGCGTTTAGGCTCTCGCAAGTTTCCTGCATGGGTATTTTTACTTTGAACTGCGATTTTACTTTAATTACAGGGCTCAAACCGCCGCCCTCGTTACCTATGCAAAGACAGAATTTTTCGGGCGGAACAAAATTAAAGATATCCTCTCCAGACATATCGGCGCAAATTAGCGGAACGCCTTCAAGTACGGACAGAATTTCCTCACAAGTGCCCGTATATACTTTTACAAAAAAAATTCCGCTCATACTGGCGCGTACCGCCTTGGGCGAATAAGCGTCGGTGCAGTTTATAGCGTAAATTTCGGAATATCCTGCCGCGTTTGCCGTGCGTATTATCGTACCCAAATTGCCGGGGTCCTGAAGCCTGTCCAAGAGAATACAGCTGTTTTTAGGCGGCTGAAGTCCATTAACGGGCAAGCTGACTATCGCAAGCACACCCTGCGGAGTCTTTTCCGAAGAAATAGCTTTAAAAACGCTTTCGGATACTATCTGCGCGCCGTTGAAAGTATCAATCAACTCTTCTGTGCAGATAATTTTCCTGATATCTCCGCCGGCAGCAATACACTCTTTTACGGGCTTAATACCCTCTACTATATACGACATTTCGGCAATTCTGAACTTCTTGTCCGATTGGAGTTTAATTATATCTTTGATTATAGGATTCGATTTGGAAGTTATTATCATATAAAAAATTAAGCCTTATAAAAGGCTTAAAATTTCTTATAACGCTTGCTTTGCCTTCTCTGCAAGTGCAGCAAAAGCGTTTGCATCGTTTACGGCAAGGTCGGCAAGTATCTTTCTGTTGAGAGTAATACCCGCGTTTTTAAGACCGTGCATAAATTTTGAGTAGGAAAGTCCGTTAATTCTTGCTGCAGCGTTGATACGAGCAATCCAAAGGCTGCGCATATCGCGTTTTCTCAGCTTTCTGCCGATATAAGCATAGTTTAAGGACTTCATAACCGCTTCACGAGCGATTCTGTAAGACTTTGATTTGTTGCCGAAATAGCCTTTTGCAAGGCGCATAATTTTTCTACGCTTCTTTAAAGCGTTGACAGTTCTTTTAATACGCATAGTTACCCTCCTTAATCCTTATAAGGAATCATTGACTTAACAGTAGATTCCTGCGTTGTGGAAACAAGCGTATTGGTACGCAAATTTCTCTTTCTTTTTCTGTTTTTGGTTTCTGCTTTGTGGTTCTTGCCGCCGTGAGGTCTCTTAACCTTACCCGTTGCGGTAAGCCAGAAGCGTTTTTTGCTGCCGCTGTGCGATTTCTGCTTAGGCATTGTGTTGTCCTCCTATATAATTTGAAATGTTTTTACGATTTTACGGGCGAGAGTATCATTGTAATATTTCTGCCCTCTGTAGTAGGTTTCTTATCTTGAACCGCCTTGCCTTCAAGTCCTTCAAAAAAGTCATTCATAACTTTGACGCCTTGATAAGAACGGGCATTTTCACGGCCTTTCATTCTTATGGAAACCTTGACCTTGTTGCCCGCCTCTAAAAATTTAAGGCACTGCTTGGTCTTGACCGCGATATCGCCTACGTCAATAGTCATAGAAAGGCGGATTTCCTTGATTTCCACAACCGTCTGGTTTTTGCGGTTTTCTTTGTCGCGTTTTGCCTGTTCGTACTTGAATTTGGAATAATCCATAATTTTACATACGGGCGGTACTGCGTTGGGGGATATCTTTACAAGGTCCAAATCGGCTTCATTTGCAAGGGCTTGTGCCTCTCTGCTACTCATAATGCCAATCATTACTCCGTCTGCGCCGATAACTCTTACTTCCTTGTCGCGGATAGCCTCATTTATGGAATGCAAGTCTTTGATAATCATTTACCTCTCAAAAAATTTACCGAAAAAATCGGGCTGCAAAAGCAACCCGATATAATGCAAGACAAAATAAGTCTTAAAAACATTATTAGCCGAACAAAATTTCCGTACGGCGAAAGGGGTAACCTTTGCTTTGCCTAAATATAATAACTCAAATAAATATATATGTCAAATAATTTTAACGGTTTTTAAAAAATAACTTTGTCGTTATTTTCCTTAATTACGGTTGCAATAAATTCCTCCGAACTTAATGCGTAGTTCTGCTCAACTCCGCGCTTGTTTACGTTTACGGTATTATCCTGCGCCTCTTTGTCGCCAACGACAAGCACGTAAGGAATTTTTTCCATCTTTGCTTCACGGATCTTGTAACCGATTTTTTCGTTGCGCTTATCAACCGAACATCTGAAACCTTTATCGAAAAGCTGTTTTGCAACGCTTTCGGCATAGGGAAGAGCTCTGTCGGTAATAGGAAGAACTTTAATCTGCACGGGCGCGAGCCAAAGAGGGAATTTGCCCGCAAAATGCTCGATGAGAATACCTATAAATCTTTCAATTGAACCGAAAATCGCGCGGTGAATCATTATGGGACGGTGCTTAAGTCCGTCCTCGCCTACGTATTCGAGGTCAAACCTCTGCGGCATCTGGAAATCGAGCTGAATAGTCCCGCACTGCCACGTTCTGCCGATGCTGTCTTCAAGGTGGAAGTCAATCTTGGGTCCGTAGAACGCGCCGTCGCCCTCGTTGATTTCATATTCAATATGCATTTCGTCGAGAGCGGCTTTTAAAGAGGTCGTTGCAAGATTCCAGTCCTCCTCACTGCCCATACTGTTTTCGGGGCGGGTGGAAAGCTCTACTTTATACTTAAAGCCAAACTGCTTATAAATTTTATCGGTAAGACGAACTACACCTTTAATTTCTTCGGTAATCTGTTCCGGAAGCATAAAGATATGCGCGTCGTCTTGCGTGAAGCAACGAACGCGGAAAAGTCCGTGAAGCTGGCCGCTCTTTTCGTGGCGGTGCACAAGTCCCATTTCAGCCATGCGTATGGGAAAATCTTTATAGCTATGGGGCGTGAGCTTATATACGAGCATACCGCCGGGGCAGTTCATGGGCTTAATTGCACAGTCGTCCTCGTCAATCTTGGTCGTATACATATTGTCTTTATAGTGGTCCCAATGTCCCGAAGTTTCCCAAAGATTTCTCGTTAAAATTATAGGAGTCTGAATTTCAACGTAGCCCTCTTTGCGGTGCAAATCGCGCCAAAATTCAGTGAGAGAATTTTTGAGAACCATACCGTTTGGCAAAAAGAACGGAAACCCCTTGCCTTCGTTCAAAAGAGCAAATAGCTGCAACTCTTTGCCAAGTTTTATGTGGTCGCGTTTTTTAGCCTCTTCAAGCATAGTGAAATACGCCTGCAATTCGTCCTTTTTAGGGAATGCAACGCCGTAAATTCTCGTTAGCATCTTATTCTTTTCGTTGCCGCGCCAATATGCACCCGCAATACTGACAAGCTTAAACGCTTTAATTTTTCCCGTATTGGGAAGGTGCGGGCCCCTGCAAAGGTCGGTAAACGAGCCCTGCTTATAAAAAGAGATGACAGCGTCTTCGGGCAAATCTTTGATGAGCTCAACCTTGTACTTCTCGTCGTACTTTGCCATAAGTTCCAAGGCTTCCTCGCGGGGAAGTTCAAATCTCTCGATGGGCGTTTTAGCCGAAATGATCTTATTCATCTCTATTTCAATCTTGGCAATATCGTCCATATTTATAGGGGTGTTGAAATCTATATCATAGTAAAAACCGTTATCAATAACCGGACCTATCGCAAGCTTGCAGGTAGGATAGATATTTTTCAAAGCCTGCGCAAGAACGTGCGCACAGGTGTGACGGTAAACTTCAAGACCCTCTTTGTCTTTGAGAGTTACGATTTCAACCGTCTCTCCGCCTTTGAGCTTTGTAGAAAGGTCGCAGAGAACTCCGTTAATTTTAGCGGCAACGGCAGCTCTTGCAAGGCTGTCGCTTATTTTTTGAGCAACGTTTAAACAAGTTGCACCCTTATCAACCGCGAGTTTATCGCCGTTTTTAAGCAAAATTTCCATAAATTCCTCCTAAAATTAAAAATCCTTAAACGAAAATAATCGTTTAAGGACGCAAAATACAAAAATGCGCGGTTCCACCTTAATTACCCGAAAATTCGGGTCACTTTTAACGCTTGAACTGCTTTAAAAGTGGTTTCCCGTTCTCCTTGAAATTATGTGGTTCACAGCTACCCCACACTCTCTGAAAATTCCTCAGCGGTACTTGTCTTTTTGTTCAAGCAAAATTATATTAGTACAATTTAAGTATTTTGTCAACAATATTGAGTGGCTTTTACGTTAAATTTATTTGCCATTTTTATCAATTGACTGTATAATTACTTTAAATAGACGAGGTTTTATATGGCATACACTAATTTCAGCAAAGTTGAAAAAAAATGGATTGATTATTGGGATAAGAACAAAACTTTTTACGTGGACTTGCACGATTTTTCCAAGCCCAAGTTTTATATTCTCGATATGTTTCCCTATCCCTCCGGCGCGGGACTGCACGTAGGCCACCCCGAGGGTTATACTGCAACAGATATTCTTGCAAGGATGAAAAGGATGCAGGGCTACAACGTTTTGCACCCCATGGGCTTTGACAGCTTCGGACTTCCTGCCGAACAGTATGCAATCAAGACGGGAAACAATCCCGATGGCTTTACTCAAAGAAATATTGAAAACTTTACAAAACAGCTTAAGATGCTCGGCTTTTCTTACGATTGGGAAAAGACTATTTCTACCTGTGACCCCGCCTATTTCAAGTGGACGCAGTGGATATTCAAACAGCTCTGCAAGGATGGGCTTGCCCGCTACGTTGAGACGCCCGTAAATTGGTGCGAGGAGCTTGGCACGGTACTTGCCAACGACGAAATAGTTGACGGCAAGAGCGAACGCGGCGGCTATCCCGTCGTTCGCAAAAATATGAAGCAGTGGGTAATAGATATCAATAAATATGCCGAAAAACTTCTGGAAGGACTCGATACGCTCGACTGGCCCGAGCCTTCCAAGATTGCGCAGAGAAATTGGATAGGAAAATCCTCGGGTGCAAACATTGATTTTAAGGTTGACGGCACGGACAAGTCCTTTACCGTATTTACAACGCGCTGTGATACCCTCTTCGGCGCTACTTATTGCGTGCTTGCCCCCGAGCATAAACTCGTAGACGCAATCACGACCGATAACCAACGCGACGAAGTTGATAAATATAAAGCAATTTGCGCCTCTAAATCAGATTTGGAGAGAACAGACCTCAACAAGGAAAAAACGGGCGCGTTCACGGGTGCGTATGCAGTCAACCCCGCAAACGGCAAGAAAATTCCGATTTATATTTCAGACTACGTTTTGACCTCCTACGGTACGGGCGCAATTATGGCTGTTCCCGCGCACGACCAGCGCGACTACGAATTTGCAAAGAAATTCAATATCCCAATTGTCGCAGTGCTCGAAGGCGGAGATATTTCGGTTGAAGCCTTTGCCGGCGACGGAAAGCATATAAATTCCGAATTTTTGAACGGACTTGACAAGCCTACCGCAATTGACAAAATGGCGGCTTGGCTCGAAGAAAAAGGCCTCGGGAAAAAGACTGTAACCTACAAGCTGCGCGAGTGGATATTCGCCCGTCAGAGATATTGGGGCGAGCCTCTACCTGTAATTCATCTTGAAAACGGAGAAACGGTCTTGCTTTCAGACGAACAGCTTCCACTTACGTTGCCCGAAATGAAAGACTACAAGGCGCGCGGCGGCAACGCACCGCTTGAAAACGCGCAGGATTGGGTAAACGTTGAAGTAAACGGCGTTAAGGGCAAGAGAGAAACGACTACAATGCCCGGTTCGGCGGGTTCTTCCTGGTACTTTTTGAGATATTGCGACCCGAATAATAACGAAAAATTTGCCGACTATGACTTACTCAAATACTGGATGCCCGTAGACTACTATATGGGCGGTAAGGAACACCTAGTAGGACACCTTCTCTACTCCCGTTTCTGGAACAGATACCTTTACGAAAAAGGACTCGTTCCCTACGAAGAACCCTTTAAAAAACTCTACCATCAGGGTCTTATCCTCGGAGAGGACGGCAACAAAATGTCTAAGAGCCTCGGCAACGTAATAAACCCCGATGACATAGTTTCGCAATTCGGCGCAGACGTTTTGAGGATGTACGAGATGTTTATGGGGCCGGTCGCAGACAGCAAGCCCTGGTCTACAGCCAATATCGAGGGCGTTAAAAAGTTTATCGACAGAATTCACAGGCTGTATTTCGAACTCAATGCAATAAGCGATAAAGAAAATAAAAACCTTGAAAAAATATATCATCAGACGGTCAAAAAGGTTACCGAAGATTACGGGGCAATGAAAGTCAATACGGCAATCTCGCAGATGATGATTTTCGTCAACGCCGTTTATAAAGAGATTTCCGACGGCAACACCTTCCCCAAGGAATACGCCGAAGGACTTATCAAGCTTTTAAACCCCGTTATCCCCTTCATTACCGAAGAAATATGGACTACCGTACTCGGTCACGATAAAACGATTGCAAACGAAAAATGGTGCGAATACGACGAAGCCAAATGCCTTGACGACGGTTTTGAGTATGCAATTCAGATTAACAGCAAAATCAAAGCAAAAATTACCGTTCCCGCAAACATCACTTCTGACGAAATGCAAAAACTCGTTCTCTCACACGAAGAAATTATTCCTTTTATCGATGGCAAACAGGTCAAGAAATTTATTTTCGTACCCAAACGCCTTGTAAATATTATCGTATAAAAAAGCGGCTCATCCGAGCCGCTTTTAAAGTTATTAATAAATTATTTGTTCAAGTTTGTATGCATCATTTGCAGGTATGCATATAATAGCAGTTTTACCGCTTTTAAATTTAACCTCATATTTAGGTCCTAACTTTTGTTTGTTATTTCCCATCTTAAACAATGCTTCTTGTTGAATGATTTTTGCTGAACCTACGTCTTCCTTGCCGAAGATAAAATCTTCTATCTTCTCCCCATAAATCATTAACTTGTCTTTTGAACCGTCGTCCGCTTTTCCCAGATAAGCATTAGGTAGTTTGCCATTACTGAAATCACTGCCGGTAACAATGCCCATCTGATTTAAATTGAGCCGTTTCATCATTTTGAAAAAACCTGCCATTTTTAACCTCCGTTAAATTGATAATATTATTGTAATCTAATTATAATTAGAAGTCAAGTAATTTATACTAATTATTGTTAGAATTTTTGCATGAACGAATTTGACAGAAGATTATTTGGCGAACGATTAAAGTTATTACGGACAGAGAAAAATATCGGGCAAAATTTGCTTGCAAAGGAACTGCAATTAAGCAACGCATCAATAAGTTATTGGGAAACAGGCAAGCAGGAACCTACTGCCGAGGCAATCTTTAAACTTGCAAACTATTTTAATGTGTCAGCTGACTTCCTCTTGGGGTTAACAAATGACTGGCAATAAAATAACCGTCCCGTTTAATTCGGGGCGGTTATTCATTTAATTTTAAAAGGGTGCGGAAGATATCCGCGCCCGAAAGTTATTTTTTATCAATTTAAGCTTCTTTGTCCTTTACGGTTTTTGAAATTACGCTGGGGATAAACGTAAATACCGAAACTACCATCGCCACAAATCCGATAACAACTGTTGTCACTACGAATAAAAGGATTGAGACAATTCCAAGGAATAATTTTGTAACTATCATCCAAAGAATTGAGTCAAGTGTCAAACTGAATATAAATCCCGGCATTTTAAATGTAAATCCGCCGGCGTTAAATATTTCTTTTATAATGCCGCCCCACATAAATTGACTTACGAAAGTGAACGAAATAATTGCACCTGTAAATAAAATCACGAGGAAATAGTCGTTTTTACCGAGGGACAGATAAATAATAAGGCACAAAACTATATTTATTACTGCAAATAACGCACCTATTATAAGAGAAAGGTTGCGCGTATATCCTTCTGTATCGTCGTACTTATCTCGCAAATCGTTAATAAAATCCGCAATAGAGTGAACTATACCAAACACGGCAATAGGCACGAACAACATCAAGAATCCATAAAAATACTCATCGCCTTCATTATTGGTAAGTACGTTGATGGCTAATATAATATAGAAAACTACTGCTAAAAGAATACTAATAACAAGCTTTACATCAAATCCGCCTCCAAGTTGCTCTCTGCGCGCTCTCTCTCTTTCATACGCCCTCTTTCTTTCCCGCTCTGCCTGCTCATTCTGTCTTTGCCGTTCAGCGCGGTCGGCACAACTTTTACATATTATTTTGGGCGAAGCAGTATATTCGTCATCATCCTTAAGCATTTTTCCGCATACGGTGCAAGTGCCTATATAATTTGTAGTAGCAACGTTAACAGGCGCCTGCTCCTGCACTTGTGTCTGCGCAATTTCGCCATTCTCTTCGAAATAACTCAAAGGGACCTGAAAAAATCTTGCTATCTGCGACATCATAGTAAAATCAGGTAAAGATTCTCCACGCTCCCATTTGGAAACCGCTTGATAGGTGACATTTAAAACCTTTCCCAGATCTTCCTGCGTCATTCCGTTAGATTTTCTTAAATATGCAATTTTTTCGCCGTAAGTCATCTTGTCGTATATACCTCTTTTAAATTTATACTTTAATTTTACTCAAATTTTGTTAAAACTTCAATGTTTTCTTCTCAACTGTTAGTAGAATTTCTGTATTTATCATTGAATTTGAGGTATTTTAACAAGTTTTTAAAAATCTGCCGAACATTTTTGTTCGGCAGATTTCATTTTGGCATAAATATTAAAGTGTTTCCAAAAGTTTAACAACGTCGCCTACGGTTTTTAAATCGCCGACTTTGTCTTCGGGAATCGTCTTTCCCGTGTTGTCCTCAAGCGTCATTAAAAGCTCTACAACGTCAAGTGAGTCCGCACCTAAATCTTTAACTATTTCGCTTTCGGGCTTAATATCCGCCGGTGAAATCCCAAGCTGATCGGCAAGTATTTTTGCAATTTCTTCTAACATAATAATTCCTCCAAAAATTAAGAATATTTTACTTTATTTAATTAAAATTGTCAAGTTAATTGGCTTGTTTTTTGACTTGCTTCAACGAAAGTCCTATGCGCTGTTTAGCTTTGTCAAGGCTGATTACTACTGCCTTGACCTGCTGACCGACCTTCAAGACGTCGGAGGGATGCTTTATATATCTGTCGGTAATTTCGGAAATATGTACAAGTCCGTCCTGATGCACCCCTATATCTATAAACGCACCGAAGTCTATAACGTTTCTTACAGTTCCCTCCACTTCCATACCGACTTCGAGGTCCTCAATGCCGAGAATATCCCGCCTTAACTTCCTTTGGGGAAGGCTGTCGCGGATATCTCTGCCGGGTTTGATGAGTTCGTTCACGATGTCTTTCATCGTAGCCTTGTCGAGTCCGCACTCGGCACAAACCTTGTCCTCGCCGTATTCCTTGATTTTATCGGGAAGGTCGGAAAGTTTTCTATCCTTCACATCCTTTGCGGTATAACCGAAAAGTTCAAGAAGTTTTTCGGCTTTCTCGTACGATTCCGGGTGCACGGCGGTGTTATCCATTATGTTGTCGCCGTCGGGAATTCTCAAAAATCCTGCGCACTGCTCATAAGCCTTTGCACCGAGCTTTGAAACCTTCAGAAGCTGTGCTCGGGTCGAGAACTTGCCGTTCTGCTCGCGGTAATTAACAATATTTTTAGCTATGCCCGAGTTAAGACCAGAAACAAACTTCAAAAGTGAAACGCTCGCCGTGTTTAAGTCGACCCCTACGCTGTTTACGCAGTCTTCGAGAACTCCGCCGAGCACGCTGTCCAGCCTCTTTTTTTCCATATCGTGCTGATATTGCCCTACGCCTATCGACTTGGGGTCGATTTTAATAAGCTCGGCGAGAGGGTCTTGGAGCCTTCGCGCAATTGAAATTGCCGAGCGCATAGTTAAATCCAAATCGGGGAATTCCTCCACCGCAAGCGGACTTGCTGAGTAAACGCTGGCGCCTGCTTCGTTTACCACTGCATAGCTTACGTCTCGGTCGATTTCCTTTATAAGTTCGGCAGCAAAAATTTCCGTTTCCTTGCTCGCCGTGCCGTTACCTATCGAAATTATGTCAACCTTGTGCTTTTCAATAAGCGCCTTGATAATCTTCTTGGAGCCCTCGATATCGTTTTTGGGAGGAACCGGGTAGATAACCGAAGTATCGAGAACCTTACCAGTTTCGTCTACAATAGCAACCTTACAGCCCGTACGGTACCCGGGGTCGAGCCCCAAAGTAACTTTTCCCTTTACGGGAGGTTGCAATAAAAGCGGGCGCAGGTTGACTTCGAACATTTTTATAGCCTGCTCGGAAGCTTTATCGGTTAATATTGCACGGACTTCACGCTCAATCGAGGGTTCGACAAGTCTATCGTAGCCGTCGTCGGCAGATTCTTCGATAAGCTTTGCGCAATCGACATTACCTCCCGACTTTATATATTTTGCAATACAAACGCGCTTTGCAATATCGGGGTTGAAATACAGCTTAACTTTAAGGCACTCTTCCTTTTCGCCTCTGTTTACTGCAAGAATTCTGTGACTTTTGATTTCCGGTACGAGTTCGGAATAGTCGGAGTACATAGCATACGTGCCCTTTTCGTCGTCTTTGACCATCTTAACCTGCATCTCGCCGTGATTTTCAAAGAGCGCGCGCAGTTTTTTGCGGAGTTCGGCATTGTCTGAAATTACTTCGGCAATTATGTCCTTTGCTCCCTTTATTGCATCGTCAGCGTTAGCAATTCCCTTTTCTTCGTCTATGTATTTTTTAGCCTCTGCATAGGGATCCCCCTCTTGTGCAAGAATAAATTCGGCAAGAGGTTGTAAGCCCTTTTCGATTGCAACTGATGCGCGCGTCTTTTTCTTCTGCTTGAAAGGACGGTAAACGTCTTCTACTTCCGTCATAGTCTGCGCGGCAGCAATCGAAGCTTGAATTTCGTCGGTCATCTTGCCCTGCTCTGTTATGGCGTTTGCCACCTCTTCCTTGCGCTTCGCAAGGTTTTTGAGATATTCGTATCTGTCGTTGAGCGCACGCAAAACCTGATCGTCAATAGCGCCCGTCATTTCCTTTCTGTAACGCGCTATGAAGGGAATAGTGTTGCCTTCATCCAAAAGTGTCAAGATATTTTCTACGTGTTCGGGGCGAAGTTTAAATTCTTCTGTAAGCTGCTGTGAAATTTCCATTTTATCTTTTTATACCTTTTAAAAAGTTTTTTTGTTCGTCCGAAAGCCGATAGCTCTCCACCGCTTTCTGAATTGCTTTATTGTGCGTTTTTTTATCTAAAACCTCAAGGCTTGTCTTATCTGTTAAAAATTCAACCGCCTTGTCGTAATGTTTTACAAGTATTTCGGCAATCAGCCATGCCGCCGCCATATGTACGTAATAATAATTTAAATCAGCTTTTTTAATTGAATCAAACAGTATCTGCAAATACTTATCTTCAACGTAAAAATGCAACAAAGTCGTCAGAGCAAACCGCTGATAAAATTCTTTATCTTCCGATAAATATTTAAAAATATAGGGCAGAAACTCGTCTTTGTGCTTTTCTATACATTTTGGCGCAAAGCAGTCGCAGGTAGCCCAATTATCTATAAGCGGCACACATTTGTCAATGTATTCTACGAATTTATCATAAGTCAGAAGTGCAACCGCAGAAAGTTTAATAAATGTAACTTCGTAGTACTCGTCGGGAAAAGATAAGAGCTCGTCCACGGCATTTTTGTACTTTTTTGCAATCTTCTTCATTATCGGCGTGCGCACGCCCAAAACGTTGATATTATCGTTTTTTAAAAGCCTTTTATGAAATTGTCTGTATTCCAAATCCTGCGAGGCTTTAAGTTCAGCCAAAAATTCTTCGTAACGCATCAAACCACACCTCGCTCTTAAAAGTCGGATTGGCAGGGCTTGTGGACGGCAATTTTTCGTAGTTTATATCAATATTGCCGTAATTTTTCTTGAAAATTTCAAAAGCCGTACTGCCGTTTAGTATTATAAAACTAATTTTCGAGTTTTGCAATACTTTTTCAAGACCCGCAATTTTGAAATTTTTTATAGTGCTGTCCTTTGACCCCTCTATCTCACATTCGGTCACAATATCCCAAAGCGCAATATTGCGGTTCAACAGAAACGCGATTTTTCCGTCTCGTGTTTCGGGGATATCTTCTCCGAAAAATGAGCATACCGTCTTCCAAAAGCGGTTTTGCCTATTTCCGTAGTAAAAATCTATTTTTCTGCTCTTAACAGACGGAAAACTTCCCAAAATGAGAAGTTTACTGTCTTTATTATATACAGGCTCGAAGCCGAAAACCTTGTTCATATTACAAAGGTTTATCAACAGCGCCCACGATTGCAGACGCCTTGCCCTTTTCGTCAAAGTTCAAATCTATCGCCTCAAACACATCATTGAGTGTAACTGCGGAGATTCTGTTTACGCGCTCTTCGAAATTATACAATTTATCGTTGTACAAAAGCTCCTTTCCGAATAGCAGCATCTGCGACGAGGTGTTCTCCTGCGAGAATATGGAGGATGCAATCAGCTGCTCTTTTCCGCGTATGAATTCATCTTCCGTAATCGTTTTCTTCTTAATCTGCTCTATGCATTTGTAAATTGCCTCTACCGATTGAAGGTACTTATCCGAATTTACTCCCGCATATACGGTAAGTGCTCCGCACTCGTTGTAGGCAGAGACGTACGAGTAGACGGTATAGGCAAGCCCTAACTCCTCTCTAACGGTTTGGAATAGGCGGGATGACATACTTCCGCCCAAAATTGCGTTCATAATCTGTGTTGCATCGAAGAGCTTGTCGTTTCGATTGAGCGAGGGGAATGCGATTGCCAAATGAATTTGCTCAATCTCTTTTTTTCTGTAAAGCGCCTGTCCTGCGAGGTTTACCTGGATTTCTCCTCGGTCGAAATTCTTTCTATTCAAATGCGAGAAGTATTTTAAAGCCAAATCTTCGGCGAGCTTAATATCAATATTGCCGGCAAGCGAAATTACTATATTTTCAGTAGTGTAGTACTTGGACATATACTCGTCTACGTCGGTTTTGGTAAAAGAATTTACGTTTTCGCGCGTACCGAGAATATTTCTGCCGTACCCTCTCTCGCCGTAAAATGCACGCGATAAAATGTCGAGGCAAAGATCGTCGGGGGTGTCCTCGGTCATATTTATTTCTTCTATTATAACTCCCTTTTCCTTAACAGCCTCTTCCTCGGGAAAAGTACTGTTTAAAAAAAGATCGGCAAGAATTTCAAACGCTTCCGCGGCGTGCGCCGTCGTGGACTTTGCATAGTAGCATGTGCAGTCCTTGCCCGTGAAAGCGTTCATTTGAGCGCCGATTCTGTCCATCTCGTCCGAAATGGCAAAGGCAGTGCGCTTTTTAGTGCCTTTGAACATCATATGTTCGATAAAATGTGAAATGCCGTCCTCTTTATCCGTTTCGTACGCCGCCCCCGTGTGCACGAGTATGCCCATAGTGACCGACATTAAGGACGACATCTCATTGACTACAAGTCTTATTCCGTTAGGTAAAGTTTTAAAGTGTACCATTATTCTCCTAAATTTTGAGAAACGGTAAGTGTTTTTAATCCGTTTTCTCTTATGTAAGTTAATATTTCAGGCAGGCTTTGCACTGTTACGTCCTTGGGATGCATTAAAATAAATTCTCCCGCTTTTAAATTTTTTGTGGCACGCTGAACTATCAAGCCTTTATCTTTATCACGCCAGTCTATCGTGTCTCTGCTCCACATTATAACACGCAGTCCCAAAGATTCGCAAGCGGTTAAAGTGTTTTCGTTAAAAGCACCAGAAGGCGGCGCAAATAATTTGGTCTGCACCCCGGAAATCATATCCAGAAGTTTAATGCTCGGACGGATTTCCTCCAAATTTGCCTCATGGCTCATTTTCGAGTGATCCTTATGAAAATAGCCGTGACTGCCCACTTCGTGGCCGCGACTATAAATTTCTCTCACGCAGTCTACGTTGTCGTCTGCCCAGCTTCCGCCTATAAAAAAGGTTGCTTTTGCCTCGTATTCGTCTAAAATATCAAGTATTTTTTCAACGTTTTGCGCACTTTCGTAAATATTAAAGGTGAGGCTTACCCCCTCGTTTTCTTCCTTTCCGCCATAGAAAAGATTTTCGTTTTTATTCATTGCGGTCGTAGCGTTTCCGTTATAAAAACCCACGAAAGATACGGCAAGAACGACCGCCATAAGCGCCACGTTGGTCAAAATTGTTATGAGTTTGCTTTTCAATTAGTTTACCCCTAAATACAAAATACTATTATTATAATATTTCTTTTAAGAGTAAATCTTGCCTATTTTAATTTAATAAAGGTAACGCCCGTTTCTCCCTCGCCGTATTTGCCCGAACGGAAGCTCTCTACCCGCTTGTGCTTTTTAAGGTGTTCGGCTATTGCGTTTTTGAGCTTTCCCGTGCCTACGCCGTGAATAACTTTGATTTCGTCGAGATTGTCAATCAATGCCTTGTCAATAAAGTTATCAACCTCGTAGAGTGCCTCTATAACAGTGAGTCCGAGCACATTGATTTCGAGTATCGGACTGTCCTTGGGCAGATTTTTTACAATTTTAACTTTATTAGCGGGAGCATTATCTTCGTTCAGGCACACGGACAAATCCTTAAGCTTTATATGCATTTTCAAGCTGCCGCAAGTGACCTCGGCTTCGTCTTTTTTACCCGAATAATCGGTAATAACTCCGCGGCAGTCCATGCGCTTTACGTAAACATTTACACCATTTTTAATATTTTGCGGAGTTGCGGGAACAAATTCCGCAATTTTTTTCTTGCTCTCTTCTTCTTCGAAAGCTGTATTTTCCAGCTTATTTTTGAGTGTTCGTGCAGCAATCAAGTCTTTCTGACTTAATTCTGTTTTTTTAAATATGTTTTCAATCTCGGCAAGAATACTTTCCGCCTGTTCGGTTCGCTCGGAAATAATTCTTCTGCTCTCGCTCCTCGCCGATTTTGCTATTTTTTCCTTTTCACGGTTAATTTCCTCAATTTTTGCATTTGCGGAATTGACCTTTTCACGCCAAGTCTTCTCAAGAACCAAAGCCTCCGAAAGCTTTTCTTCGGCTTTAATTCGGCTGTCCTCCGCGCGGCGCAGTATGTTTTCAAAGTCCCTTGCCCCGTCCGAAAGATAGCACTCGGCTTGTTTTAAAATTTCGCCGTTCAACCCCAATCTTCTTGCAATTATGAGGGCGTTGCTCGCTCCGGGAAGCCCCGTCTTTAATCTGTAAAGCGGTTTTAACGTGTCCGAATCGAACTCCATACTCGCATTTTCAATTCCCTTAACGGTATATGCAAACTCTTTTAAGGGTGTAAAATGCGTTGTGACTATACCTTTCGCGCCACAATCGAGTAAGTGTTTTACAACGGCTTTCGCAATTGCTTGCCCCTCGTCCGGGTTAGTTCCGCCCCCGAGCTCGTCTATAAGCACAAGGCTCTTATTATCGGCATTTTCGCAAATGTAAGCAATATTCGTCATATGTGAAGAGAAGGTTGAAAGACTTTCCTCAATGCTCTGACTGTCGCCTATATCGCAGAAAACATTCTTGAAAACTGCAACCTGACTGCCCTCGCAAGCGGGAATATACAGTCCGCAAGCCGCCATGACACAGAAAAGTCCGACCGTTTTCATCGTTACGGTTTTTCCGCCCGTATTTGCCCCGCTCAAAAGCAAAAAATTATATCTTTCGCCAAGATCAACGGAGACGGGCACCACTTTATCTTTGTCAATCAACGGATGCCTGCCTTTGATTATGCGGATAATTCCTCTATCGTTTACGCTCGGCATAGTGCATCTGTGCGCATACGAATATTCCGCCCGAGCGAACATGCCGTCAAGCTCGGCAAGAATTATTTCATCCTCTGCAATATTTTCCGACATAGAGCCTACGCGCACGGACAGCGCCTTTAATACAGCTTCGACCTCCTCCCGCTCGTCAATTTGAAGGGCGATGAGCTCGTTATTGAGTTCAAGTATATATTCAGGCTCTATAAAGAAGGTTGCACCGGTCTTGGAACGGTCGTGAACAAAGCCTTTGACATGGCTCTTGTGCTCGGCTTTTACGGGGATAACGTATCTGTCGTTTCTAATCGTTACTATTCCGTCCTGCAAATACTCCCCGTCCTTGCCCGCAACGTATTCTGACAATCGCTCTCTTATTCTTTCGTTTAAAAGTCTAATTTTAGAGCGGATAGCATACAGCTTTTCGCTGGCGTGGTCGCTGACGCTATCCACGGAAATAATTTTATCGAAGATGTCCCCTTCGGTAAATCTGTCAAAATACAGTCTGTTTGAATAAGCACGAATCAAGACAATTTCGTCGTCAACAACCTTATCAATGCTTTCAAAAGCACACCTCGCCGAACGCAAGAGAGCAGCGCAGTCCAAAAGCTCGGCACACGACAATGTAGACCCTTTTTTAGCCCTTTCTGCCGCCTCTTTTACGGACACGAAGCTTTCAATCTTTCCAATGCCGTATTTGTAAAGAAGCCTATCGCACTCAAAAGTAAGCGAAAGTCTGCGCCTGACTTCGCCTAACTCGTCAGAAGGACGGCACGATAAAATATCCGTCTTGCCACCCTTTGTTGCGGCGTACTCCGAAACTGCGGAAAGTATTTTATTGAGTTCAAGCTTTTCAATACTGTGATTATTCATATCAATTCACTGAATTTACGCTGTGACCCCTCGTGTAATTTATAAAAATTTCTTTAAGTGCATTTTCGTTGTCTAAATTTTGAAGTACTTTACCTGCGTTTTCGCTTACGGACAAATCAATAAGTTTCCCGACAGGCGAAGCCCCGCTCACGAGGCACGCACAGTTATAAAGCTCAAAACGGCAATTCTCGCCGATTTTGTAACGTTTTAACGTAAATTTTCTACCGCTTTCGTCGGTCAAGACGTAGCTCTTACGTTTATCGCAGGCGGAACATTTTTTGCCGAACGGACAGTAAATCAAATCCATCGCTTTTATATCGCCGGCAACGAGGTAAAATGTGTTTTCACGGGAAAGCCGTTTAGCTTCTGCGCAGTTGATTTCCTTTGACAGCGCTATGTATTTTGCATTACAAAGGCCTACGTCAATCTCATTGGATATATTCAATCCCGTACCTGCAAACAACGGCTTGTTTACTTCTTCACAGAGCTTTACAGCATAAATTCCGTCGCTGTAAATTCCGTCAAAATCTTTAATGATTTCCTTAAACTTACTGATTTCTTCGCCTCTGATATAGGGAGGAAGATAGAGATATTTTTCGCCGTCAAAGCGAGTGATTAAATCATTATAGGGTAAACTGAAATCGGTAAGTTTTAATATACCGATATCAGCTTTAAGATCGTTTAAATTGCCGCAAATTACCGCAGTTTTATTGTTTTGAACACACTTATCATCATAAGATTTATAGGTTAAATTGATTTTGTCCTTACTTTTTTGCGAAAGTGAGGAATAAAATTCAGCGTAAACTTTGCGCCTTATTCCGTTCAACTGCGAAGACGCAACAAACACTCCATCAGTTTGAATAGCGCCGAAAATGACCTCAAAAGGATATTTATCAATCTTTTTAAAGCAGTTTATAATATCTTCCGAAGTCAATGGACGACTAACCGACGGCTCAAGAATACTTTCCGAGAAATATTCGTTGCCGTTTATGTTTATTTTTGCTTTCTCCCCCGAATTAAACTGCGCAGAAAGCTCTATTTTAATACTTTTGCGCTTTGAAAGCAGATTTTTATTTAGCTCGGCGTCTGTTGTAATAAATACTTTATCACCGTTTTTTAAGTGCGCGTTCGTGGTTAAAATAGGTTTTGAGTGAGTAGTTCCGCCGAATTTTGCTCCACCGACTTCTTTGCCGTTTCTTAAAATTTTAAAGCAGTCGCCATCTGAAAATTTAGCTTTGGTATCGCACAAATATTTGCCGTTTTCAACATTTACAATGCCGACAAATTCGCCAATATGCCCCTGCACCCGGGAGGAAATAAAGGATTTATCCTGCCCGAACGCAAGTCCTTTTGTATAATTTCCGCGATTATAAGTGCGTTTTAAGTTGCTTAACTGCCTGTCGCCACTCTCACCGCACAGAAGAGTTTTATAATATTCTACTGCGGCACAGACGTACTCGGAGCGTCTCATTCTACCCTCGATTTTAAAGGAAAATACGCCCGCATCTAAAAGTTTTTCGATATTTCGTCCAATAGAGAGATCGGAAAGTGAAAGCCTGTATGCCTGCTCCTCATATCCGATGCGGTCAATAGAATAAAGCTTTCTGCAAGGCTGCTTACATTTGCCGCGATTTCCGCTGTTTCCGCCGGCAAAAGAGGACAAATAGCACTGCCCGGAAAAACAGGTACAGAGCGCGCCTTGAATAAAGACCTCTGTTTCAATTATTTTCGCAATATCGGCAATATCCGAAAATGCCGTTTCTCTTGATAAAATTACACGACTGAACCCATAGTCTTTTGCAAGCCTTGCGCCGTATACGTTGCAAATGCCTGCTTGAGTCGAAAGGTGCAGCTCTATTTCAGGGCATATATTCTTAATATAAGCACCTAAAAAAATGTCGGAAATAATAAGCGCATCCGCACCAGCATTGACAGAACAAGCAGCATCGTTTAAAAATGCCGAAAGCTCGCTGTCCTTTATCAGGGTATTCATTGCAACATAAACTTTTACGCCCAAAGCGTGAGCGTAGGTACAAATTTCCTCAAGCTCGCTAAAATCGAAATTTTCTGCCGACGAGCGTGCGGAAAAATTTTTCAACCCTAAATAGATTGCGTCTGCGCCGGCATTTATTGCCGAATATGCGCAATTTTTATTGCCCGCAGGGGCTAATATTTCAGACATAGTACTATGCAAATCCGTATCTTTCTATAATTTGGGCAATTCCGCCCTTGCAACTTGGCAAACTTACGTAGTTTGCCGCTCGTTTTAGTTCTTCAACGCCGTTGCCGACGCAAGCACCTATTCCTGCTACTTCAATCATTGTAAGGTCGTTGAGATTATCGCCGACGGCTATTGTCTTTTCTATCGGAACACCGTAATGCTTTGCCAGAAATTCAACTGCTTTACCTTTTGTCTCTCCGTAAGGGGATACTTCTACAAGCACGTTCGCGCTGCACGTTACGTCGAATTTATCTCCTAACTCATTTGAAAGGATTTCGTAAACTCTCTGTCTTGCGTTTGGATCTATCAATATCGCAACCTTTTGATATGTAAGATTGCTCTTTTGCACAAAATCGGAAGCCTTTCCGTCAATATGAATGGACTTTATTTGCACAATCTTTTCATACTGCTTTAAATATTTATTGTTTTTAGGTATATCGGTATATAAATCGTCGCCAGAGTATAAATTTATGTGCTGATTTAACTTTTCAATAGCACGGCACACAAGTGCGGTTTCATCAGAAGTCATACCGCCGTTCTTTATAAGTTTCCCGCTTTCGATATCGGCAATCACAATTCCCTGATTTGCCGCTACAAGCCCCTTTAGTCCAAGCTTTTTTGCTTGTGGTATTATGGAGCGTAGCATCCTGCCCGTACATATAGCAAAAATGCCCCCGCACTCCACGTATTCTTTTATTGCCTTTCTTACTTCTTTGGGAATTTGATTTTTACCGCTCGTCAAGGTGCTGTCGTAATCGGATATAATCAGCTTGTAATTTATTTTTTTCATAAATTTTCGTCCAAATAGCTTTTAATCTTTTGGGCTACGCTCTTACTTATTCCGTCACACTCGCAAAGCTCGTCCACACTCGCTTCCATTATCTTATTTAGAGTGCCGAATTTTTCCAAAAGTGCCTTTCTTCGCACCTTACCAATCCCTTCAATCTCGCTTAATACGCTCTTTAAATTATTTTTCGAGTGCAGATTTCTGAAATAGGTAATCGCAAATCTATGCGCCTCGTCGCGGATGCGCTGTAACATTTTAAGGGCGTAATCTCTGTGCGGAATTTTTATTCCCACGTCAGAGCTTATAGTAAAAACCTCTTCCTCGCGCTTGGCAAGCGAAATCAGCTCTATACCTTCTACGCCGTTTTGCTCAAATATTTCATTTACCGAAGACAGCTGCCCCTTGCCTCCGTCTATAATTACAAGGTCGGGCTTTGGAAATTTATCTTCCTCCTCACTTCCGAGCTTTTCAAGCCTACGAAGTAACATCTCTTGCAGTGATGCGAAATCGTTTGCGCCCTCTACAGTTTTAATTTTGAAACGTCGGTAACTGTTTCTATCCGCCTCTCCGTCGATAAATACGACCATAGAGCCTACCTTATCCACGCCACTGACGTTGGAAATGTCGTAGCACTCCATTCTTCTCGGATATTTTTGAAGGGATAAAAGCTGTTGAAGCCTCTTGCAGGCATTTACAGTCATATCGTCCTTGTGTTTAATCTTGTCAATCGATTTTTCAAGAAACTCGACGGCATTTTGCTTTGCCATTTGCAAAAGTCGGGCTTTATTGCCCTGCTTTGCGACAGTAATCTCCACTGTCTTGCCGAATTTATCCTTAAAATAGTTCTGCAACAGTTCCTTCTCACAAAACTCTTCAACGATTATCTCCGACGGAATTTCATGGTTTAAATAATATTGAGTTATAAAGCCAGTCAACGCCTCTCCGTCCGACATATGCGCTTCGTCAAGCGCAAAATTGCTTCCACCCTGCATTATTCCCTTGCGCGTAATCAAAATATTGACCGCAGAATAGAGGTTATTTGTCGAATACGCAATTATATCGGCATCGATAAAGGTATTTAAAGAAGTAATCCGCTTTGCCTCGAGCTTTGAGAGCATTGCAAGCTTATTCTTGTAATCGAGCGCCATCTCAAAGTTCTCGTTTTCCGCAGCGTTCAACATTTTATCGCTTAAAACCTTTTCCGCCTCTTTATAGTTCCCGTCAAGGAATGAAAGTGCTCGCTTAACCTGCAAGGCATAGTCCTCTTTTGTAACCTTACCCGCACAGGGTGCAGTGCATCTTCCTATATGATAATTGAGGCACTCTCTCTTTTTGCCCGTCGTAGCCGTATGGCAGAGGCGAACACAGAAGGACAGCTGCAACGTATCGAGTATATCCTTGCAATTGATTCCGCCCATAAAGGGTCCGAAATATTTACAGCCGTCCTTTTTTATTTTGCGAGTTATCGAAAAAGTCGGAAACTCCTCCCGCATATCGACCTTGATATACGGATATGTCTTATCGTCTTTTAAAAGAATATTATACTTTGGCTTGTACTTTTTAATTAAATTGTTTTCAAGCGCAAGCGCGTCAATTTCCGTTTGAGTTATAATGTAGTTGAAATCACGGATGTTTTCAACCATTTTCATAACTTTTTCGGGCTTTGGTGAATTATGAAAGTACTGCCTTACCCTATTTTTAAGAACGCGGGCTTTGCCGATGTATATAACGTTTTGATATTCGTCGAGCATTATATATACCCCCGGATTTTCGGGCAGCAGTTTAAGTTTTTCCTTTATTACATCCATAATCCAATAAATTATAACACATCTGCAATTTTTATGCAATAAAAGTAAAACGCTTTCCCGCTATAATTGGGAAAGCGAAAATTTAAGTTTCTCGTTCGAAATAATTTAATCAACAGCCGAGAAATTCAACTCCTTTTAACATAACGTCGTTTACGGTATCGTTGACTAGGCTGTAAAAAATTATTTTGCCCTGTCTGTCACTTTTTACTATTCCGAGATTTTTCAAAAGTCTTAACTGATGTGAAACCGTAGTTTGATTTATGTCCAGAACTCTCGACAAATCGGTTACGCACATCTCCGAAATTGCAAGTGCGGAGAGCATCCTTACCCTTGTCGGATCTGCGAATATCGAGAAAAAGCAGACAATGCTGTCAAGCACGTCGCCCTCCGGAACATACTCTCTGACTAAATCTCTTGTGCGTCTATCTAAAAGCATTGTTTCCTGCATACGCGACCTCCTATAAATATTTTAAAGCCCCGTATGCAAATATGTCAAAACATTACAAAGTCTTATACTGTCACAAAAGGACTAATACTGTCATTTTTGCTCAATTGACAGAAAAGTGTAGCCCGCGTCTGTAACAATTTGCTCTATTTCCTCTTTTGAAACCTCTTCCCTGCTGCGAATTACGGCAATTTTCTTTTTAAATTTAACGTCAACCGATATGACGTTTTTAGCAACAGAAAGCTTTTCTTCCACTCTTTTAGCGCAGCGGTCGCAGCACATACCGTCAATATTTACAATAGTTTTCATTTGATTTTGCCCTATTTCTATCTCACCTTTTCAAAAAAGCGATTGGTAGCAAGCTCTTCCTGAATGCTTAACCCCGAACCAAGCGCAAGCAAAACCTTTACTGTTGCCATTTCAAAGCTTATGTCGTATGCCGCAGTACACAAATCCGGAAGCCCGAGCGCACTCGAATAAGTCCGGGCAGCGCTATCGATTGTGGAAATTACTACTTCTATGCCGAGTGACTTGCAATATTTTAAGAAATTTTTAAAATTAGCTTCTTTACCCTCCGTACATACCGTGCCGCTGTGATATAGCTGAACCATTACCGCCTTGGGTTTAACGGTTGTAAAACGGTAGAAGTCGAAATTGAGGAGGGAATGTGCCTGAATAGTAACCAAATCCATGCAGAGCTTCTGTGCTTTGCAAGGTTTTCGCGTCAATTTAAGCTGCTCAGGCGTGGGATTTCCTATTACGCAGTTATGTACAAATTTTCCGTCAACTATTTCGCCGTAATGAATTTTTAAAATACTTTCGTACTCCCCGCTTATCTGTGCAGCGGAAATGAGCCTGCTTGCAAGATGGATCTTGCAATTTTCATTGAAATTTTCAAAGCTGACGAAAACACCGCCGTAGTCAACACTCTCAATAAACGTAACGGCACCAGCAAAATTTTCAACGCCCTTACTTCGATTATCATCCAACGGATAGAGCGCGGAAACAAACACCACGGGGATTTGTATATCGCAAAAAATCTGACTGAAAAGGTTGGCAGTAAAACAGAGCGTATCTGTTCCGTGTGTTACTATAATGCCGTCATATTTACTTTTATCCACCCCTCTCACACAGTCCGCCATAATTTCAAGGTGGGCGGGCTGAACGTTTTCGCTTAAAATATTGAGCGGACGGAGCTCATCGAAAGTAATATCACAACCAAATTTCTCGCAATATTTTTCTATAAGAAAACTTTTACTCTCGTCTTTGAGGTCGACGGTATTTCCGTTCGAACGCGAACCTATCGTACCGCCTGTAAAAATAACGCAAATTCTCTTTTTCATATGTTTAAATTAAAGACTCCCAACCGTTCTCGGGTACAAAAGCGTATCCCTTATATTCTGAACTCCCGTTATATACATCAAAATGCGCTCGAGACCAAGTCCGAAACCGCTGTGGGTCACACTGCCATATTTGCGTGTATCAAGGTATTCATTATAAGATTCGAGGGGCATACCGCGAACTATCATTGCATTTTTAAGCTTTTCAAGGCTCGTCTCCCTCTCGCTACAACCTATAATTTCGCCTATACCGGGAACGAGCAGGTCGGTTGCCGCGACCGTCTTTCCGTCGGGGTTTTGCTTCATATAGAACGCCTTAATACTTGCGGGATAGTCGGTTACGAACACGGGCTTTTTGAAATATTCTTCCGTGAGATATCTCTCGTGTTCGGTCTGTAAATCACTGCCCCACTCTACGGGATATTTGAACTCCTTACCCGATTTTTTGAGCACTTCAACGGCATCGGTATAAGTGATTTTACCGAATTCGCTTGTAATTACGTGCTGTAGCTTTTCTTTTAGCCCCTTTTCTATGCGCTCGTTGAAATAATCCATCTCGTCGGGGCAGTTATCCACAACGTATTTAATTATAAATTTAATGAAATCTTCGGCAATTTCGATAATGTCTTTAAGGTCTGCAAAGCAAACTTCGGGCTCAATCTGCCAGAATTCCGCCGCATGACGGGTTGTGTTGCTGTGCTCTGCGCGGAAGGTCGGTCCGAAGGTATAAATTTTACCGAGCCCCATAGCCGCAACTTCGCCTTCAAGCTGACCTGATACGGTGAGCCCCGCCTTTGCGCCGAAGAAATCTCCGCCGAAATACTCTTCTTCGGTTTTGGCTTTTGAATTCCAGGGCTGGGTAGTTACCCTGAACATTTCGCCCGCGCCTTCGCAGTCGCTACCCGTAATTATGGGCGTATGCACATACTTGTAGCCGTGGTCGTTGAAATATTTGTGTATGGCAAATGAAAGCTGATTTCTTACGCCGAAAACAGCCTCGAAATATTTCGTACGCGGACGGAGATGGGGAATTGTTCTCAAAAATTCAAGCGTATGGTGCTTTTTCTGCAAAGGATAATCCTGCGGGCAGTCGCCGAGTACCTCCAAAGAAGTAACGCTGATTTCATAACCGTTGCGCTCGGATACGATAAACTTACCCGTAACCATAAGCGAAGCACCCACGACAAGCGCAGGCTTAACTATATTGTCGGGAAGTGAACCCTTATCGATTATAAGTTGAATATTTTTAAGCGAAGTTCCGTCGTTGAGCTCGATAAACGACACGCTTTTAGAATCGCGCCACGTTCTGACCCAGCCGCAGACAGTTACGCTCTTATCCGTAAACTTCTCGCCGTTCAAAAACAATTCTTTGATATCGGTATGTTTCATATTAAAACTCCTTTCCATATAAACCGAAATACGGACCGCCTAAAGGCAGTCCGCAAATTTCAGTTAGCTTTCTTTTCGTCTTGCGCAATAACTTCGACTTTGTCGTAGTAACCGCAATTTTTGCAAACCTTATGAGCCTCTTTGAGCGAGTGACAATGAGGGCACTCCACAAGTGTAGGAGCTGTTGCCTTGTAGTTTGCAAACCTTTTATTTGTCCTGCTTTTGGACTGTTTTCTTTTAGGTACTGCCATTTTTCTTCACCTCTTTGAATTTTTTAGGTAACGTCAATACCTTTGCAGTCCTCTTTACAGAGTAAAATATTGGGCTGACTAATAAGTATTGCATCGTTAACGGCGGTGTTCAATTTGATTTTGAATCCGTCGTAATAATAATTTTCTCCGTCGTTTTCGGGAACGAACAATATTTCGGTCAAATAATCGACTTTCTTTTCCGCACTGTTAAGACAATAAGAGCATTGCCCCGAAATCAGGTAATTTAAGTTGAGTTTTATCTCAACCGAGTCGTCGTCGAAAATCTCATAATCGCCGTGAATTCTTACTTTGCATATTGAGCAAAGCGGAATTAAACAGATATCTGCAGGCGGGTCATAATCAAAATCGAAACTACCGACGTATTTGCCTTGTATAATTAGTTTTTTAACTTCTAATTCCATACCCGAGTTGACTGTAAAATTATATAATACCGCATTTTCTTTGTCAACTTATTTTCAATGCGGTATTAACAAATTTTATAAAAGTTCGGCGGTTTCTCTCGCAATTACGAGTTCTTCGTTAGTAGGGATAACCAAAACCTTAACTTTACTGTCTTTCGTGGAAATTTCACGTATCGAACCGCCGCTTCTGCCTTCGTTTTCGTTGTTTGCCTTATTATCGAATTTAACGCCGAGGAACTCAAGTCCTTCGCAGACGTCCGCACGAACCGTAGGCGTATTTTCGCCGATGCCTGCCGTGAATACTATGCAGTCAAGACCGCCCATCGCAGCAGCGTACGCACCGACGAATTTTTTGGTCTGATAAGCGAACATATCGAGAGCAAGCGCACAGCGTTCGTTGCCCTGCTCCTCTCCTGCAAGTAAATCTCTGAAATCGCTTGAAACGCCGGAAATTCCCGCAACACCGCA
Organism: Clostridiales bacterium; assembly: GCA_022508265.1. Classification (GTDB taxonomy): domain Bacteria; phylum Bacillota; class Clostridia; order Christensenellales; family Borkfalkiaceae; genus Coproplasma. The sequence continues at coordinate 38,912 of JAFLVP010000013.1, forward strand.
CTTTTTGTTGAGATAGTTTATTGCGTCCGCATGTGAAAGCCCTTTCTTTCTTGCAAGGAATTCAACTGCCGACGCGTCGATGTCTCCCGAACGCGTTCCCATAAGAACGCCCGCAAGAGGCGTAAAGCCCATTGTAGTATCTATACATTTTCCGCCGTCAACCGCCGAAATAGACGAACCGTTGCCGAGGTGGCAGGTAACTATTTTAAGCGCACTTGCGGGTTTACCTATATATTTAGCCGCTTCTGCCGATACAAATTTGTGGCTCGTGCCGTGGAAGCCGTACTTTCTTACTCCGTATTTTTTATAGTCTTCGTAATCGATACCGTAGAGGTACGCCTTTTCGGGCATCGTTGCATGGAAAGAAGTATCGAACACTATAGCCATAGGCGTCTTGGGCATAACTTCCATGCATGCGCGAAGCCCGGTTGCCGCCGCAGGGTTGTGCAAAGGCGCAAGCTCAAAGGTCTTTTCTTCCAAAGTTTTCAAAACTTCGGGGGTTACGAGCGTAGTTTTGTTGAAATATTCGCCGCTTGCAACCATTCTGTGACCGACTGCACCGATTTCGTTCATAGACTTGATAACGGCGATTTCTCCGTCGCTCAAAGCGTGTAAAACAAGCTCGATTGCAACCTTGTGGTTGGGTAAATCCTGTTCGTAAACCTTTTCGTTGCCGTTGCCCTTGGCTTTTAAAAGCGAGCCGGGGATTCCTATTCTCTCACAGCCTCCTTTTGCAAGAACCTTTTCGGTTTCCATATCTATAAGCTGATATTTGAGGGACGAACTACCCGCATTAACTACAAGAATTTTCATTTTTTACTCCTCCCGTTACTCTGCCTGCAAAGCGGTAACCGCTACCGTCGCAACTATATCTTCTACATCGCATCCGCGCGACAAATCGTTCAAAGGCTTTGCAAAGCCCTGGCAGATAGGGCCTATAGCCATATATCCGCCGAAGCGTTGAGCAATTTTATAGCCTATATTACCCGCATTGATATTGGGGAATACGAATACGTTTGCATGACCTGCCACGAAAGAGTTAGGTGCTTTAAGCTGTCCGACCTCGGGTGCTACAGCCGCGTCAAACTGGAATTCGCCGTCGATTGCAAGGTCGGGAGCAGCTGCCTGCGCAAGCTCGGTAGCCTTTTGAACCTTGGGTACGGATTGGGTATATTTGTCGTCGTTGCCGCTTCCCTTTGTCGAGAACGAAAGCATTGCAACCTTGGGTTCGATTCCCGCAATATTTTTCGCCGTTTTAGCCGAAGAAATTGCAATATCGGAAAGCTCTTCAGCCGTGGGCTCGATGTTTATAGCGCAGTCGGCGAATACTGCAACGCCGTCGGGATTATACGGATTGTCCTTATTGGGAGCAATCATAATAAAGCAACTCGAAACCGATTTGATGCCGGGAGCGGTTTTAATGACCTGCAAACCGGGGCGAAGTGTGTTTGCCGTGGAGTGGCACGCGCCCGAAACGTAGCCGTCTACGTCGCCTGCCTTGAGCATGAGTGCGCCGAACATAGTCCTGTCCTTTGCCTGCTCCTTTGCCTGTTCCTCGGTCATACCCTTTGCCTTACGAGCTTCGTAAAGAATTTTAGCATATTCTTCGGTTTTGTCGGACGTGAGAGGGTCCACAAGCGTAATACCCGTCAAATCAACGTCGGGCGCAACTTTTTTGCACTCCTCCTCGTTGCCTATAAGAACTATCTTGGCAATTCCCTGCGCCGTAATCTTTGCGGCAGCTTCAACTACACGCTTGTCTTCTCCTTCGCATAACACTATTGTCTTCTTGCGGCTTGCCGCTCTCTCTTTGATCTCTCTCAAAAGTGCGGGTGTGCCGTTGATTGCGTCCACCATTTCGTGTCCTGCCTTTTTAAGTTTGTCCAAAATTGACATCGCTATCTCCTTAAAATACTTTATTTTTCCGACGAAACATTATATAATGATAGTCGAAACAACTTATTTACCATTATATAACAGTTATTTCAAGTTGTAAAGTTTATAATGAATATTTGTGCAATAATTTGCGAATTTAATCCCTTTCATAACGGTCATAAGTATATTTTAGACCAAGCAAGACATCTTTCGAGGTGCGATAAAGTGCTGTGCATTATGAGCGGTAGCTTTACCCAGCGCGGCGATATCGCCGTCTTGGATAAAATTACCCGTGCCCGTCACGCAATTTTGAACGGTGCAGACTGTGTAATCAAGCTGCCCGTCGCCTTTTCGGTTGCCCCTGCGGAAATCTTTGCAAAGGGTGCAATAAAAATTTTAAGCTCTATTCCCGAAATTAGTTGTCTTGCTTTCGGGTGCGAGGACGACGACAAACAAGAATACTTGAAAGCAGCACAGATTTTACTCAACGAGAGCGAAGAATTTAAAAAAATCTTAAACAATAACCTTGATGAGGGAAACAGCTATATAAAAAGCTACTCGCAAGCGTTTAGAAGCGTCGGCGGAAATGCCGAGCTTTTGGAAAAACCCAACAATATTTTGGGACTTGAATATACCAAAGCTATTTTGTCTGCAAATTGCAATATAAATATATTGCCCATAAAGCGCAAGGGCGCTGATTTCAACGACAATGAGCTGAAAAGCGATTTTTCTTCGGCAAGCGCAATACGCAGAAATTTGACCTCTCACCTCGTCAAAAATAACGTTCCGGATTGTGTTTATGAAGACTTGAAAAATGCGACAAACGCGGAAAAGTTCAAATGGCAGGCGCGATACGATTTGGTTCGTGCCAATCCCGAGAAGTTAAAAAGCATTTGCGGTTGCTCTGAAGGGCTTGAAAACAGACTTGTCGATATCGCCAAGGACTGCGATTACGAACAAATTTTGCAAAAATGCACCTCAAAACGCTACTCACAGTCAAGGATAAAGCGCATAATGTGCGCCAACCTGCTTGGAATTTACGAAAACGACAGTAAAGCTTTCTTAAATTCCGAACTCTACATCAAGCCTATTGCTGTAAGTAAAAATTGTGCCGACGAGATTTTTTCATCACTTTCAAAGTCAAAATTCCCCGTAATCATAAGGGGGCGCGACTTGAGAAATCTATCTGATTTGGGCAAAAAATGTTTCGAACTCGACACCAAAGCTTGTACACTATACAATCTATTGAGCGGAAAATCCAATAACGATAATCTTCTTTTAATATAAAAATCGGTTTAGCAGACTGCTAAACCGATTTTTGATTTTTGTAACCTAATTCTTTTTAAAGATATCAAGTGCATGACTCGTAGAGCCGACCATATCTTCTCTTTCACATATGGCGAAGTGATATTTCAGATATAAATCAAAAGTTTCGTCGTCCAAATTATCTATTGTTTCCCGCATAAGTTGGGATAACCCGTTTGACGCGACATAGCGCAAACGCGTTACAGGCAATAATGACATCAATTTATCTATATTCTCTTTACGGACAAGTTCAAATAATTCTTTCGGCTCGGACTTTGTTGCAAACGTATTTGGATCAATCAAGCCGTTTTTTATGTATTCAGCAACACTGAACTTTTTACGATAAAAGCCTTCCTCCAGCACACAGACGTCTGATATAACGTATGCGGCAAAAATAACTCCGCCGCGTTTTGTCACACGGATTGCCTCACTCAACGCCTGACGCTTATCCTCTTCGGTATAAAGATGGTACATCGGTCCCAATAGTAGCGTAATATCATATTGATTATCGGGAATAGCAGACAAATCAAGCGCATTACCCTGTATAATCGTAATATTTTCGGTCGGCAGCGTATTTTTACGGAAAATTTCTATGTTATGCTCAACTAATTCTACCGCATCAACTTTATATCCCCGCCTCGCTAATGCATGAGAATATCGCCCTGTCGCCGCACCGATTTCAAGCACGCGGTCGCCCTCTTTTATGTATTTATCTATATACCGCACGGTCGTAAGAAATTCCACTTGACCGTGCTTTGACGTAAGGCGATTGTCCTCGTCATAATTATTATAAAAATCAATTATGTACTTGTTGGTTTCCATATTTTAATCTCTTTGTATTTAAAGCTTTATAGTAGTAAAGCAAATAGCGCATACAGCCAGTGAGCGCAGAACCCCGCAACAACTCCGCCTATGGTATGGTAAAGTATCGAACTAGTTGTAAGTTTTCTGAATCCAAGGCTGTCCATCATTGCAACGTGCGTGGAAAGATAGCCGCTCCAGAACATACACATCGAAGTAAAGACGGAGATTTCTGTAGCCGTGTATACTCCGTTCCCTACGAGTCCCACTGCCGCTCCGGCGCTTCCGAGTGCGGTGATGGGTATACTTATTGCCGACGAAGTCTCGAATCCGAACAGCGGTCCCAAAATAACCGACAGCTTCTCGCCTATCCAGGGAAACAGTCCTACGCCTTGATGAGCCAGCCCCTGGTAAGTAGTAACTTTAACTTCGGTAAGCACACCGGTAACTTCATCGACTACCATTTTTGTGGTAGTTACGTCGTCGGACAGAAGCATAACGAGATTGGCAATAATCAATACGCCCGGTATTATGGCAAGACCTATTTTAACGCCGCTTGCGCCGCCCTCGAGCAGGCTGTCAAAGAAACGCTGTACGAAGCCACCTTTGCGTGCCTCGCGCTGGTTGACGGGATCGAAAGCCAAATCCTGATTTGGAGCGGCCTCGGCTTCCTTACCGAAAAGCTTCTTGGACTTTCTTAGCATAAGTCTCGTTGCGACTATACTGCCTATTAAAGCGCCGACTACACCCATGCAAACCGCAAGAACGGTTGAACCGCCATCCGATACCGACTTGCCCGCCATGGTGATTACAACGATAAGTCCCATACCGAATGCGGTACCTAAATTGGTAAGTCCGGCAAGCTGATACTTTTTGAAATATCTTCTGTATCTTATGTCATCGGCAAGCGTAAGAACTGCGGGATTGTCGGAAAGAAATGCCGAGAATATGGCAACCGAGGTTGCGCCGGGCATACCGTAAATAGGCTTCATAAGCGGCGACAGACCCTTGTTCGCAAGGGATATAACGCCGAATTCGGTGAGTACCGAACTCAATGCGCCGATAACGACGGCAACGCCCATAAGATAAAAGCAAGTATTTTGCAATAAATCCAAAGCGTTATTAAATAACGTGTTGAGCATATTGCCAAACCCCATAATGATTGCAATGGGTATGAATATCAGCAAAATAATCGCAAGAGTAACAAAGCCTTCGATGCTCACGGCTCTTTTAATTGAAAATTTATGAGTGTCATCCTCGTCCTCATGCCCTCTTATTCTGCGTCTGGGTCTGCGGAATAAATCCAACATATGACGGCGTCTGTATTCACGAGGAAGAGCCTCTATCGGGTCTTTATTTAGCTCCTTATTCTCCGTAGCCTTGGGTTCCTCACTCGAAAGCCCGTTTTCCGTTTCGACAGTTGCTTCCTGAATGATTTGTTCTTCGCTTTCCGCCGGAATTTTTTCTGACATAGTGTTCTCCTACATTCTGTACATACAAAATTATAATTATAATATAAAAAGTGTCAAATAATTAAGACCCTATCCCCATAAATTGACATAATTTCGGGGAATTTTTTACTATATACGGATCATTAAAGCAAAAAAGCGGGAATAAATCCCGACTTCCCCGCGTTAAATTGAAATTTATAATTCTATTATTTACTATAAATAGTAATTACAACATACTCCGATCTGCCTTGTGTGCGTAGTGGATGCGACCCGGTTATTCCGGACGTGGTTATTGCTATCATATTGCCAACCTGCTTCTTCCCATACACCATATCACCTATATTAAACAAATTCATAACGGTACCGACAGGGAATAATTGTCCAGCATGGGTATGCCCTGAAAGCTGTAAATCAACCCCTGCACCCGACTTTATCTTAAAATCATACGGTTCATGGTCGGCGAAAATTATGTATTTTGAACTGTCCGCACCGATAAGCAATTCTTCAACCGACTTTCTTTCATCCTTTCTATCCCGCCTGCCCACAAGCAAAATATCGTCGCCGATATTAACCGACTCATCGTTGAGTATGTTTATTCCATTCCGCTCAATAACGGAAACTAATTCAGCTTCGGTAAAGACAGGCTTTTTATTATATGGCTGTTTGTCGTGATTTCCGAAAATAAAGTAACTGCCGTATGAACTTTTTATAGTTCCTAAAATTGAAAAAATTTCATGCACCTGCGCTTTTGTCGTATCCTCATCAACAATATCGCCACATATGATAACTATATCAAGTTCTTGTTCAGATAGGCTTTCAGCAAGTCTTTCTAAATCGTTTTTATTATTTAATTTTCCGTAGTGCACGTCTGATAACAAAGCTATTTTATAGCCTTCTGCACGAATGTTTTTATATGTCGAAATATCATATTCGGTCCGAACGATATTTCCGACATTGATTATTCCGTAAGTAAATACAATAACCGTACAGAGTAAAGGTATCAGCATAAAGTTGCGAATTATCTGCCAAATTTTATTGTCACGCTTGCACAACAAGCGAATGATAAAGGTTATAAAATCGGTCAGCAACAAAAACACACAAAAGTAGATAACCGTAACGCTGTATGCATCTATTGCCGTCCAAAGCCCGGCAATTGGCAAGGTTATCGCACCGCCGACCGTTAACGGAATTGCTATTTGCCAGCCTTTTTTCAGTGATGAGTTTTTAAGACTTCTATATATTCGAAAAAATAGATATACCCAAAATACAAGTATTGTTACAATCGGGATAACTGTATAAGCAACCGAACCCA
>JAFLVP010000014.1 GCA_022508265.1 Clostridiales bacterium
ACCGGCGACCTGCTGATTACGAATCAGCTGCTCTACCAACTGAGCCACAGTAGCAAATCTATTTAATTGCAACTTGCTATATTATTATATCAAATAAATTTATTTTTGCAAGCGTTTTTATGCCGTTGAAAAATTTTTATTGTCCGTTTTGCCGAATAGAAATTGAGGTTTCGTAATATTTTTATACTATGAGAGTGCGCAGACGGGAAATTACACCATTTGTCGTTGCCGTTGGGGCAATTTTTGCGGTTACCGTAATCATATGCGCATTTGCCGTTTCGTGCAACACCATAACGCTGACCTTTGAGACAACTTTCTATTTCGTATGTCACAAGACTGCGGACAACTATATTTCCGCCTCGTCCATTTCCGACGCCGTTTCAAGCTACGGCGGGGCGGGATACATTCTCGAGCTCGACGGCGAATACTTTATAACCGTATCCTGCTACTACTCCGAAAACGACGCAAACGCGGTGCGCGACAGCCTTGCACGGCGCGAGCTTGACTGTTTCGTGTTAAAAAAAGAGACAAAGGAGTACTCGCTGCCCCGTTCGGCGGGCAAAAATGCCGAGCTTTTCAAGGGAAATCTGAACACCCTTACCTCTCTTTCTTCGCTCGCATATACCTGCGCAAACAAGCTGGATACGGGCGAATACTCGCAAGCAAACGCAAAACAGGTCCTTTCCGACCTTTTAAAAGGGCTTAAAAGCTTGCAAAGCGCGAACCTAAGCAACTGTTTTTCAAACGAGCTTAAAAGACTTATTATTATTTGCGAGGATGCGGGAAGCGGAATCGTTTACTCGAAAGATTTGCGAAAGCTTCAAATTGCCATTGCCGACACGGTTATAAATATTGAACTTTTTTAATACTGTTCACAAAAATATGCCTCTATTCTGCGCGGTTTATCGTAATTTTTTGCAAATTGCGCAAAATGTGGTTATGAAGAGAAATTACAGCACAGTTTTCGCGGCAATTTTGTTGCTTGCAGTCATAATTGCGTTGGTTGCGGGGTTTACGCCTCAAAAAACGACTTTAACTTTTGCCGACAACAGTGAAAAGATAATATATCTAACTTTCGACGACGGTCCGAGTGACAGAGTTACACCCAAAATTCTGGACGTCTTGAAAGAGGAAAACGTTAAAGCCACCTTTTTTATAGTCGGTAAAAATGCCGTTTTGCGCAAGGATATTTTAAGGCGGGCGATACGCGAGGGACATGCTCTTGGCGTGCACTCCTATTCGCATATTTACAATGAAATCTACTCTTCCGTTCAAAGCCTTTTAGAGGATATTGACAAGTGCAACGAGGTAATTAAAGAGATTACGGGCGCGCCTGCCTCGATTTACCGCTTCCCCGGAGGGAGCTTTTTTCTTTCCGAACCCTTAAAACAGGCGGTGCTTGACAGGGGTATGAAGTATATAGATTGGAACGCTTCTTTAAACGACGCCGAGCTGCAAGACCCCACACCCGACAATCTTTTCGATACGGCGGTTGCAACGGCGGCGAACAGAGACAAAGTTGTTCTGCTTGCCCACGATACAACCGACAAGACAGCAACAGCCGAGGCGCTTAAAAACGTAATTCTCTATTTTAAACAACAAGGCTATAAATTCGAAAAATTTTAAATATATAGCGGCGCTCGGTTGAGCGCCGCTTTTATACCGTTTTATTTGCGACTAACGGCTTTGCTGCATTAACTCCGTCAATCTTTGGCAAGCTTGTGCCGCGTTTTCGACTTGTTTATATTTAATAACTCCCTCTTTTAATACAATTTGCAGCGTGCCTAAACCCGAAGGGTCGTATTTAGATACTTTGCAGGTGGCATTTACAATATCTTTAATATCACAGCAATACCCGCCGACAAACTTCAATCTTCTTCCGCTCAAAACTATCAGCTCGGGCGGAGTTTTAGCCTTTTTTAAACTTATTATCCCCCAAATAATACCAAAAGTGCCTGCAAAAAATTCAATACAAGCCAAAAGAATTAAAGCCCACTGTCTGTCCTCGGGAACGGAAGATAAATTTAATTCTTTTACTACCACAAAGAACGCGCCCAATACCAAACCCATTACACCTACAAAAATAAAAACCAAACAAGCCTTTTCTTTTATAATGTGGCGGCGGGCTATTATTTCTTCCATTGTAAAATTACCTCCTTAATATCTTATGTGGAATTATTATTGAATTTTTATAATATCCGCTGGAGTGTAAAGCCGACTTTGTCGCAGGAAGTAAGAATATATTCTATGCCGTTCTTTTGAGTGCGCAGGGGGAAATAAATGGCGCCGTGAATATGCCCGAAAATGACTTTTTCAACCCCGTTTTCTTCAAAGAGAGAGGTAAAAAGCGTGTCGGGTGATTTAAGTGAAAAGGGCGGGTAGTGAATCATTGCAAGCACTCTGTCGCCCTCTTCTTTAACCTTTTTGACGGCGTCGAAGCAGAGCTTGAACCTCTCTGACTCACGCAGATACAGGCGCATATCGTTGTCGGTAAAATCATTGCTCCCGGGGCATGTCCAACCGCGCGAACCGCAAATAACTACGTCGTTAAATTTAACGCAGTCGTTCTGCAAAAAGCAGAAAGTATCGTCGGGCGCCGAACGGCGGATTTTGGTTATCCCGTTCCACCAATAGTCATGGTTGCCGCGGATAAAAACCTTCTTGCCGGGGAGGCAGGCAAGGCTTTGAATATCGAAGAGCCCGTCCGCTAAATTGAGTCCCCAGCTGATGTCTCCGCAGATTAAAACGACGTCTTCTTCCGACACCCTTTGAAGCCAGTCCGATTTAATTTTTTCAAAGTGATTTTCCCAGCCCTCGCCGAAGACGTCCATGGGCTTTTCGACCTTTCCCGAAAGGTGCAAATCGCTTATTGAAAATATTTTCATATCCCTATTTTACCATATCGGGTGCATTTTTTAAAGCGTTTTTAAATATTATTTTTATAAGACGTTTTTTGCTGTTTTGTATATTATATGGGCGTATTATGCGTCGCATAGTACTATGAATAAGCCTTAAATTGCTTAAAACTTGGCAAAAATACGACTTTTTTGCTTTGACACAAAAAAACGGCGGAGCGCGCTCCGCCGAAAAAATTATTTATTTTTGCCTTTATAAAAGGTTTTTTATTTGGTTTTGTTACTGCCTTGAGCAAGTCTTTCCCTGAGGATAAAGGGGCAGCTCGAAGAAGCCCGAGCATACCTCTTGCGAGTAATCCTGCGCGGGAGGAATTGCACAATAGCCGTAGCTGGGAACGAGCAGTTCAACGTCTATGGATATCTTCAGAATTGTGGTAAGACAAGCGTTTACGCTGAAAGTTCCGTTATCGTTAAACCTGCCCTCGGCACATACCGCGGATACTTCGCAGGTGGCTCTGTACGGCATAATCGAAGGTGCGGGTACAAACAAGATTACGTCTTGGTTGACGCTTATTTCGGACTGTGCCACTCCCTCTATTCCGTTCGCGTCGGTGTATAAAACCTCTACGGGAATATTGACCGTTGCCTGCACTCTTGCACAGCCCGGTCTGTCGGCAAGCCTTTCGATATTAAGATTTGTGATGTTGCCCGTAGAATTTATTGACCTTGCGCTTATGAAAGTAAGCGGGTATGTAGGGTTGGCGGGAAGCGGGTTGGTAAGTATAAGCGGATAGTTGTCTAACTGAATCTGCTTGATGCAGGCATCGAAAATCTTCTGTGCCTGAATGCACACTTTCTCACACATACCGTTTAATGGATTGCCGCTTATAACGCCGGGGCATTTATCCGATTGAAAGTTGGAAAAAAATGACATTTTTAACCTCCGTTATAATTTTGGTACTATTTAATATTGGTACTACTGTAATATATGAAATTTTTATTTTCGGCGTGAAAGCCGTAAAAGCAGCTTATAAAGGAATATACAATTTTTTCGTAGGGTACAAAGGGGCGTTTGAATTGAGCTCTTTGAGCGTTTCCTCGTCTACCCCCTCTTTGAGGCAGACAGAGCGGTAGGTGTCTCCCACCTTTACGGTATAAATCCGACACTTTTTATCGGCACGCAATATCCGTCCGCTGAAAATTCCGCCCGAAACGGGTATTTCAAGCTCCCGCTCGACGTCGCTTACGCTCTGACCGCTCTTCACCCTGAAATATCTGTAATTTTCCCTTACGAGCGCAAACATTTGTATATGATACGCAAAAGCAACGAAAAACGTTCATAATCTTAAAAAGAAATTTGTAGAATAATGTAGATGAAAAATATTTACAGATCTGCCGCGCAGGTTACGGTATTTTCTACGGTCGAAAAATTTTTGAGCTTTGTTTACAGAATTATCTTAACGCGAATTATCGGCGCGGAGGGTTTGGGCATCTATCAGATAAGCCTGACCGTCTTTGCCGTGTTCCTGACCGCCGCTTCAAGCGGTATTCCCGTCACCGTTTCCCGACTTATTGCAAAGAGCAACGCAAAAAACGATATAACCGGAAAACACTCGGCGGTAACTGCGGGCGTTGCCTGCACCCTTGCCGTAACCGTACCCATAGCTTTGATTTTATTTTTTGGTAAAAATGCTTTCTCCTTCCTCTTTTCCGACCCGAGATGCGCGGATATATTCGTAATTTTACTCCCCGGACTTGTGCTGACTTCGGTCTATGCGGTAATAAGGGGTTCGTTTTGGGGAAATAAACAATTTCTCGCCTACTCCGTAATAGAACTCGCCGAAGACGCGGTTATGGTCGGTGTGGGTATTGCGCTCATTTTCGGAGTTTCCGACCCCGTTCTCGGCGCAAGATACGCAACGATAGCCGTGCTTGCCTCGTATATTTTTTCGTTTACCGTCTCGCTTTTCTGGTATTTTAAATCGGGCGGAAGATTTGTAAACCCCAAAAAGCAATTCAAGCCCCTGTTGTCGGCGGCTACGCCCGTAACTGCAATGCGGACCTCGACTTCCCTTTTAAACTCCGTAATAGCCGTACTTTTGCCCACCATACTAATGTCGGCGTGCGGACTTTCAAACTCGGAGGCAGTCAGCCTCTACGGTATAGCAGTGGGTATGGCAATTCCCACGCTCTTTATACCGAGTTCCTTTATAGGCTCAATCGCAGTAGTTGCCGCACCCGAGCTTTCGGAAAACTTTTATAAGGGCAACACGAAATCGGTCAGATACGACGTCGAAAAGACTTTGCGCGCCGCAATATTCATTGCAACAATTTTAATTCCGATACTTTTTGCCGCGGGCGGCTCGATAAGTAAACTTTTGTACGACAACGAGCTGTGCGGGCAAATTGTGCAAGTTAGTGCGTTTATTATGCTGCCGATGTGCATAACGTTGATGAGCAACACCCTTCTCAATTCTATGAACTGCGAAAAGAAAACCCTTATATATTTTACAATAGGTGCCGTGGCGATGATGAGTTGCGTTCTGTTTTTGACGCGCTATCTCGGCGTTTATTCCTACGTTTTGGGGCTTGGGCTGGCTCAAATTATAACGGCAATCTTGAATTTGCGGCTTTTAAAGAAAAAATGCGAGGGCACGGGCTATATGCGCTTTACTCTTATGAGCGTAGCCGTAATTGTTGCCGCAAGCGTGTTCGGAACTCTCGTTCACGGGCTGATGCAAAACCTTTTGCCTCTGTTTTGGCTTATCGTTGTCAGCTCCTGCCTGATTATTTTGTTTACTTTGGCAATTTTATTCTGTCTGAATATGATTTCAATTCAGCCAATCAAAAAAATGCTCCACAAAAATTAAATTCACAAAAATTTAATTCTATTCTGCGCTTTTAATTTTTGTGACCTATTTTTACTGTAAAAAGTCCTTTTATACCGAGAAAAATTAAAAATGCGCCGAAGAGCTTGCCGAGAATTTCGCCCGAAAGAAGGGACGTGGCAAATGCCGTTGCAACCGAGGTTATAAGTGCGGGAATTACTATACCCGATACCCCCTCGGTCTTTAAAAGTCCCCTGTCTTTATGCATTTTCAGGCTGAACAGCGCCATTGGGAGAAAGGCAATTAAATTTGCCGCCTGCGCCGCGTGCTGTCCCACGCCGAGAAATATTGTGAGCACGGGAATAAGTATTGTTCCGCCGCCCATGCCCATTCCGCCGAGCATCCCCGAGAAAAAACCCGCAAGCACATACAGATAAAAGCTCAAAACAGCATCCTCACGCCGGCAACGAGCATAACGGCTATAAATATGGCGTTGACTATGCCCGTAGGCAGTTTTTCGAGCATTAAAGCGCCTATCATTCCGCCCGCAGTCGAGCCTATGGCTGCGGGTATTACTATGCCCGGAATAAAATATCCGTTTACAATATACGTTATCGCGCTGACGAGGCACACGGGGGCAATTACCAAAATTGCCGTTGCGTGGGCGCCCTTTTCTTTGTACCCGAGCATATTTTTGAGAATTGGGACGGCAACCATACCGCCGCCTCCGCCGAATAGCCCGTTCACGGCGCCCGTAAGTCCGCCCGCTAAAACGCGCTTGAAATTTTTACTTTTGACGTTCATTTAAATTACCTTTTAGCCTCTGCCGACCAAATTATTCGCATATATACAAAAAGTTTTTGCATTTTTAACAAAAATAATTAAATTTTTTGCGGCATAAGCGTTTAATTGCTTGCATACAAAACGCGTTTATATTAAAATAGAGAAGTGTGATTTATTAAATAGATAATAAGGACAAAAAAATCGCTTGCCGCGAAAGCGGTAGAATATACAAGGTGTTTTATATGGCTAAATTCAGATTCAAAAAAAGCAAAACAAGAAAAGCGGCGATAGCGGCTCTGTGTGCCGTTGCAGTAACCTGCACTTCGCTTGCGGCTGCCTGCCAACCTAACAAGGGCAGCACTACGGACGACGATACCACGAGAGCTGAAGACACAAGCACGTTGACAAACGGTAGCTTTGAGTTCTTTACCGTTCCCGACGACGCCGTCTATCTGATTAAAAACGTTCAGAACTGGTCGCGTTCGGGCGACAGCTCCGGTACTATGTCGGGTATTTTGGACACTTCCGAAAAGAATTGGGGAGCTATTACCTCCTCCGACCTTGCGGACAAGCTGGACACCAACAACGACCTTTTGACTTCCGACGACAAATACGTGGACTACAACGGTATGAAGTCGGGCGACATTCCCTATAAGGAGCCCTACGCCGCAAAGCTCAATAAGGACTCGGTTAAGGACGACAAAATTTTAAGCAAAAACGATTTGTCGTATGCGGAGTTTCTCGGCATTAAGGAAGTTGACGGCAAATATACCTACGGCGAGGGCGACGATGCCGTTGAAGTTTACTTTGACGAAGAGTCGGGCGACTTCTACTTCGAATACGACGAGAACTCCGGGGAATATTTAAACTCCGTCCGCTATGAGGTTATTGCAAACCCCGAAACTCACTACGGCTCTTACAACGTAAAGGACGGAAAGCACTACCTCGGCGAGCACGAAATTTACGTGGACGAGGACGGCTACTACTACAAGGACGAGGACCACGAGTACTCCGAGGGCAACGTTCTGATGATTCACAACTACCCTACGGACACTAAGTACAACGGTATTCAGCAGTACTACTCTTCCTCGACCATCACTCTCGAATCCCGCACAGCCGCTAAAATTTCCGTTTGGGTTAAGACGAGCAATCTGAAATTCGACAAGGGCTATTCCCTCCTCGACGAGCAGGATAGAGGCGCGTTTATCGAAGTCGTTCAGACGGTAGGCGGAACGACCATAGACGAGTTCACTATTAAAGCTATAAACACCGAAAAGATTTTAAAAGACAACAATGACCTTGATACCAACAACGGTTGGTTACAATACAATATCTATGTAAATGCCTGCGACTTTGCGTCCTGTACCGTTCAGCTCCGTCTGGGTCTCGGAAAGTCCAACGGCGAAACCTGCACGGGCTATGCGTTCTTCGACGACGTTGAGGTTGTGAAGGAACGCAAAATCGAAAATACCGGTTACAGCGACGTTTCAGCCGAAATTTTGGAAAGAGGCACCTACTGCAATCTTTCGGACGAGGGCGAAGATAAGATTTTCTATGCTGACAAGGCTGTAAAGGGCGACCCCGACGACAGGCACTCCAAGGATTTCAACTACTATATCGACCTCGCTTCGGAGAGCGGCACGGACGGCTATACTACTTTCGATTTGGAAGGAAATATAACCGCCGGTCTTACCACCGAAAAAGAGGACAAGATTACCTACGCTTCGGCTAAAACCTACAAAGGTAAGACAAATTCAAGACTTGGCGCTATTTCCGCAACAGATTATAAAACATATAACGATGCGGCGGAAATTCCTACGAATTTGGACTTTTTGGGACTGTTCACGGCAAGCGAAAGCTTTACCGATTCGCACGTTGCAGATAAATACATTAAGGGCTTAAACGACGCGCTCTTTGGAGATAAGTCGTTTGAAAAGCTTCCCACTCACGGCGATACGAGCAAGATGCTTGTAACCTTCTCGGCTTGGGGCGCTGCCTATACTTCAACTGTAAACAACCCCGATATATTTACCCTCAATGCGGGCGAACAGATGATTGTTTCCTTCTGGGTAAAGACCTCTGATATGACCAACAAGATTCCCGCAACCGTCTATATTTACGACGCTACGGACGAGGACAAAGAGAACGCAGTAGAGCTTGACATTAACACCACCGGCATTACGACCGACATCGAGGATGACAAGGATATTTATAACGGCTGGGTTCAGTGCTTCTTCTTCATTCAGAACAACACCAAAGACGACAACAAAAAATTCCAAATCGATTTCTGTTTCGGAAATACTTCGATAATTTCCGCAACCTCGTACGCCCCGGGCTGGATTGCGCTTGCCAATATGCAGACGCTGAAAATCACCGAGCAAATTTACAACCTTACGGCTACAGCAAACTTCACGAAGAAATTCCAATTCAGCACCGACGATAAGGAAAAGACCAATAAGAAGTTTGCCGACGCTCTCGGGACTTACGATATCACCGAAGAAATTGCCCTTCCCAACGGATACAACGGTGTGAACGGTGCAAGCTCTTCCGTTTCGGACGCAGATTACAGCCATTACTACGATATCTGGAACACCAACCGTACGGCAGGTCTTATCAACAGAGATAACTTCTTCGATGACGACGGAAATCCCACAGATTGGAACAACTTCCTTAAAACTTACTTTACTTCCGCTTCTCAATCTGCGGCAAATTGGAACGAGGTGTTCGGCAAAGACTGCTATCAACCCCTCATTATCGTAAACAATTTGAGAAAATATGCGGACAACGCTCATGCAAACGAAGATACCTACAACAACGGCAACTATTATTTGCTCGTGGACGATGAGTATGTAGGCGATTTCGTAGAGGACTATGCGGGCAGACGTTACAGAAAAGTAACGGAAGACGACGAGTTCGACGAGGAAGAGACCTACTACACGTTCAAAGAGGTTGTCAACTACGGTTTCGTAGGCTCCAACAAGACGATTTCTTCGGGTGCTACCGAGGTTATAACCGTAAAGGTTATGGTAACCGAAGGTGCGACGGCGTATATCTACCTCGTTGACCCCACCACCCGCGAAGTTATGAGCTACTCCGTGCCCGGTTACACCTACTGGTACGACGACGAGGGCAACGTTTTAGACGAGGAGTTCGACGAGGATTGGGACCGCAAGGATCGCGACAGCCACACCGTATACGATAAGCAGGACAACGGTCTTTACAAGGATAAGGACGGCAACTACGTTGCAAACCTTCACAACCTTAAAAAGATTTATCAGAAGGAAAAGCTTGATACCTATTATTATAAAGACGGCGACACGGTTAAGGAATACCGCGGTACCAAGTGCGTGGATGGCGTTGACTACTTCGTTGACGAAGCTTGCGAGACTCCTGCTCCTCACCGCTTGTGCAACTCCGACGATATGCCTATTTATCAATATAAGGACGGCGCTTACTACTATATTGTAAACGGAAAGGTTTCGAGCATTAAGGTCGGAAACTTCGATGCAAAGTATGCAAGATACAATTACGACCAAAACTCCGAGAACGGCGAATCGCTTGCCGACACCGAGTACTGCATTGAAGTAGGCGACACTCACGGCAAGTGGGTAACCGTAAACTTCGTTGTAAAAGCGGGCAATAAGTCAAAGTCCTACCGCCTTGAGCTTTGGAGCGGCAAGCGCGGCGAGACGGGCGTTACCGACCAAACCGACGTTAAGGGCGCAGTTGCGTTCGATTACAGCGCCTATAACGTAAGCAATTACGACAGTATTCTCCGCACCGACGAATCTTCCTACGAGAAATCGATTATCAGAGAATATCAGGAATTGCTCGCAGGACACGAGGACGAATTCGAGCTTGATTTCACTATCAAGGATTACGAAGAACTTGCAGAGAAATATCTTTCGGAAAATACGAAGTTTACAGAGCTTAAAAACTCTTACATCGCGCACTACTACACCTACAGCTTATACGATACAGCGGAGTTTATTCCCTATAATGCAGAAGTTGCCAAGGACGGCGAGACCGATTACGATTACACCGCTCCCGACAGCGAATCGCTTGCATATTTCCACAACGTAACGAAGGATAGCGAAGGCAATATTACCTCCTACAATACTTTCATCGACTACTCGGCTGTAGAAAAGGAAATAAATAAGACCAACGCTCCCTCGGACAGCGGTTCGGACGACAACAAGGACGGCAACTCAACCGCAGGCGAGTTCTGGTTGCAGCTTGCTTCCATACTCCTCGTTGTAGTACTCCTCTTCGTTCTCTTGGTACTCGTTGCAAGAATTATCATCAAGAGGGTAAGACGCAAGCTCAACTTGAAAAAGCAGTCCAAGAACGTTTACCGTCAACGCAAACGCTATTTGAGAAAGCTTCATATCGAGGAAGAGGAAACCGAGGAAATCGACAACCCCGCTCTTCAGAATTCCGAAGTAGCCGAGGAAACCGTCGAGGAAACGCCTGTTGAAGATGTTTCCGCTGAAACAACGGAGGCACCCGTAGAGGAAACTCACGCAGAACCTGCAGAGGAAACTCCCGTTGAGGAAGTTAAGGAAGAAGTTTCTGCCGAGGAGGCTCCCGTTGAGGAGTCACCTGCCGAAAACACGGAAACTCCTGCGGACAATTCGGAAAACAAACCCGAATAAAACAATATAATTAAAAGCTCCGTGCAATCGCACGGAGTTTTTTTTAAAAACTAAAGCCACCCGACATCGGGTGGCTTATTGTATGCGTGTTCTATATTCTTATTCCTTTCGGTAAGTGGTTTTTGGCGATACCGTTTACTACTTTGCACCAGCCGAGAGGCTGTCCCGAGCAGGTCACAAGCCGCCATCCGTTGTCGCTGTCGCACTCAAATGTAAGTCCGCGAAGATACTTTAAAGCTGTGTCCTTATCCACCTCTACGCACTTTGCCTCGTCCTTTGTAAGCGCCATTGCAAGGGTGTGCGAAACTTCAAAGCGCTTCCAATCATTGCTCGGTCTGCCGAGGAATACCCCCGCCCGTCTTACTATAACGCCGCAGCCGAGTCGGGGTACGTGAACAGGCGCGAATATGCCGAATAGACTTGTTCCGCGCTGATGCAGTACGGGAATTTTTATTTTTAAGGCTTGGCTCTCCCACTCGCGGTACAGCCGTTCGTATATTTCATCGTACTTCTGCTGAACGGGCTTCAGCTCGGTCTGCTCTCCGCTCTTTTTTTCCATTACCGCATAGAAATGCCCCTCGCCGCGTACCTCGTGCGGGTAGAGCTTGCGCATTTCCAAAAGCTTTATATCCGGGTGTGCGTTCAAGAAGCTCTCTATCTGCTCCTCGTCCTCCTGCCTTGCAAAGGTGCAGGTGGAATACACCATTTTGCCGCCGCCCGCAAGCATTTTGTACGCCTCTTCGAGAATTTCTTTTTGCCGTTTGGCGCACGCTTTTACGTTTTCGGGACTCCACTCTATAACGGCGTTCTCCTCTTTTTTGAACATTCCCTCGCCCGAGCAGGGAGCGTCCACGAGTATTTTGTCGAAGTAATTCGGATAGTGCTCGGCAAGCGCCTTGGGCTTTGAAAAGGTAACTATGCAGTTTCTTATGCCCATCCTCTCTATATTGCTCTCCAATATAAAGCAACGCTTTAAGTCGGGTTCGTTTGCCACAAGCTCGCCCTCGCCTTGAAGATAGGAGGCAATCTGCGTGGCTTTCCCGCCCGGGGCGGCGCATAAGTCGAGTACCCGCTCCCCCCTTTTTATATCGAGCTTTGAAACGGGCGACATCGCCGAGGGCTCCTGCACGTAGTAAAGCCCCGCAGCGTGCTCGATTGTGCGACCCGCGCCGTCGGTATCCTTAATATAAAATCCGCGCTCTTCCCAAGGAATTCTATTATCGAGCGTCAAGGGGGAAATTTTTTCGAACTCCTCTACGGAAATTTTTAATGTGTTTACACGTATTCCCTTTTCGGGGGGCAAATCGTAGCTTTTCAAAAACTCGGCGTAGTCTTCGCCGAGCTCTTTTTCCATTATTTTAAGAAATTCAACGGGAGGTTTCATCCAAATACTCCTTGAATTCTTCAAGCGACATTATTCTTTTGCCGAGCGTCGTTGCCTTTTGCGTGCGCGCCTCGCTCTCCTCGGTGTGAACGCAGATGTTACAGTCATCGACCTTCTGCGCGTATCTTCCGCCCGCCTCATAGAGCTTGTTCACAAGCGGAAGGGATAAATCGAGGTCATCCTCTATGCACCTTGCAAATATTACCTGCACGCCCGAAAGAGGGGCGCCCTTTTTCGGCCTTTTGGAAAATACCGTGTTGTGAAAGGTGATTCTTGCACGCGAACGCGCCTCTTTTGCCGACTTCTTTTCGTTTTTATACGCCTTTTGTCTTGCGCTCTGAGGGGACCTTATGTTATATTTTTCAATCTTGCCGGGGGTAAATTTGAGTTCCTCCAAAAGGCGGGAAGCCCCGCAATTTTTGGCTTTGCAGATTGCCTCTATTATGCGCATTGTGGCGTATGCGTCATCCACTGCCCTGTGTGGCGTGAACTCGACGCCCAAGTCCTGCGCAATATGCTCAAGCCCCGCCTGATGGGTAAAGTCGTTTTTGTAGGTCATATATATCAGCTGACTGTCCGCAAAGGCAAAGTTGAAAGAGGGTAATTTAAACCGCTGGGTTTCAAGCTTTAAGTATTTTACATCATTTAATACGGCGTGCCCGAACACGAGTGCGTCCTTATCCTCCAAGAGCTCCTTTATCCTGCCGTAAACGCGTCTAAAAGGCGGGTGCTTTTTAAATTCTTCGTACTCGTAGGGGAGTTTCAAACCTTTGTCGCCCCGTCTGTCGGTCAGCTCGAATTTGCCTTTAGGGTTTATAAGTATGTCCTCTTTTTCAAGAATATTAAAATCTTCGTCGCACACGACGTACCCGAAAGCGCAGATTTTTGCAAAGGTTTTATGTACACACGCGCACTCGATATCGAAAAATACAAGTTTCATTAAAACTATTTTAACATACCGCCCGCCGAATATCAACCAAAAGGCGTTGCCACGTTGACTTTTCACTAAGGAAGTTTTATAATTTTTGTATCATATGAAAAAAGTATTAACTATTGCCGTCCGAGGCGACGTCTCAAATTTAAATTCGGAATTTGAGGAAGTTGAAATCATTCAGGCAGACGACGCAAAGCTTAAAAAATGCAAGAGCAAGTACACCGTATTTTTAAACGGCGGTTTTACATACGGCGACTTGCGCGCCCTTTTGGAAAAGGCGGAAAGTGCGTCCGCCGATATTCTCGCCTTTGAAGGCGGATGTCTTTTAAAAACCTCGCTTGTAAAATACCCCGATTCGGGTACGGATATTTTCAGCTTGCAAATAAGCAGTATTTTAAACTGCAAGTCCATTGAAAGAACCTCGCTTGCCCCCTTTAAGCTTTCGGACGTCATAGACTGCGACAGCGGAGCGCTTGAAAGGCTGAAAAGTGTCGTCAAGGAGTACGCTGCGGCAAAAACAAAGGTGCCCGTGGAGGTCTACTCCTATGCCCGTAATCTTATTTGCGAAAGGCTCGTTTTGGTCTATAAAAGCTATATGCTTGCAATTAGAAACGGGGCGGATTGTAGCCTGCTTGTGGAATTCGACAGAGATATTAAAGCTTATGATATGGTCTTATACAAGGTATTCGGAAACCGCTTTAACCACGTCGAGCTTGAAAAATTGAGGGCAAAGAGCTTTAAAATTTCCTTTATCACTGCAATTAAATACAAAAAAGAGCTTAAAATTAACTAATATAAAAGCGGCGCAGAAATCTGCGCCGCTTTTATATTAGTTTTTGGGGGATATTTTGTCCTTTCCGCCCATATATTTTCTCAAAACTTCGGGGATATATACGCTGCCGTCGGCTTGAAGATGGTTTTCAAGGAAAGCTATGAGCATTCTCGGAGGGGCAACTACGGTGTTATTCAAAGTGTGAACAAACTCGTTTTTGCCGTCCGCGCGCTTGTATTTAATATCCAGCCTTCTCGCCTGCGCGTCGGTTAAGTTGGAACAGCTTCCCACCTCGAAATATTTTTTCTGTCGGGGGCTCCACGCCTCTATGTCGCAGCTCTTGTATTTGAGGTCGGCCAAATCGCCCGAACAGCAGATGAGCTGGCGTACGGGAATTTCCATTGATACAAAGAGTTCTACGGTGTAATTCCACATCTTTTCGTACCAATAATCGCTCTCGCCGGGCTTGCAGAGTACTATCATCTCCTGCTTTTCGAACTGATGAATACGGTAAATTCCGCGCTCTTCCAAGCCGTGCGCGCCCTTTTCCTTTCTGAAACAGGGCGAATATGAAGTAAGCGTTTGGGGAAGGGAATTTTCGGGCAAAATCTGGCCCATAAATCTGCCTATCATAGAGTGCTCGGAAGTGCCTATAAGGTACAAGTCCTCGCCCTCTATCTTGTACATCATTCCCTCCATTTCCTCAAAGCTCATAACGCCCGAAACGACGTCGCTCCTTATCATAAAGGGGGGTATGCAGTAGATAAAGCCCTTGTCAATCATAAAGTCGCGGGCGTAGGTTATAATTGCCGAGTGAAGGCGGGCAATATCGCCCGTCAGATAGTAAAAGCCGTTGCCGCTCGTCCGTCTTGCGCTGTCCAAATCGACCCCCGCAAGCTTTTCTAAAATTTCTACGTGATAGGGAACCTCGAAGGGCTTCTCCTTGGGCTCTAAAAACACCTTGCCCTGTACGTTGCAGCTGTCGTCCTTGCCCAAAGGTACGTCGTCCGCAATTATGTTGGGTATGCTCATCATAGCCTTTTTGAGCGCCCCTTCAATCTCCGAACACTCCGACTCTATGACGGTAATCCGCTCGTTATTCTTTTTGGAGAGGGCCTTTGCCTCCTCTGCCTCGTCTTTTTTGCCCTCGCGCATGAGCTGCCCTATGCTCTTTGCAAGCGTGTTGCGCTGGGCACGGAGGTTGTCGCCCTCCTGCTGAAGAGCGCGCTTTTTTATATCAAGCTCTATAATCTCGTCAACGAGGGGCAATTTTTTATCCTGAAACTTTCTTTTAAGGTTTTCCTTTACAAGTTGGGGGTTTTTACGGATAAGTTCGATATCAATCATTTTAGCCTTTTAGCCGTTTTTTACGGCAAATTCTTCAATTTTTTATAAATTATACTTCAAAAAGCGCGTTATTGCAATTAAATTGCACTCAAATTATTGAAAAAAGATATTTTAAGTGATATAATTAAAAATGTGTAAATAATCGGCGCTTTGAATTTGGCGCTCATTAAAAGGTGGATATGAAAATATTATTAAAACCCCAAAACAACGACCCTAAAAAGGACGGCTCGGACGGAAAAAACGAGAAGGTTGAGGCAGCTGTAGAGGCTCCCGAAAAACCCAAGAGGACTACAAAAAAAGTCACTCCCGTCCCCGCAAAGGAGAAGTCCGAAGTAAATGAGGAAGTCTCCGAAGTCGAAAAGGTTGAAAAGCCCGTTAAAGTCGTTAAGGCTAAAAAGGCCGTAAAGTCCGAAGTTCCCGAGGAGGAAAAGCCTGTAAACGAGGAAGTTTCCGACGCGGAAAGTGAAGAAAAACTCGCAAAAGAGGACTTTAAGGACGGCGTTCAGATGGCGCTTTTCCCCACCGACGAGCAAAAGGATAACCCCGAAGCCGACGAGCAGGAAGAACCATTCGACAAGGAAAAGATTAAAAAGTACTTCAAGCGTCATCCCAAAAAGGAAATAAATACCAAGGTAGAACGCTTTTCGCCCAAGCTGAATAAGGGTCTTACGCAAAAACAGGTTGAAACGAGGTTCAGACAGTTCCTCTTTAACGACACCAACAATTCCAACACCCGCTCCTATACGAGCATAATCGTCGGTAACGTCTGCACCTTCTTCAATTTGCTGTGCCTTATCGCGTTTATCGCGCTCCTTCTTGCGAGCACGCCCGGTTTTTCAAACTACCTCGTCATAGTTATTACGACTGTAAACATAGGAATAGGTATCTTTCAGGAAATTCGCGCAAAGCACTCCATAGACAGGCTTGCTCTGCTCGCCTCTAATACGATAAAGGTCATACGCGACGGCGAAACTGTCGATATTGACGTCAAAGACGTGGTTTTGGACGACGTTTTGGTTCTTGAGCTCGGAAATCAGGTTCCCGCAGACTGCATACTTGCAGACGGAAGCGTTGAAGTAAACGAGAGCCTTTTGACGGGCGAATCGATTGCAATTAAGAAATCGGTCGGCGATATACTTTACGCAGGAAGCTTTATTTCAAGCGGAAACGGCAAATTCAGAGTTGAAAAGGTGGGCAAGGAAACTTACCTTGAAAAATTAACTTCCAAAGCCAAGAAGTACCGCCGCCCCAACTCCGAGCTTATGAACTACACCAAGCTCATAATTAAGGTTGTATCCATAATTATTATTCCCCTTGCGATATTTACCTTTTTGACCACGTACCATAACGTTGAAACAAAATTTTTAGAGGGCGTTTGGGGAAATGCTCTATTCCCCAAGAGGGAAGTTATATACGCTATACGGCGAACCTGTACGGTTATTATAGGTATGATTCCCTCGGGTATGCTCCTTCTTACAAGCGTTGCGCTTGCACTCGGCATTTTGAGGCTTGCAAAGAGCAACACGCAGGTAAAGGATATGTATTCCCTTGAAATGCTTGCCAGAGTTAACGTTTTGTGCCTTGATAAGACGGGAACTATCACGGACGGCAGAATGCAGGTAAACGATACGGTAATTTTGAACACCGTGGGCAATTACTCTGTCAACGATATTATGGGCAGTATGTTAAGAGAGCTTGACGCAAACAATCAGACCTCGATTGCCCTGTTCAATCATTTCGGATTCAGCAACGCGCTTACGGGAGTTGCAAAAATTCCCTTCTCTTCGAAGAGAAAGCTTTCCGCCGTTACGTTTGACGAAGCGGGAACCTTTGTAATGGGCGCACCCGAATTCGTTTTAAAGCCCTGCCCTGCTAAAGTTGAAAGAATTGTAAAACAGTACGCGAATATGGGACTCCGCGTTATAGTGCTTGCGCACTCCACCTCTCCCATTGTCGGCGACAAGCTGCCCTCTGTTATGAAGCCCGTTGCCATTATTTCGATTGCAGACAACGTGCGCGACGACGCCATAGATACAATAAAATGGTTCAAGGAAAATGACGTAAACGTAAAGGTTATTTCGGGCGACAACCCCATTACCGTATCCGAGGTTGCAAAGCGTGCGGGCGTTACCGGTGCAGAGAAATTTATATCCCTTGACGGACTCAACGATACCGAAGTTGAAAACGTTGCAAATAAATACACCGTGTTCGGCAGAGTTTCGCCCGAGCAGAAAGCCGTTTTGGTACGCGCTATCAAGGCGCAGGGCAATACCGTTGCAATGACCGGCGACGGCGTAAACGATATTCTGGCACTCAAAGAGGCGGACTGCGCTATATCGGTTGCCTCGGGCAGTGAGGCGGCAAGAAACGTCAGCCACCTCGTGCTCATGGACAACAACTTCAATTCCATGCCCAAGGTAGTTGCAGAGGGCAGGCGGGTTATAAACAATATTCAGAACTCCTCCGCCCTCTACCTTATGAAAACGCTGTTCACGGCTATGCTTGCAACAATTTGCGTGCTTATGTCTACGCCCTATCTGTTTATGCCGCAGAATATGTTGCTTTTGGAAGTTGCAATTATTGCAGGTCCCTCATTCTTCCTCTCACTTCAGCCCAACAATGAGCGAGTGCAAGGAAAGTTTATTTCGCACGTAATGAGCGGAGCCGTCTCGGGCGCACTGTTAATGATTATTTGTACTATGTCAATGTACGTGCTGGGTAAAATATGGCCGGGCGTATTCGGTAATAACAACTTGGCAATGTGTATGCTGGCAATGACTTTCTCGGGCTTCGTTATGGTGTACCGAATATGTCAGCCCTTAAACCTGTATCGCATAGTGCTGTGCATAGGTGTTCTTGCAATATGTATAGTCTCGCTTACCGTGCCGCTGATTACCAACCTGCTGTTGTACACCGGTTGGAGCAGCCTGAATTGGGAATACGGTCAGTTACTCGCTATCGTCGTAGTAATAGAGGCTGCCTTCCCTTTATCTGGCGCGCTTATCGAGTTGTCGCACGTACTGATGCCATCGACAAAGAAGAAAAGACGGTCATAAATTAACTCACAAAAATAGCCTGCTATTCTGCGCAGGCTATTTTTCGTGATTTTGAGAAACTATGTTTCTCTGCCCGCAATCTTAAGGGGCAAACAAATACTAAATTGCGGGCATTCACTTCCAGTGAGCCGTAAGCATACGCAAATCGGGTGCGAAAGGAAAAAGCGTGGTTTTTCCTTTCGCCGTAAAGCGTTTTAAAATTTTTCACAAAAATAGCCTGCTATTCCGTGCAGGCTATTTTTTGAGTTATAAACAACCCGCGCCGAGCAAAAGCTCGGCGCGGGGTTTATTAAATACGATATTTTATTTATTTTACTCTTCCGAATCGGTTGAGATTTCGGTTGTTTCTACGACTTCATCGGGTGTTTCGGCTAAATCTTCGGCTGTTGCCTCCTCGGGGGCGGCGGTCTCAGCCTCGTCGTCGCGCTCGGTTACGGCTACGGTTGCCACGCACCCGTCTTTAAGGCGCATAAGGCGCACACCGCGCGTTGCTCTGCCGATTTTCGAGATTGCGTCGCAGTGCATTCTTATTATCGTTCCGCCGTCCGAGATAATCATTATATCCTCGTCCTCGCTGACCTGTTTCAAGTTTACAAGGCTACCCGTAATTTCGTTGAATGTGCCCGCCTTTATGCCCTTGCCTGCTCTGCCCGTCAAGCGGTAATCTTCGAGGCGTGAGCGCTTACCGAAGCCGTTTGATGTCACGGTTAAGATATCCTTGCTTTCGTCCACCGTGAGCATATCTACGATTGCATCGTCTGCGCCGTCGAGCTTCATTGCCTTTACGCCCGCAGTATCCCTGCCCATTGCGCGGACCTTGCTCTCGTCAAAGCGGATACACTTGCCCGAGCGGGAGGCTATCATAATTTCGCTTGAACCCGTAGTGAACTGAACGGAGATGAGCGAGTCGCCCTCGTTCAAGCGGATTGCGATTTTGCCGTTTCTGTTTATTCTTGCAAACTCCTCTACTTTGGTCTTTTTGATAAGTCCGTTCTTGGTGGCGAACGCGATATAGCCCTCGGTAGTGTCCTCAACGGGGATAATATTGGTAATCTTTTCCGTCTGTTCAATCTGAACAAGGTTGACAATAGCTCTGCCTCGCGCAGTTCTTTGAGCTTCGGGAATTTCAAACGCCCTTATTCTGTACACCTTACCGTAGTCCGAGAATAAAAGGAGCGAGTCGTGCGAGGAGCAGACAAACATCTTTTCGACAAAGTCCTCCTCCTTGGGACGGTGAGCCGTAATTCCCATACCGCCTCTGTTCTGCGCTCTGTACTCGGCGACGGGCAATCTCTTTACATACCCCGAGTGGGTCATTGAAACGACAACCTGCTCTACGGGAATTAAATCTTCGTCCACGATGTCGCCCGAGAAATCTACGGCAATTTCCGTCTTTCTCTCCGAGGGGTATTTGCGCTTGATTTCAAGCAGGTCGGTTTTAATAATTTCAAGAACTCTGCTCTCGTTTGCGAGAATATCCTTGTAATCCTCTATAGCCCTTTCGAGGCTTGCGAGCTCCTCGTTGAGCTTATCCACTTCGAGGTGGGAAATTCTGTAGAGGCGCAGTTCTGCAACCGCCGTAGCCTGCCTTTCGTCCAAAAGGAATTTGGAAGTGAGCTGTTGAACGCAGTCGGTCTTGTCCTTTGCGTTTTTGCAAACTTCGACGACCTCGTTGATGCTCGCCTGCGCAATTACGAGTCCGCGCAGAATGTGTGCGCGCTCCTCCGTCTTGGTCAACTCGTACTTGGTGCGGCGGATAATAATGTCTTTCTGATGTTCGAGGTAATAATATAAGCACTCTTTGAGGTTTAAAATTTTGGGCGTGCCGTCGACGAGCGCAAGCATTATTATACCGTCGGACACCTGTAAGTTGGTGTGCTTGTATAAAAGATTTAAAACGACCTGCGCGTTTGCGTCCTTTTTTACCTCGATGACGATGCGCATACCGTCTCTGTCGCTCTCTTCCCGTATGTCCGAAATGCCCTCTATCCTCTTATTTTTAACGAGGTCGGCAATGTTTTCTATAAGCTTTGCCTTGTTGACCTGATAGGGAATTTCGGTGACAATAATGCGGGTGCGGCTCTGGTTTCCGCTTTGATATTCTTCGATTTCGCAGCGGGAACGGATAATTATGCTGCCCTTACCCGTTCTGTAAGCCTTTTTTATACCGCTTCTGCCCATAATGAGCGCACCCGTGGGAAAGTCGGGGGCGGGAACGTATTCCATAAGACCGTCTATATCTATTTCGGGATTGTCTATAAGGGCTATAACACCGTCTATGCACTCTCCGAGGTTGTGAGGCGGTATGTTGGTCGCCATGCCCACCGCAATGCCGTCCGAGCCGTTTACAAGCATATTGGGGAAGCGCGAGGGAAGTACCGCGGGCTGCATACCCGTATCGTCGAAAGTGGGGTAGAAGTCAACGGTCTCCTTGTCGAGGTCCTTGAGCATTTCGGATGCAAGCTTTGAAAGCCTTGCCTCGGTATATCTCATTGCCGCGGCGGGGTCGCCGTCGACCGAGCCGAAATTGCCGTGTCCCTCTACGAGGGGGAAGTTTATCGAGAAATCCTGCGCAAGGCGGACGAGCGCGTCGTAAACCGAGCTGTCGCCGTGGGGATGATATTTACCCAAGCAGTCACCGACGATACGCGCGCATTTTCTGAACGCCTTGTCGGAATAGAGCCCGAGCTCGTGCATAGAGTATAAAATTCTGCGGTGAACGGGCTTTAAACCGTCGCGCACGTCGGGTATGGCGCGGGATACATTTACCGCCATTGCGTACGCTATGAAAGATTTTTTAAGTTCCTCGTCTACCTCTCTGTCCAAAAACTTGGTCAGCGCAAGGGTGCGTTTAAATTCTTCTGTCAGTTCCGGACTCGTTTCTTTCTTTGCCATACTTACTCCTTTTTATTGCGGTGCAATCCACCGTTTCGCAGTTATAATTTACTGAAATGGTACTTTTTAAATATCCAACTCGGCTACGAGCTTTGCGTTTTCTTCGATGAACTGTCTGCGAAGCTCGGGCTGTTCTCCCATAAGCAGCGAGAAAAGTCTGTCCGCCTCCACTGCGTCCTCTACGTTAATGCGAACGAGGGTGCGCCTTGCGGGGTCCATAGTCGTCTCCCAGAGCTGTTCCTTGTTCATTTCGCCGAGACCCTTGTATCTCTGAAGCTCGAACTTGCCGTCGTAGCTGTTTTTAAACTCCTCTAACGCCTTGTCGTCGTAGAGATAGGTGTCCTCTATGCCCTTGCCCGAAACCTTGTACAAGGGGGGCTGTGCCGCATATACGTGCCCGTTTTCAACGAGGGGACGCATATAGCGGAAGAAGAAAGTCAATAAAAGTATTCTTATGTGCGAGCCGTCCACGTCGGCATCGGTCATAATTATTATTCTGTCGTATC
Organism: Clostridiales bacterium; assembly: GCA_022508265.1. Taxonomy (GTDB): domain Bacteria; phylum Bacillota; class Clostridia; order Christensenellales; family Borkfalkiaceae; genus Coproplasma. The sequence continues at coordinate 22,016 of JAFLVP010000014.1, forward strand.
TTAACTTGCTTTCGTCGAAATTTTCCTGAATTCCGCAGCCGAAAGCCGTAATCATCGCCTTGATTTCCTCGTTTTCAAGCACGCGGTTAATCCTTACCTTTTCAACGTTTAAAATCTTACCTCTCAAAGGCAGAATTGCCTGAAAACGCCTGTCTCTGCCCTGCTTTGCCGTACCGCCTGCGCTGTCGCCCTCGACTATATAAATTTCGCACAGCTCGGGTCTTTTATCGGAGCAGTCGGCAAGCTTTCCGGGGAGCTTGGTGCTCTCGAACACGCCCTTGCGGTGTGTCTCTTCGCGCGCAAGCCTTGCCGCCTCCCTCGCCCTCTGCGCCGTAATACAGCGGAGAATAAGCTCTTTTGTTTCGGCGGGATGTTCTTCAAGGTAGGTGCCGAACTTGTCGGTTACAGCCTTCTGTACGAAGCCTCTGACATAGGTAGAACAGAGCTTTGCCTTGGTCTGGCTCTCGTACTGAGCGTCGGCAATTTTGACGGATACGACCGCCGTAATGCCCTCACGGACGTCGTCGCCCGAAAGCTTTTCGTTCTCCTTTAAGATGTTGAGGCGCTTGCCCGCGTCGTTTATGACCTTCGTTAGAGCCGCTTTAAAGCCGTCGAGGTGGGTTCCGCCGTCGGGCTGACGGATATTGTTTGAGAAGGGGAAAATCTGCTCGGAATAGCCGTCGTTGTACTGAATTGCAACTTCGAGGAATTTGTCGTCCCCCTCGTTCTCTTCAAAGTACACGGGCTTTTCAAACAGCACTTCCTTGCCCCTGTTGATATCTTCGATAAAGTGAACTACGCCGCCCTCGTAGCAGAAGCTGTCGTGCCTCTCCTTTTCGCCGCGATAGTCCGAAAGCGTGAGCGTCAAGCCCTTGTTGAGATAGGAAAGCTCCCTTAAAAGGGTCTTTAATGTGTCGTAGTTGAACTCGGTGGTCTCGAGTATGGTTGCGTCGGGGTGGAAGGTTACGGTGGTACCCGTCTTGTCCGTGTCGCCCACTATTTTAAGGGGTTCTTCGGGAATACCGCAGTGATAAACCTGACGGTAGATGTGACCGTTCTGGCAAACCTCGGCAGTTAAAGTGTCCGAAAGCGCGTTTACGCAGGAGACGCCCACGCCGTGCAGTCCCGACGAAATTTTATAGCCGCCCGCCTTGTTGCCGCCGCCGAATTTACCGCCTGCGTTGAGGTTGGTTAAGGCAAGCTCTACGCCGCTTATTCCCGCTTCCTTATTTATGCCCGTGGGAATACCTCTGCCGTTGTCCTGAACGGAACACGAGCCGTCGGCAGTGATTATTACGTTAATCGTGTCGCAGTAGCCTGCCAAAGCCTCGTCTATTGAGTTGTCTATAACTTCCCTCACAAGGCAGTGCAGACCCTTCTCGTCCGTGGGTCCGATATACATACCGGGATGTTCGCGAACGGGCTCTAAACCCTTTAATGCGCGTAAGGAATTGGCGTCGTAATTGTTCTCTATTTTTTCAGGCATTTATCTACCTCTCCGAAAAAAATTTAGCTTCGAATTTATTATACCATATTATATAATCGATTGCAAACGATAGAGCAAAAAATTTCAAAAATAAGAGTAAAAATTTGGCAAAAACACATACTTTTTTTATGAAAAATTTTAAGTGCGGGCATAGCGCGGATTCGGATATTTTAAACGACTTTTACGAGTGCGGAAGCTGCGGAAATCACATCTGTAAAACGCAGGTTGAAAGATGCGGAACGGTCTGTCCAAACTGCTTTGGTAGACTTTACAGAGTCAATTAAAAACGAAACCGCCGACGGTTACCGTCGGCGGTTTACATATACTCTTGTTTTAATTGTTCAAATCTCTCTTTATACTTTTGAGCCTCTTCTTCGTTGCCCTTGGCTTTCATATACCCGTAGCGGAGCTCGGTTAAGGCGATAAAGCTTTGGTCGTCCTCGCGTATCTGCGGCAGGTCGAATAAGAGCTTTTCGTCAACCTCCTGTATGGGTTTTCCGTTTAAAACCTGCGCCTGCACCGTTAAGACGGCGATTAAAACCTTGCCCTCGTCCTTATCTTTTACGATTTCATCTACTACAAGTCCGTCTGCTTTGCCCGAGGGAAAATGCACGGGGAACGCGTTTAATAATATAAGATATATATTTGCAGGAATGAGAAAGGACAACCAAACGGGGGCGATATTAAAGCTTATCAGAGTCCCTAAAATAAGTCCGATAACCACATTGATAGCACATCCACCGTACACTGTTGCAATGACGCGTGCTTTGAGTTTGTCCTCTTTGTTTGGCATTAGCGCACAGCTTGACGAGCCTAATAAACTGAAATGAGGTTTAGTTTTAATTCCGCACATCGCGCCGAACAGCATATGCCCGAGTTCGTGCAAAAGCGACGAAAGCGGAATTGCGGCTATCATAGCGACCCAAACGGGTATTGCCCACAGTCCCAGTTCAAACCAGCAGGTTGCGCCGTACACACCCGCAAAAAGAGCGAAAGCCAACGCAGAAAAAATGATACAGGTTGAACTTTTCATAGCTTGCCCTCTTTGAAGATAATAAAGCCCTCTAAATTGTCGCTTTCGGATACGGTAACTACGGATACATTGAGCGCACGCATAATCGTTGATAAAAGCAGCGTTCCGCCGCCCATAATTTCGGATGACTGCGCACAGATTGTGGTTGACTTTATATGCTCGACGTCCTCGGTCAAAAGCCAAGTTGCAAGCTTGTCCACCTCGGCTAAACTCAAGACCGTTCCGTCTGTAATTTCAGGTGCGTACTCCGTTAGTTTGTGTTTTACGGAGGCAAGACGGGTCGCCGTTCCGCCGATTGCGTACATTTTGAAATTGCTTGCGTCGATTTTTCCGTATTCTGCAACCTTTTCGTCAATTATACTTTGAAGAGCGGCTCTGTCCCGTTTTGCGCTGTCGAAAAGGCGCACAGCGCCTATATTTACGCTCTTTGCGTACACCGTTTTGCCGCTTTTACGCAGGGTAATTTCCGTGCTTGCGCCGCCTATGTCTATAATTCCGCCGTCGGATGAGCCGAGCGCGCCGAGTATTCCGCACTCCGCCTCTTCTTCCCCGCTCAAAACGCAGATATCCAAACCACACAGCTCTTTAACGCGCTTTAAAAAGTCGCACCCGTTAGTTGCCGTGCGCACCGCGGCGGTTGCAAAGGCGTAAATTTTTCCCGCACCGTCCTCTAACGCTTGCTTGTAAAAGTCGTTTACGGCAAGCGCAGTCCGCTCCAAGGCTTCGGGGGATAAAACGGGGGTTTTGTTTAGCCCTTCGCCAAGCCTTGTTGTGCAAAGACGCTTATATAAAGTTTTTCCGCCTTCAAAGGTTGCAAGGCGGACTGAATTCGAACCGATGTCGATTGCTGAAATTTTCATAATCAGTTTTTGGAAGGATGATAGCCGTACCATGCCAGCAAATCCATGCGGTACTGCCAGGACTTGAGATAGTCAAGCTCGTTTTCCGAGTCTTTTATCAGCTCCTCGTACGAACGGATTTGCTCCTGAAGGTTCTTTTTTTCATTGCTCATGTTTACGATCGTCGCCAGCTGGCATATTATCACTACTGCGAAGATTACTATCAGCAGCACGGCGGCGACGGTTGATGCCGCTACGATGCGGTTTTTCTTTGCTTCGTCCACGTTTTTTTACCTTCTTGGGTCTGTTTGTTATCTTATTATATACTTTTCTTGCGAAAAACGCAACAATTTGATGAAAACTTTTTAAATATAGGAGCGCGCCGATGGCACAGCCTATGAGCATATACAGCCTCAATGAGGAAAAGCCGAACATCGTAGACAGGAAAATAAACCCCGCCGCAAAGACGAGGCAATATATAATGTCGGCGGCAAAAATAAAAATTTTGTCCTTTACCGTGTAGCTTTGAGTGTCTACTCCGCACAGAACGCAGCGCGCCACGAACAGCACGTCGTAGACAAGCCCGCTGACAATTCCGCAAAAAATACAGGTTATAAATATGAAAATTTGCATTATCTGAACAGTTTTTGTTTAAGCGAGCTTCCCTTTTTTACGTAGCGCACCGAGACTATTTCGCCCGTTGCCGAAAATGCCCCGCTCGTCTTTGAAAAATTTATTATCTTCATACCGCTGCCGCCGACTACTATTCTGCCGCCTGAATAGCTTAAAACTATCTGCCTGTCGGAAAAGCTGTCAACGCTCGAAATTTGAGTTGCACTCACTCTTTTACACTGTTCTATCGATAGGTTGTGTCCTTCTTCCATCTTCCCGCTCCCCAATAATTTTGTATATTTTATGCTCGGAAAGTTCGGATAATTCGACATATAACTAAAATTAAACGCGGCGCAAATTTTTGCGCCGCGCCAGAATATATAATTTTACATTATGCCTTTTTTAAGTTTTGCGTTGGCTTTGGCGCGGAGTTCGCTGTCCAGAATACGCTTTCTTATGCGGATATTTTTGGGAGTTACCTCCAACAATTCGTCGTCCGCGATAAATTCAAGGCACTCTTCGAGGCTCATTTTCTTGGGGGTTATGAGCCTTAACGCGTCGTCCGAAGAGCTTGAACGGGTATTAGTTAAATGCTTTGTCTTGCACACGTTTACGTTGATATCGTCGCTTTTGGGGCTTTCGCCTATTACCATGCCCTCGTACACGGGAGTACCCGCGCCGATAAACAGCGTTCCCCTGCCCTGCGCGTTGAAAAGTCCGTAGGTTACCGCCTCGCCCGTTTCAAAGGCTATGAGCGAACCCGTGTTTCGGCGCGAAAGCTCGCCCTTGTAGGGTTGGTATTCGAAGAACACGCTCGAGAAGATACCCTCGCCCTTGGTGGACGTCAAAAATTCCGACTTGTACCCGAAGAGTCCGCGGGCGGGAATTATAAATTCAAGTCTCGTACGGCTGCCTATTGCACTCATATGCAGAAGCTCGCCTTTGCGGTTTCCCATACTCTGGAAAACTGCGCCCGTACTTTCGTCGGGAACGTCGACTATAAGCCTTTCCATAGGCTCGTACTTTACGCCGTCAATCTCCCTGTACATTACGCGGGGCGTGGAAACTTGAAATTCGTAGCCCTCCCTTCGCATATTTTCAATGAGAATGGAGAGGTGCATCTCGCCTCTGCCGCACACGCGGTAGCTGTCCGCCGAGCCCGTTTCCTCGACCCTTAAAGATACGTCCTTTAAAAGCTCTTTAAAGAGTCTGTCGTGCAGGTGGCGCGTCGTGACCCACTTGCCGTCCTTGCCCGCAAAGGGCGAATCGTTTACAGAGAATGTCATTTCGACCGTGGGTTCGGTAATCTTGACGAATTTGTGGGGCTCTACGCAGTCGGTCTGACACACGGTGTCGCCTATGTTGATTTTTTCAAGACCCGAAAAGCAGACTATATCCCCCGCCTTTGCACTTTCGCAGGCAACGCGTTGCAAACCGTCTATCTGATACAGGTTTGCAATTTTGCCGGGAGCGTGAAGCTGTATATTGTTGTAGTTGCACACCGTGACGGCCTGCCCCTGCCTTACGACTCCGCGCTCTATTCTGCCTATGCCTATGCGCCCGACGTAGTCGTTGTAGTCTATGGACGAAACGAGGAGCTGTGTTGCACCCTCGGTGTCCGCCTCCATGGGCTGAATATGCGTAAGTATAGTTTCGAAAAGAGGGGTCAAGTCCTTGCCCTTTTCGTTTAAATCGAGGGTTGCCGTACCGTCTCTGCCCGAACACCATACGACGGGGCTCATAAGCTGGTCGTCGGAGGCGTCAAGTTCTAAAAGTAGTTCCAAAATCTCGTCCTGAACCTCGGCAAGGCGGGCGTCGGGACGGTCTATTTTGTTTACGACGATAATCAGTCTGTGCCCCATTTCAAGCGCCTTTTGTACGACAAAGCGGGTCTGAGGCATGGGTCCTTCGGCGGCGTCAACGAGCACGAGTACGCCGTTTACCATCATCATAACGCGCTCAACCTCGCCCGAAAAGTCGGCGTGTCCGGGCGTGTCAACCACGTTTATTTTTACGCCCTTGTAGCTTATCGAAGTGTTCTTTGCAAGAATGGTTATGCCGCGTTCGCGCTCCAAATCGTTGGAGTCCATAACGCGTTCCTCCACCGCCTGATTTTCGCGGAAGGTGTGACTCTGCTTTAACATTGCGTCGACAAGCGTCGTCTTGCCGTGGTCTACGTGCGCGATTATCGCTACGTTTCTTAAATCTTCTCTTAACAAAATTCTGCCTCTTTAAAATAGTCTAATCTTTATAGTTTTTTAAAATTCCGATTTGGTTTCTCTCTCAAACAGTTTTAATATGATATCCATACAATGCTTGGGTCCGTCGCCGTTTTCGAATACGCGCGAGAGGAAGCACGCCTCGTACACCGCGTTGGTTATGGGGAGCTCTATACCGAGTTTGTCGGCAAGCTCTTTTATGGCTTTTGCAGTCATAACGCCCTCGGCAAGTTTGTCGAACTTGGTGCCGTGCGCCATCATTTCGCCGTAACGGCGGTTGTGGGAATACTCCGAAAAGAGTGTGGTTTCGTAGTCGCCGAGGTGCGCAAGCCCGTACGCCGAATTGAATTCGCCGCCCATTGCAGTTATGAGCTTTCCGACCTCGTACGCACCGCGCGCCATTAAAGGCCCCTTTAAACTTACATATCCGCTACCGTCGAGTACGCCTGCGGCAATGCCCATTACGTTTTTTGCCGCCGCGCCTATTTCAGAGCCTATAATATCGTTGCCGTAGTAAAAACGGATTAAGTTGCTCTTGAAATTGTCGGCAATGTACCTCTTTAAATTTTCGTCATAGCTGTCTATGACCATGCAGTTGGGTATGCCCTTTGTGAAAGCCTGAATATGCCCCGGTCCTACCCATACGGCTATCTTGTTTTTATCTATTCCGCTCTCTATTAAAACTTCGGAGAGGCGCTTGCCCGTGCTCTCCTCTATGCCTTTCATACAGAGTATGAAAATTTTGTCCTTGACGTTGTACGCCGTGACCTTTTTCATAAAACCGCGCAAGCCCTGCGAGGAGATTGAAATTATTATAATTTCGCTCGAATTTACGGCGTATTCCAAGTCGCAAGTCAGCGTTATTGACTTGTCAAGCTCGACGTACTCGTTTCTGCCCGTGTTTTTTAAGACCTCGTACGAATAATCCCCCTCGGGTCCCCAGCTTATTACTCTGTTTTTAAGTACGGTCGCCTGATACCATGCTATAAACGAGCCCCAACGCCCGCAACCTAATACGGAAATGTTCATATTTTTACCTCTTAATTTTTAAATCTAATGCCCGTCTAAAAAGCATAGAAGCAAGCAGTGCAACACAGTTATGCGCCGCTTATATGCTTTTTCTCTCTGTTAAGGCACGCGAAAGTGTGACTTCGTCTGTGTATTCAAGTTCCCCACCGACGGGAATACCGTGCGCAAGGCGGGTTACGTTCACGCCGAGGGGCTTTATAAGCTTTGCTATATACATAGCTGTTGCCTCGCCCTCTACGTCGGGATTGGTTGCCATTATTACTTCCGTTACCTCGCTGTTTATGCGGGAAAGAAGCTCTTTAATGCGGATATCGTTGGGGCCTACTCCGTCCATAGGGCTTATTACGCCGTGCAGAACGTGATAGACGCCCTTGTATTCGTGCAGTTTTTCCATCGCGATTACGTCTTTGGGCTCTTTGACAACGCAAATCTGCGCGGGACGGCGGGTTTTGCAAATTTCGCACTCCTCGTTTTCGGAGAAATTTCCGCACGTTTTGCAGTATTTTACACGGCTCTTGCAGTACAGCACGCTGTCGGCAAATTCCTTTGCCTCCGCTTCCGTCATCTGAATAATTTTATAGGCGTAACGCTGCGCCGTCTTTTTGCCCACGCCGGGGAGCTTGGAAAACTGATTGATAAGTCTTCCGATAGGTTCGATAAATACTTCCATATCTCAAATCAATAAAAATTTTATAAAATTATTTGCGCAAGGAAAACCGCGCTTTTCCGCAAGCGCACTCAATTTGTGCTAACTTGCACTCACACCGAAGTCTTGCGTAGGTGCAGAGTGAATGCCCGAAATTATATATCTGTTTGCCATTATGATTACGGGCAGAGAGACAGCGTCTCTCAAATCACGGAAAAATTACTACGCAGAATAGTAGTAATTTTTCGTGAACTTTTTATATTAGCCCTTTACCCGCCTTTGCGTAGGGGCCCATCTTTTCTTCGTAAACTTTGTCCGCCTTTGCGTATCCGTCGTTGATTGCCGCCATTATAAGATCCTCGAGCATTTCAACGTCGTCTTCGTCGGATATATCGATAATTTCGGACAGCTTGCTGCCGAACTCTATGCCGTTTATGATTTTTTTGCCGTTCATATATACGACGACAGTTTCGTCGCCCTCTTCGCCGCCGCCCGAAAGCCCGACGACTTCCCACTCCTCAAGCTCTTTGTCGGCTGCCTGCATCTGCTCCTGCATCTTCTGGGCTTCGCGAAGCATATTCTGCATACCGCCCATTCCACCCATTCCGCCTTTAAATCCTGCCATAATTTCACTCCTTAAATTTTACTAAACTTAATTTGGGTATCCCCTTGACTTAGAAACAAGCAAGACAAGGCAAGCAAGCACCGACCGCAACGAGTGTACTTTGCGTACACGAGCAAGGCGGCGCGAAGCTTAACACAGTATTGCGCCGTTTATAAGACAAGAACTTTTTTACTTAATATCTATATCAGTTCCGCTAAAATTTTGTTTGAGTTCCTCAAGTGCCTTTTCATAGTCCGACTGTTCGGGCGATTTGTACTTTATTTCGTGTTCATATACGCCCAATTCAGCCAAAACTTCGGCTATATACGAAGAATTTTCGTTTCGGTTCAATGCCTTGAAAACGGCGTCGTTGTCTGTTGTAAATATTATCTTGTCGCCCTCGAAAGAGTGCTCCAAATCCATACAAAGGGTAAATAGAACGGCATTTTTGCGGGTCGTGCGAAGGCTTTTAATAAACTTCGCAAAGACCGTGCCTTTGTCCGTTTGACCCGACGAGCCGGTATTGCTTGCGTTATCCAATAGCGTACCCTGAACAGCTTCTTTTTTCTCGGCTTGTGCAGTAAAGGGGTTTTGCTCGTCATCCTGCACCGATACCGGCTTTTCTTTGACCGCGGGGGCGGTTTCCCTGACGACGGGTTTTTCTTCGGGTTTTATGGGTTTTTCTGCCGTTATCACGGGTTTTGCGGGGATTGAGTATTCGCCGCTCTTCAGCTTTTGCTCAAGCGCGTTGATTTTGCCTATTAAAGCGTCTATATTGTAGTCCGAAAGGGGAGTTGCGCTCTTGAATACCGCGGTTTCCAACGTTATACGGGCGCTTGAAGAATATTTCATTTCGTTCTCTGCGGAGGATAAAATTTCCGTAACCCGCAGAAGCTTGTGCCCGTCTGCAAGCGAGGCTACCCGCGCTATCTCGGCGTAGGTCTCCTCGGGAAGATTTACGATTTCTTTGGCATTTCTGCACACCTTGACTACGGTGCACTCGTTCAAAAACGAGAGCATATCCTTTATGAGTACGCCCACGCTCTTGCCCGTTGCAAGAATTTCCTCCACCGCACTCAACGCCTCGGAGGCGTTTTCCTCTAAGATTGCGCCGCAGATTTTGCTCACCCTCGCGTATTCGGCACTGCCCAATACGGCGTTGACGTCGTTATAGGTCAGTTTGCCGCGGGAATACGAGGCGCACATATCGGCAATCGAGAGGCTGTCGCGCGCACTTCCCGCACCTGCGCGGGCTATGGCGGTTACCGCCTCGTCCTCGAACTCCTTGCCCGTTTTTATAAATACGCTCTTTATGAGCTCTTCCAAGTCCTTTCTCGGAATGAGTTTGAAGTCGAAGCGCATACAGCGGGAAAGTATTGTTGCGGGAATTTTCTGCGGTTCTGTGGTCGCGAGAATAAATATTGCGTGGCGGGGCGGTTCTTCAAGCGTTTTTAACACGGCGTTGAACGCCGATGCCGTGAGCATGTGAACCTCGTCGATGATATAAACCTTGTATTTGCCCGCTACGGGGGGATATTGCACCTTTTCGCGTAGGTCGCGCATTTCGTCCACACCGTTGTTGGACGCCGCGTCTATTTCGTAGACGTCGAGGTTGCTCCCCTCCGAAAGCGCCTTGCACGCCGCGCATTTGCCGCAGGGCGAGCCGTCCACGGGGTGTTCACAGTTGATGGCGCGCGCAAAAATTTTGGCGAGAGTGGTTTTGCCCGTTCCTCTCGGTCCGCAGAAAAGATAAGCGTGACCCACCTTGTCGGTCGCAATCTGATTTTTTAAAATGCGTACTATATGTTCCTGCCGAACAACTTCGTCGAAGGTTCGGGGACGGAAGGTTCTGTAAAACGCAAGATAGGACATTTTTACTCCTTTAACTACATTGTGTCTACTGTAAGTATTGCTTTACGAGTTTTGATTTTGCGCGGGACAGAGCGTTGGATACGCTCTTTTGCTCTTTTTGAAGTGCGGAAGAAATTTCGCCGACGCTCATACCGTCGAGATACATTAGGGTAACTTTGAATTCGAGCGAGGATAAATCCTTTGAAATTTTCTGTAAAAATTCGCGGCGGCTCTCCTGAAGTATTATCTCGTCCTCGGGATTTACGGAGGAGATTTTATCGCCTATTTCGACTATCGGCACAAAGTTGTTCAAAGCCGAATTTTTGTTGCCGCCCGACTTTTTAATGGCGTCCACGACGGCGTTGCGTATGCAGGTATAGGCGTAAGTGGAAAAATTTGCGCCCTCTTTATTATAGCCGTTTATAGCGGAGTATAGCCCCACCATCCCCTCTTGAACCAAATCCTCACTCTCGCCGCCTACGAGAAAAAAACGGGCGGCAATCGCCTTTACGAGGGGGGAATATTTATTTAAAAGGAGCTCCTCCGCCCCTTTATTTCCGCCTTTTGCGGATAATACGAGTTCTTCGTCCGTCATTTTTGTCTTATAAGTTTAGGAGAGCCAAACCAGCAAGGTTTTTGCAATAAAATCTTTGCAATACTTTGTCGTTTGAACTTGACGTATATTCGATACGCCTGCGTCCCAACTCCTTGTCTTGCTTTGCTTTTTTTGCAAAAACTGCCGTGCACCCTAAGTAAGTATATTTTGATGATTTTTGTGCGGATTGCGCGCAGGAATACTGAACGTATTTCAAGCGCAAGCCGTGCGGAAAGCGCGAAATATACACCCTTAGGGCTTCGCTTGTTTGGCTCTCCTAAACTTAACTTCATACGCCGCTATGCCGAGGGCAACCGAGGCGTTGAGTGAGTTTACACTGCCGTATAAGGGCAAGGCGAGCGTGAAATCGCACTTTTCGCGGGTGAGCCTTTTAACTCCGCTGTCCTCGCCGCCGATAACGAGCGCAACGTTGCCGCTTAAATCGCTTTCGTATATGCTTTTGCCGTCCGCCTCCAAGGCGTACAGCCAAAAGCCCCTTTTTTTGAGCTCGTCAACGGTGCGGTTTAAGGAACTTACCTTTGCAACCTTCATATGCTCGGCGGCGCCCGCCGAAATGCGCACGACCGCCTCCGTGACGCTCGCAGAATTGTTTGTCGGGATTATTACGCCGTTCGCACCTACGCACTCGGCAACTCTTATGATTGAGCCGAGATTGTGCACGTCTTCTATTCCGTCACAGAGAATTATAAGACCTTTCCCATCCACAACAGACGATAAGATTTCGTCCAAAGAGGAATATCTGAAGTCCGAAGTAAAGGCAATTACGCCCTGATGCCTCTTTTCGACGCTCTCGCGATTGAGAGCGCGCTCGTCTACGAACTGCACGCGTATGCCCTTTTTGCGCGCCTCCGAAAAGATTTTGAGTAGCACGCCCTGCGGGTTTTTGATTATTAAAATTTTATCTACCGTTTTATCGGTCTTTAAAAGCTCCGAAACGGCGTTTCTGCCCTCTATTTTCATCTCACTCGCTCAAAAGATAAGAAATTCTGTCGTATTGTCCGCTCAGATAGAGGTAGCCGATTACTGCCTCTATCCCCGTGGAGTTGTTGTATTCGTATACGCTGGCACTCTTGCTGCGCGTGGATTTTTTTGCGTTTCTGCCACGCTTGAATATCCCCTGCTCTTCTTCCGAAAGCTTGGGCAGTACCCGCTCCAAAAGAGTGTTCTGTCCGTGCGCCGACACTTCCGAAGAGGTATGCTTTTGCAGCTCGTTAGGGGTGTAGTCGTGCAAAAGCACCAATTTTTGCCGGACGTAGAGAGAGTAAACCGCGTCGCCTACGAACGCAAGGGTTATGGGGCTTATCACTCTCGCCTTATCGGGCGGAATTGTGTCAAACAAACTTACCATATTCTTACAAATTATACCACTTATTCATAAAAAAAGCAATTATTCCATACTATATACTGTGAAAATAATAATTGCCAAAAAAAGAGTTTTAATTATTGCCGCAGTGATAATTTTTACGGGCGCGCTTTTGGGCGTTATCTGCGGCGTCGGCGCAACCAGCGAGACCTTTAATCAGGGCGAAAAAGTTATAGTTATCGACGCGGGACACGGCGGGATTGACGCGGGGGTTGTAGGCGTTGCAACCTCCTCAAAAGAGAGCGATATTAACCTCGCAATTTCAAGGCAGCTTAAAAGCTACTTTATTGCCGCAGGGTTTAAAGTGGTTATGACCCGCACGAATAACGGCGGGCTGTACGGGAGTTCTTCAAGCGGATTCAAAAAACGGGATATGCAAAAACGCAAGGAAATTATAGAAAGCTGTAACGCAGATATGGTCATTTCCGTGCACCAGAATTTTTGTCCCATCCCCTCGAGAAGGGGTGGAACGGTGTTCTTCGATAAAGGTAGCGACGTCGGGCGCGAACTTGCAAACTGTATTCAAAAATCCATAAACAATATGGAGGAATGTGTTTCCAAAAATACTGCTTTAACGGGTGACTACTTTATGCTCAAATGTACCGAAAGCCCCTCCGTAATCGTTGAGTGCGGTTTCCTCTCCAACAGCGAGGATGATAAACTTTTAAACAGCGATGACTATCAGAAAAAGATTGCCTACGCCATATTCAAAGGAGCTGTCGCCTACTACGGCTGAAATTGCTAATATTTTAAATTGCCCCACATATATGCCTCAAATAACGGGGTTTTTATTTGGAATTCCAAATCAAAAAATTTAAATTACCCCTTATATATGCCTTAATTACTAATTAGATAAAAAATACAATTACCCCCTATATATGCCTTAATTAACGCAATTTAAAGAGCCCGCGGCGAGTGCCGCGGGCTTTGGGTTATTTTTAAATTTTACGGTTTGATTGTGTTATTTTTCGGAGCGGAATACAAGCTCGCCGTCGTTTACTCCTACCGTGACGGTTTCGCCGTGCAGGATATGTCCTGCCAGAATTTCGTCCGAAAGTCTGTCCTCTATTCGCTTTTGAACGACCCTCTTTAAAGGTCTTGCGCCGTACATATCGCTGTAACCCTCGTCCAAAAGTTTATCCATTGCCTCATCGGTTACAACCAGCTTTATCTGCCTGTCTTTGAGTCTTTCGGCGAGCCCCTCTATAATCTTGCGACAGATTTCGCCAGCCTCCTCCTTGGAGAGCTTGCGGAATATTATAATGTCGTCGAGTCTGTTTAAGAACTCGGGCTTGAACTGCTCTTTCAACGCCTCGTTGATGTTGTCTTTCATCCTGTCGTAGCCCGCGTCCGCCTCGTCGCCCGAGGTAAAGCCGAAGTTTGACATCTTCTTAATCTGGCTTGCACCGACGTTGGAGGTCATTATGATTATCGTATTTTTGAAGTTTATGACCCTGCCCTTACTGTCGGTAAGTCTGCCGTCGTCGAGTATTTGAAGTAATATGTTGAATACGTCGGGATGCGCCTTTTCAACCTCGTCGAAAAGCACCACGCTGTATGGCTTTCTGCGGACACGCTCCGTGAGCTGACCGCCGTTGTTATCGTCGTAGCCGATATAGCCCGGAGGCGCGCCTATGAGCTTGGATACCGAGTGTTTTTCCATAAACTCGGACATGTCAAGCCTTATCATAAGCTTTTCGTCGCCGAACATTTCCTCTGCAAGCGACTTTGCAAGGTCGGTTTTGCCCACGCCCGTGGGACCTACGAATACGAACGAACCTATGGGCTTGTTGGGCTCGTTGAGACCCGCCCTTGCGCGGCGGATTGCCTTTGATACTGCCGTAACCGCCTCGTCCTGACCTATAATGCGCTTGTGAAGGTTTTCTTCGAGGTGTAAAAGCTTTTCACTCTCCTGCTCGGTGAGTTTAACTACGGGAACGCCCGTCCAGCCGCTGACGATTTCGGCAATTTCGTTTGAGCCGATATAGGGCGCAGTGGTCTGTTTTTCGCCTTTCCACTCGGAATTGAGCTTTTTGATTTTTTCTTGAATTTCACTCATCTCATCGACGAGTTTTTGTGCCTGATAGTAATTTTCGCCCTTTGCCGCCTTGTTCTTTTCAAGGTTGAGCCTTTTGAGCTTTTCTTCAAGCTCCTTTACCTCGTCCGGACTTTTAAGGCTGTTGAGGCGGGCGCGTGAAGCCGCCTCGTCTATGAGGTCAATAGCCTTGTCGGGCAAAAATCTGTCCGTTATATATCTGTCCGAGAGGGTCGCCGCCGCAATTATCGCCTCGTCGGATATTACCACCTTGTGGTGCGCTTCGTATCTGTCGCGAAGTCCGCGCAGAATTTCCACCGTGTCCTCAACCGTGGGTTCGTCTACCTGAACGGGCGTAAACCGCCTTTCGAGTGCGGCGTCCTTTTCGATATATTTTCTGTATTCTTCAAGGGTGGTTGCGCCTATAGTCTGCAGCTCGCCGCGGGCAAGCATGGGTTTTAAGATGTTCGCCGCGTCCATATTGCCGTCCGAGGTGGCACCCGCACCGACTATCTGATGAATTTCGTCTATAAATAAAATTACGTTGCCCTTGCTCTTTATGGAATTGACTGCGTTTTTGAGCCTTTCCTCAAAGTCGCCCCTGTATTTGGCGCCCGCAACCATACCCGCAAGGTCGAGCGAGAAAACTATTTTGTCTTTCAGAAGGTCGGGGACCTCGTTTTTGACTATTGCCTGCGCAAGCCCCTCCACAACCGCACTCTTACCGACGCCCGGTTCGCCTATCAATACGGGGTTGTTCTTGGTACGGCGGGAGAGAATCTGAATAATTTTTTCTATCTCTTTCTTCCTGCCGATTACGGGGTCTATCTTGCCCTCGCGCGCCTTTTGGGTCAAATCGTCGCCGTATTGAAGCACTTCCTTTGAAAGCGAGCTCGAGCTCTTTTTGGGTTCCTTATTGCTTTGAGGCTTTTGGTGTACGTCGAAGAAGGCTTTGAAAGGAACTTCGTCGTCTTCCTCTTCCATTTCCATATTGCCGTTGATTGCAAGCTCAAGCCTGCCGGCAAGAGTGGACATATTTACGCCCAAAGCATAGAGTATACGCATCGCAAGGCACTCGGTTGAGGACATCACGGCAAGGAGCATATGTTCCGTTCCCGCAAGCGAGGAATCGCCGTTTATATCCATCGAAAGCTCGATAGCGCGCTCTATCATATGTTTGGTGCGGGGTGTGTAGCCCCTTATGTTGGAATCCTTGTCAATGGAGCGGGCAAAAAAGTCGCGGTACTCCGCCTCCTTTACGCCGCAAGCGGTCAAAATTTTGCAAGCCGCGCAACCAAAGCAGTTAAGCATTGCAAATACGATATGCTCGCTGCCGATATAGCTGCTTCCGTAAACCTGCGCCGCCTCCTCGGCAATCGAGATTACCTGTTGCAGATTGTCTGTAAATTTATTGTTGTAATCCATACTTCCTCACTATGCTTTAATTAACCGTTTTGGAAAATCTTTTTTAAATATTTTGCCGTATATTGCGCGCGATATACGTCGCGCTCTACGGGCGTAAGCTCGCGCTCCGCCGCAGAATTTATGTTTGAAGGTCTCATCTTTACCACTAAATCGTCGATGAGCGACACGTCGTCAAGCTTTGAAAACCCGAGGCACGCGCCAAGCTTTACGTTAGCGGAAAGTTTTATGAGCTCGTCTGTGGAGAGCTTTGCGCAGTTGGTCAAAATGCCGTACGAACGCATGCACTCGTCGCGTAGCTCAAGACTGTTTGCACCATTTGCAAGCGCGTTGCGCTCTACCCTCTCGAGCTCGCTTATCTTCCCCACAAACTTCTCTACCCGAGCTAAAATTTCTTCCTCGGTGACTCCGAGAGTTATTTCGTTGCTTATCTGGTACATATAGCCCTCTGCCTCGCTCCCCTCGCCGTAGATGCCCCTTACCGTGAGCCCCTTGGGGTAGAGAAGGCGTATTACTTCGGGCATTTTTCCGCACAGCGTGATTGCGGGCAGAAACATCATCACCGAAGCCCTCATCCCCGTGCCGAGGTTGGTGGGGCAGGCGGTGAGATAGCCGAACTGTTCGTCGTAGGCAAATTTCATCGAGCGGGAAATGCTGCCGTCTATCTCCGACATCGTCTCATACGCAAGGCGCAAATCGAGCCCCTTTACGATGCACTGTTCCCTAAGATGGTCCTCTTCGTTTATCATTACCGAGACGCTCTCTTCGTGGTTTATAAGTGCCGCCGAAATGCGTTTGTTAGCTATTAAATTGGGGCTTATCAGATGGTTTTCCTTTAAAGAAAGCGCCTTTTCTTTGGAAATTGCGTCCATATGATAGAGCCTGAACTCCTCAAGTCGGGACAGTGCCGCCGCCACGAGACGGATAATTTCCTTGGCCTGCTTTTCGTCCTTTAAATGTGAGGGAAAGGGATAGCCCTCCAAATTGCGGGCAAGTCTTACACGGGTTGAAACTACGCAGGAGTTGTCAATCATTGTCCCCTCCTTCCGTCCCGAAAAGGGAATTTGTAATCTCTTTTATGCGCTTGTGCAGTATGCCCGCGTCGGTAAATCTCTTTTCCCTTAGCGCAACTTCAAGCTCCTCCTGCAGAGTTTTGAGTCTGCGGTGAAGTCCGAACTCGTCCTTGTTCGTGCCCACTTTTCCCACGTGGCGGACCTCGCCCTGTATGCGCTTTATGGCTATAAGAAGCTCGTCTTTGAACACGTCGTAACAGCTTGCACAGCCTAATAGCCCCGTGCGCTCGTAGTCGGCGTAGGTCGTTCCGCAGACGGGACACACCTTTATTTCGGCATCCGAAATACCGAAAAGTCCAGCCCAGACGTCGCTGTTTGCCTTTGAATGAAGCTCGCCGTACAGCGAAGCGTAACAGCTTTTGCACAGGTGACTTTCGAATTTTTCTCCGTTTATCGTTTCATAGTAATTGAAAGTTGCCGGATTTTTTTTACAGTGCTGACAGATGTTCAAAATACTTTCCTTTATATAATAAATTACATCGGAAGGAAAAACCACGCTTTTTCCTTTCGCACTCATTTTCTTTCAATATAATTATACAACGTTTTTTACTTGAGTAAACAATATTTTTGACCTTATTAAAATTTTTTTGAGTTTTTCCCTACTCGATTGTTGAATTCATTTCAAATACATGGTATAATATACGCTGTTAATAATTATGGAGGATATCGTAATGCAATATTCAAAAGAGATTGAACATATGATTTGCGTTGCCAAGGGCGTTTCGGGCAAGTTCGAACACGGCCCCGCCCCCATCCCCGAGGAGGGCTCGTGGGTTCAGGCAAAGGAAATCAAAGACATTAAAGGTTTTACGCACGGCATAGGCTGGTGCGCTCCCCAACAGGGTGCGTGCAAGCTCTCTTTAAACGTCAAAGACGGTATTATCGAAGAAGCTTTAGTTGAAACCATAGGCTGCTCGGGTATGACCCACTCCGCCGCTATGGCCGCGGAAATTCTGCCCGGCAAAACTATTTTGGAGGCTCTCAATACCGACCTCGTGTGCGACGCTATAAATACGGCTATGCGCGAGCTGTTTTTGCAGATAGTTTACGGCCGAACGCAGTCTGCGTTCTCCGAGGACGGTCTTCCCATCGGCGCAGGGCTTGAAGATTTGGGCAAGGGACTTCGCTCGCAGGTGGGAACTATGTACGGCACCAAGTATAAGGGCGTAAGATACCTTGAAATGGCAGAGGGCTACGTTATCGCTCTCGCACTTGACAAAAACGACGAGGTTTGCGGCTACAAGTTCGTTTCGCTCGGCAAAATGACCGACTTCATTAAAAAAGGTCTTTCCCCCAACGAAGCCTACGAGCAGGCAATCGGCACTTACGGCAGATACTCCAAAGAGAGCGGCGCTGTTAAGCATATAGACCCCAGAACGGATAAGGAGGTTGACTAATATGGCGCTTTTTGAAAGCTATGAAAGACGCGAAGCTAAAATTTTAGGCGTACTTAAACAGTACGGTATTAAAACTATCGAAGAGTGTAAAGATATTACCCTTGCAAAGGGAATCGACGTAGATAAAATCGTTCGCGGCACGCAGCCTATCTGCTTTGAAAACGCAGTCTGGGCTTACACCGTCGGCGCGGCTATCGCCATTAAAAGCGGCGCTAAAAAGGCTAATCAGGCGGCAGAACTCATTGGCGTCGGACTTCAAAGCTTCTGCATCCCCGGTTCGGTTGCGGAAAACAGAAAGGTAGGTTTAGGTCACGGCAACCTCGGCGCTATGCTCCTCTCCGAGGAGACCGACTGCTTCTGCTTCCTCGCAGGTCACGAATCCTTCGCGGCGGCAGAGGGTGCAATTAAGATTGCTGAAAACGCCAATAAGGTTCGCACAAAGCCCTTGAGAGTTATTTTAAACGGTCTCGGCAAGGACGCGGCTTATATCATTTCGAGAATTAACGGCTTCACCTATTGCAAGACGGTGTTCGACCCCTACACCGAGACGGTTAAGGTTACGGACAGCGTCGCGTTCTCCGACGGTCCCCGCGCTAAAGTAAGATGCTACGGCGCAGACAATGTTCCCGAAGGCGTTGCAATTATGAAGCTCGAAAATGTTTCCGTATCCATTACGGGCAACTCCACCAACCCCACAAGGTTCCAGCACCCCGTTGCAGGCACCTATAAAAAATGGTGCGTTGAGAACGGCGTGAAGTACTTCTCGGTAGCAAGCGGCGGCGGCACGGGCAGAACCCTCCACCCCGACAACATGGCGGCAGGTCCTTCCT
>JAFLVP010000015.1 GCA_022508265.1 Clostridiales bacterium
AAAAGGGAGATAAAGGCGACAAAGGCGACACAGGTGCGCAAGGAGAAAAAGGCGACAAAGGCGACACAGGTGCGCAAGGAGAAAAAGGCG
Source organism: Clostridiales bacterium (assembly GCA_022508265.1). Taxonomy (GTDB): domain Bacteria; phylum Bacillota; class Clostridia; order Christensenellales; family Borkfalkiaceae; genus Coproplasma. The sequence continues at coordinate 91 of JAFLVP010000015.1, forward strand.
ATAAGGGTGACAAGGGTGACGACGGAGAAAAAGGCGACAAAGGCGACAAGGGTGACGACGGAGAAAAAGGCGACAAAGGCGCAGACGGAAATACTTGGCTTGTAGGGACAACCGCACCCACCCAAGATGTGGGCAACGACGGCGATTTATATCTTGACTATACCACTTGGAACGTCTATCACAAGGTGAGCGGAGCTTGGGTATTGCTCGGCAATATCAAGGGCGCCGACGGTTCCACCGGCGACGGCGGCTCGCAGGGCGGCGAGGAACCCGAAGAACCCGAAGAACCGGAGGAAAAAGTCATTCACGTATTTGAAGGCTTTACACTTTCCGCCGGCGAAACAAAAAGTTTACCTTTTAATCAAATTCAAAACCTTGTTACAGGTGATTTCTATCTTGTAGCCGAAACAGATAGAACGCCTGAAAACGGTAGGCTTAGTTTTGTGCCTTACGATAACGGAATGCCTTATTCGTACGATATGTATATGCCGGGCGCAAATAAATTTAAAGTACATGGCAATAATGAAAAAGGTGATATATTGGAATTAAAAAACACGTCAGCTGTAACTGTTAATATTACCAGTTTGAAGTTGGTTGAGTATAAAACTCCGACTGTTGAAGCAGGTAAAGAGTATGACGTTCAAGCTAATTTTGTGGCTTACAGAATAGATAAGGGCTTTAATATTGCTCCTGAATTAGCAGGAAAGAACGTAACTATTACAATTTCAAACTGGGATAAAAGTTCATCGGCAGAACCTCCGCAGATTGAAAATTTTACAGCTAGTAAAATTTCCGATGGTGTTTATCAAATGACGGGTACAATTCCCGCAGGCACTACGTCGCTCTCTATTCAGCATATGAATATGTGGCAAATCAGAAACGTTGTAATTAAAATTGATATTGTAGCTTAATCAAATATCGACTTTAGTACCGTAATCAAACGGTAACCAAAGAGGAGTCAGAAATATATCTGTAAAAATCGAACTTGTAGAAGAATAAAGAAGTTATAAAACTGCTACATATTTGTAGGCGGAGATTCTCCGCGGCGGCGAGGATATTTGCAGCCTTTTTTCAGTCCTCGCCGCCAAAATTTTTTATATGAACAAAAAACGGGTAGGTAAGCCTACTCAATTTTTTTATACCGATAAGTCAATTTGCAAAGAAATTGGTAAAATTATTGATTATTAAACAAAAATCATTTATAATGGTTTAAAAAGGAGTTTGATATGTTAGAAAATATTTTTGTTAAACGCAACTGTTCTGTCAAGATTAAACTTACGGTAAAAGGGCTCGTTTCGGCGGGACTTGTGGCTTTGGCAGTAATTTTGCCCCAGCTTGTACACCTTGCGTTGGGTGCGCCCGGCGGCGTGGAGTGGTTGCCTATGTATCTGCCCGTGCTTTTGGGCGGCTGCCTTTTGGGTACCTATTGGGGACTTGGAGTAGGAATAGCGTCCCCTCTCGTAAGCTTTTTAATCACGCTTGCGTTCGGCAACCCTATGCCCGCGGCTGCAAGACTTCCCTTTATGATGGCAGAACTCGCCGTATTTGCGGCAATTTCGGGACTTTTCACAAAGAAAATTGCAGGTAACGCTTGGCTTGCGTTCCCCGCAGTGCTTTTGGCGCAGGTTGCGGGCAGAGCCGTATTTATGCTGCTCGTAGTAATATTCCAAGGCGTAACGCCTTTCACTCCCGCGTTAATTTGGGGACAGATTAAGACGGGTCTTGTGGGCTTGGTGTTACAGGCGGTGCTCGTTCCTTTCCTCGTAATGGGTTTAAAGAAAATTTTGGATAAAGACAAGAATGACTGATTTACAGATTGCCGAAAAAAATCTCGAAGGACATACAATTTGCCTTTGCAAAGACGGACAGTGTCTCTTCAGCGAGAAAAATGGCATTGCACCAATGATGGGCTTTATAGCGGACAATATCGACCTCGAGGGCTATTCGGTTGCGGATTTAGTGGTCGGCAAGGCGGCGGCGCTTCTCTTTGTTAAGTGCAAAATCAAGGCAGTGTTTGCAAAAACTCTTTCAAAAAGCGGGGAAGAGGTCTTAAAAAACAACAATATTCCCGTAGAATACGAAATTCTGACAGAGAAGATTATAAACCGTGACGGCACGGATATCTGCCCTATGGAAAAGACCGTTTTACAAACTTCCGACCCCGAGGAAGGGTATATGCTTTTAAAGCACAAACTGCAAAGTATGAAAAAATAATTAAATTGGCAAATAGCCTTACTGCGGGCGCGGCGTAAAGCCGCGCCCGCGCATTTAAAAGACAAAATTTGCAAAATTTATAATAAGTAATACCCGTTACTTGCAAAAAGTTTAAAAAAAGTACTTGAAAGCACATTTTATAAATGGTATAATAATTAAACTGAAAATATAAGTTTATCATATTCGAAATCATCCGTTATAGGAGAAAAAGATGAAAAAACGTTTATTCGGCAAAATAGCTTGTCTGCTTATGTCGGCGGCAATGGCGTTCGGCTTAACTGCTTGCTTCCTCAAACGCCCCGACGACGGCAATAAACCGAACACAGACGGCGGCGACCCCATCACCTACACCGTTACCTTCGATATGCGGAGTCACGGCGGCACTGCGCCTAAATCGCAGAAGGTAGACAAGGGCGGTCACGCAACCAAACCCACACCCGACCCCACGGACGAAGATTACGATTTCGGCGGCTGGTACAAAGAGGCAGATATGACCAATTTATTCGATTTTGAAACGGAAACGATTGAAAAGGACACCACCGTGTACGCAAAATGGACCCCCAAGCAGACGGAACCCCCTGTGACGGACAAGGAAACTTCCTCGCCGCTCGATAGCAATGCTACGGTTTACGTCGTCGGCGACAGCACTGCCTGCGACTATTCGGAAAATCTCGACATGGCTTATCTGCCCCGTTACGGCTTCGGCACACAGCTTGCAAACTATTTAAACTGCAACCCTTCGCAGATTAAAAACCTTGCTCTTTCGGGCAGAAGTTCTTTGAGCTTCCTTACCGAAGACAATTACAATGCAGAGCTTAAACCCAATATAAAAGAGGGTGACTATATCATTATAGCTTTCGGGCATAACGACGAAAAGGTGGGCGAAGAAGAGCGTTATACCGACCCTACGGGTTCTCATACCGAGGCAACGAAAAACGGCTCGCCCTCATTCCAATACGTATTGTATGAAAATTATATAAAACTTGCAAAAGATGCAAAGGCAACGCCCATACTCTGTACGCCCATAGTAAGATACGACAGCACGGGAAACTACACGGGTAGCAAGATACACGATACAAGCACGGGAAACTATTCGGCGGCAGTAAGAACGCTTGCTGCGGCAACTGATACCGCGCTTGTAGACTTGACGGAGCTCACAAAGGAAATATACAAGGCTGACAACGACGAGGCGCAATACTTCCACAGTCATTCAAGCTACTTGGGCGAAAAAGAAGAGGATAGGCCCACGGGCAGGGACGATACTCATCTCAATATGTACGGTGCAAAAGTTGTTGCATACTTACTTTTGAAAAACCTTCCCGACGGTTGCGGACTTAAAAACAACGTAATAACCGACGCAGCCGCACCCACGCACGAAGCAGACTATGCGTCGGCAATAAGAGCAGATTACGTAAGACTCGATTATTCGGCTCCCGAGCTCGGCACTCCCATTGCAACGACCGCAATGGATGTAAAATGGTACGCATCGGCGTTCGGCGATCTCGAAACAAGCGATACAAGCAAATTCAATATGACTTATGCGAATGGAACATTCACTGTCGGAAGCGCAAAAGACGGTGGAAACACATACGGTAAAATATCAAAAGACGGTGACGGCATTGTTGCGGTATTCGTTCAGATTCCCGTAAATAAAAATTTTACGATTAGCGTAAAAGTAAAACTTACCGCTACGGAAGGCGCTAACAGTCAGTCAGGTTTCGGATTAATGCTCCGCGACGATATGTATGTAACGAGTAATTTTAGAAATCTCAAGTCTAACTTCGCCGCGGTAGGTGCCCTCAACGCAACCCCTGCAACGGCTATATTCACGCGCGAGTCGGAAAATCTTGCGTATGAGACTGAAATGACTACGACGATAAATACAACTGCGACGTATCAACTTTCATTGACGAGAACCGGACAAAATACCATAGTGTATTTTAGCGACGGCACTCAACAATATTCTCAGAGCTATAAAGACTTCAAGATGAATCTTGTAGACAGCGAATATATGTATCTCTGTTTGTTTGCAAACAGAGGACTTGTAGCTCAATTTTCAAACGTAAACTTTATGATTCTCGGAGACAATACCCAAGAAGCATAATTCAAATTTAAAGAACCGCTCGGCTTTCGCCGAACGGTTCTTTGTTTGATATTTTTTGTGTCGTTTGGTATAATAAAAAAGAGGTTTAAAATGACTATTCATCACGATAAGCTTGCCTACGGAAAGCTTGCCTCTATGCAGGAGGAAATGTCCGAGGAAAAACTATTAAAAATGCTTCAGACCCTTTCTGAAGAGGACGAAGAAGAGAAAGAAAAGGAAGATAAAACCGCTCCCGTCAAAAATGACAAAAAGAGCGGTAATTAAGGCATATATGGGGGTCAATTTAAAAAATAGCGTATAAACAAATAATAATACCGCTTTCCTCCAATAAGTCTTAAAAACCCCGTTATTTGAGGCATATATAGGGGGCAATTACGTTTAAAGCGTCCTTTTTACGGCGTTGTGCCAGCCCTCTAAAAGGTTTTTGCGCGTTTCCTCGTCCATATTGGGTGCGAACACTCTTTCGGCAGCTATGTTGCGTTTAATCTCGTCAATTCCGCTCCAGTAGCCCGAGCAAAGTCCCGCAAGGTACGCCGCGCCCAACGCGGTCGTCTCCACAACCTTGGGGCGCACGGTATTTATGCCCAAAATATCGCTCTGAAAACCCATCAAAAAGTTATTCTTGCACGCTCCGCCGTCCACGGCGAGGCGTGTTATTTTTATGCCCGAATCCTTCTGCATTGCCTCCACAAGGTCGTATACCTGATAGGCGATACTCTCAAGTGCGGCGCGGACTATGTGTTGCCTTGAAGTGCCGCGCGTTATTCCGCAAACAGTGCCGCGCGCCTCGGCATTCCAATAGGGCGCGCCGAGCCCCGTAAACGCGGGAACCAAATAAACACCGCCGTTGTCGCAAACCGCCGTTGCCTCCGCCTCGCTCTCGTCCGCAGAGGATATAAGCTTCATCTCGTCGCGAAGCCACTGAACGACCGCCCCTCCCACAAAGACCGAGCCTTCAAGTACGTAGCAGGGCGCCTCCGTTAGGCTTGCGCCGAGCGTCGTCACAAGTCCGTTGGTGCTTTTAACGGCTCTGTTGCCCGTGTTCATTAAAAGGAAACAGCCCGTGCCGTAAGTGTTCTTTACATCGCCGCTCTCTGTGCAAAGCTGTCCGAAGAGTGCGGCCTGCTGGTCGCCGACAACCCCGCAAACGGGGATTTCCGCACCGAACAGCCCCCCGTCCGTAACTCCGTATCTATGACTGCTCGGCAAGACCTCGGGCAGCATACTTTCGGGAATTCCGAAGAGGGTTAAGAGCTCTTTATCCCACTTTAAGGTGTGGATATTGAACAGCATAGTCCTGCTTGCGTTGGTGTAGTCGGTTGCAAAAATTTTCCCGTGCGAGAGCTGCCATAAAAGATAGGTGTCAACCGTGCCGAACAGCAGCTCGCCCTTTTCGGCTTTTTCGCGCGCTCCGTCCACATTGTCGAGTATCCACTTGATTTTGGTCGCAGAAAAGTACGCATCCGGCACAAGCCCCGTCTTTTTATATATATAATCGGCATCGAGCGTTGAGCAGAGCTCTGTCGTGCGGCGGCATTGCCAGACTATGGCGTTGTAAACAGGTTTGCCCGTCTTTTTATTCCAGACAATAGTGGTCTCGCGCTGATTGGTTATGCCCATGGCCTCTATATCAAAGGCGGAAAGACCTGCCCGCGCCAACGCCTCGCCGATAACCGCGACGCTTGAACCCCATATATCCTGCGGGTCGTGCTCCACCCAACCCGGGCGGGGGTAAATTTGCTTAAATTCGCGCTGTGCAATAGTTATTATTTCGCCTTTCCTGTCGAAAATTATCGCGCGCGTGCTCGTCGTGCCCTGATCGAGGGCGAGTATATACTTCATAACCTCATTATACCTTTTTTTAACTTAAATTTCAAGACCTATTTTTTAGCTTCCAAATTTGGTTTTTCCGGGGGCTTGTATTCAACAGATGCAGCGGTCGCAACGTACACGGTTTTTGTGCCCGCTTTTAAAAGTATACGGCAAATTTCGTTAACGGTGGAGCCCGTGGTTAAAACATCGTCCACCAAGAGCACGTTTTTGCCCCTGAATTTGTCACGCTTTACAATCTTAAACGCGCCTTTTACGTTTTCAACGCGCTCCGCCTGCGTCAAACCCTTCTGCGCTCTTCCGCTTTTAACTCTCTTGATTGCGCCGTAGACGGCGGGGGTCTGAATACGCTTTGAAAGCGCCTTTGCAAGAAGTTTGCTTTGGTTGTACCCGCGTCTGTAAGCAGATTTTTTTGTCAAAGGAACGTAAGTTATGCAGTCGATTTCGGGAAAGCCTATCAAGCGCTCGGCAATTTTATCTGCAAACAGCTCGTTTAAGTGTGGTCTGCCGTTTTTGAATTTAGAGATAAGAACTGTAACCCCGTCCTCGTACAGATATGCAGAAACCGCCTTTTTAAATAAAGGCGGTTTGCTCTTACATTGCATACATATTTCGGGGCGAAAGGCTTTTCGTCCGCAGACAGGGCAGATATTGCCGTCGTTGATTTTAACTTTGCCTGTGCAGTCTTGGCACAAATTCGAGCCAAACGATTCCTTCCCGCAGATATCGCAAGTATTGTCTTCGGGGAACAATTCCTTAAGTATTTTATTGAAAAATAATTTGACGTGTCTTAGCCGGTTGTTACTCTGATTGTTTTTCAATGTTTATTTCAACTTATCGCTCTTATTTGTAAAGGTAAGAATTTGTTTGGTATTTCCGAACACAAGCATATGAGCGCCCACCTCGAAGATAGTGGTAGCGGTGGGGGCATCCCCGATTTTGTTTCCCTTCTTAAAAGCAAGGATATTCAGCCCGTACTTGCGCGGATTTGCATCGACAAGCTTTTTGCCTACCCAACTTGCCGGGACGGCTATCTCCATTACCGAAGTTTCGTCGTCGAGCTCAAAATAATCAAACACGCGCTTGGAATTCAGCTTGACGGCAAGCTTTTCGGCGGCGTCCTTAATTGGATAGACGACCTCGTCTGCGCCTATTCTTAAAAGGAACTTCCTTTGAATATCCGTGCTAGCCTTGGAAACGATGTGCTTTGCGCCCAAGTCTTTGAGGACGGAAGTTATTTCAAGCGAGCTTTGGAAATCGTCGCCGATAGCCACCACGCACGCATCATAGGAGGGAATATCAAGCTCCTGAAGGTTGTCAACGTTCATACAGTTGGCTATAAGCGCGCCCGTATATTTGGGTGCAAGAGAGTTTATAACGTCCTCGTTTCTGTCCACAATCATAACCTCAACGCCCATATCCAAAAGCTTTTCGCCAAGCGTCTGACCGAACATCCCCATACCTATAAGTAGTACAGATTTCATATTTTTTACTCCTGAAACCGCCTCAATCTTTGCCTGTAAAAGGCAGTGATTTCCGACGTGATTTTTGAATTGACCCCCACATATGCCGCAAATAACGCATTTTTGAGAGTTTTGCAATTGCCCCTTATATATGGCTTAAATAACGAAATTTTATGGTATAATTTTATGCCTGTTTTTTTAAATTGACCGCCATATATGCCTTAAATAATGCTGTTTTAGCCGATCAGCAGGGTATCTATGGGTTTTCTGATTTCCGCGGTAGTGCGCTTTTCGCCGAGTGCAAGCGCAAGCGTCAAAATGCCTACGCGCCCCGCGTACATTAAAATTATTAAAATTATTTTTGACGCAATCCCAAGCTGTGGGGTAAGGTTGAGGCTCAAGCCTACCGTTCCCAAAGCCGAGAAACATTCAAACAGCACTCTTTCAAACAGCGATTTGCCGTCGTCGACAGTCAGAGCGGCGATTGCGGTATTATTATTTTCTATTGCACAGATTGCAATTACTGCAACCATAACGAGCATCAGGAATGCGGCAAAGATTGCAAGAGCCTGTTCAACGAGTGAGTATTCTATTCTCTTTTTGCCTATGTTTATGTCCCTTCTGCCGCGGAAAACGTTTATCATACCCATTATAATTACGGCAAACGTTCCGACCTTTATACCGCCCGCAGTAGAGCCCGAACTGCCGCCTATGAACATAAGTATTAGGGTCAGGGAGAAAGAACTGCCCGTAAACTCTCCGGGATAGGTGGTGTAGAACCCTGCCGTCCTCGGCGTAGTGGCGTTGAATATGCACATCAAAAGCTTTTCTCCGAAATTATGACCTTGCAGGGTGTTGTTCCACTCGAAAGCCATAAAAAGACCGGTTGAAAGGACGAGCAAAATAACCGTCATCAGTAAAACTATCTTTGTGTTCAGCTGAAATTTTTTGGGATTAAATTTACATTCTATTAAGTCGCCCCAAACCAGAAATCCCATACCTCCGGCAATTATGAGCGCGCAGATGGTCAGAGTTACCACGGGGTCGGTTGCGTATTTTGCAAGCGATGTTGAGCCGATAAGGTCAAACCCCGCGTTGCAGAACGCCGACACGGAGTGCCAGATAGCGAGGTAAACTCCGTAGCCGCCGTAATCGGGAACGAACCTTATGCAAAGAATGGCTGCGCCCAAAACTTCGAAAATTGCGGTGCCTATAAATATTCTTTTTATAAGCCTTGGAAGTCCCGAAAGTTTGTTAGTCCCTCCGACGGAGGCAAACAGCGCCTTTCTTTCGTAAAGTCCTATCGAGTGCCTGAAAAGCATAAATACGGAGGTTACGAAGGTCATAAAGCCCAATCCGCCGAGCTGAATTAAAATAACCAGCACTATCTGTCCGAAAAGCGACCAGTGTTGCACGGTAACGTAGGGGGAGAGCCCCGTGACGCATACGGCGGAGGCAGAGGTAAAGAGGGCGTTGATATAACTGTTCGACCCTCCCTTTGCCGCAAACGGAAGGACGAGAAGCACGCTTCCTATTAAAATTGCCGCAAGATAGCCGAGTGCGAGAAACTGCCATATTGACGGCTTAAACTTGAATTTTTTCTTCATTTCAAACATTATTTTATCACTTGTCGAAAATCTTGTCAAATAAATTCGTTCAGGGGCACTTGTGCGGGAGTGCAAGCACTTTTATGCATATGATGCGTAACACATTTTACGCCGTAAACATATGGTTTAATACGGCATTTTTGCGCGGTTTTTATAAAATTTTTGAATTTGCCTTCAAAACACATATGCCAAAAGTATTTGCAAAGCATATGTGCGTAACACAATTTATTTTGCCCGCATATCGGTAAAAAGGCATATGCCAAACGGCTGAACCCGCTTTCTTATCGTTATTTGAAATTATTCGGACAGCCGCACAACTATATTATGTGCAAAAGGAGGCTTTTACGGGAAAATATTTCGGAACGGACGGATTTCGCGGCGAAGCGGGCTCCACCATCACTGCCGAGCACGCCTTTAAGGTTGGCAGAGTGCTCGGCTGGTACTTCGGCGCCCGACTGGGCGGGAAGTGCCGCGCCGTCATAGGCAAGGACACCCGCCTTTCCTCGTATATGCTCGAGTACTCGCTCGCGGCGGGAATTACGGCTTCGGGCGGAGATGCGTACATACTCCACGTCACTACCACCCCTTCGGTATCGTACATAGCCCGGTGCGACGGCTTCGACTGCGGAATTATGGTTTCCGCAAGCCACAACCCGTACTATGACAACGGCATTAAAATTATGAACGACAGGGGCGAAAAAATTGACGAGGGGGTGTTGGGGCTCATAGAACAGTACCTTAACGGCGACTTTTCCCCCTTTGGCGGAGAAGTGCCATTTGCGCGCGATAAGGAGATTGGTCGCACGGTGGACTACATTTCGGGTAGGAACCGCTACATCGGGCACTTAATCGCCCTTGCTACCTGCTCCTACAAGGGGCTGCGGGTAGGGTTGGACGGCGCAAACGGCTCGGCATTTTCAATTGCCCGCAGCGTGTTCGACGCACTGGGCGCAAGAACCTTCGTAATAGGCGACGAACCGAACGGCACCAACGTCAACGACGGGGTAGGGTCTACCCATATCGAGGCGCTTCGCGATTTGGTAAAGCGCAACTGCCTTGACATTGGCTTTGCGTTCGACGGCGACGCCGACAGATGTATTGCGGTCGACGGACAGGGCAACGTTTTAAGCGGCGACGAAATTATGTTCGTGCTTGCCTCCTATTTAAAAGAGCGGGGCGAGCTTTCGGGCAATAAAATCGTTTGTACCGTTATGAGCAACGGCGGACTTATGAAAAGTCTTGCGGCTCAAGGAATCGGGTGCGAGGTGTGCGCCGTAGGGGATAAAAACGTTTGGGAGGAAATGCAAAGAAAGGGCGCGGCTCTCGGAGGAGAGCGAAGCGGGCATATCGTGTTCAATAAATACGAGAATACGGGCGACGGACTCGTTACGGCAATTATGCTTATGGAGGTGCTCGTCGAAAAGGGCGTGCCCGCCGCAGAGCTTTTGAAAAATTACAAGGCCCTTCCGCAGATAACCAAGAATATACCCACGTCGGATAAAGAGGCGGCAATGCAAGGCGTTGCGGAGCTTGCGAATAAGCTTTCCTCGGATTTGAATTTAAGAATAATAGTCCGACCCTCGGGAACGGAAAATATAATACGGGTCATGGCGGAGGGCGAAAGCGAAGAGGCGTGCTCGCTCGCCTGCGCAATTTTAAGCTCAAAAATAACGCAAAATTGCGATTAACCCCCCAATATACTTGAAATAAGGTAAAATATGTGTGGAATTATAGGATATATCGGTGGCAAAAATGCCGCCGAAATAGTTTATGAAGGACTTGAAAATCTCGAATACCGCGGCTACGATTCCGCGGGCATTGCTTTAAAAATCGAAGGCAAAAACGCTGTTTTTAAGAAAAAAGGCAGGGTCCATAAGCTGTTGCCCTTAATTGAAGGTATTCAATCCGACACGGGTATAGGGCACACACGCTGGGCTACGCACGGCAAGCCCTCGGACGAAAACGCCCACCCGCACACCTACGGTAAAATTGCCGTCGTACATAACGGAATTATCGAAAACTACGGCATACTTAGGGGGCAATTGGAGAAAAACGGCGAAAAATTCACTTCCTCTACGGACAGCGAGGTTATAGCTCACCTCATTTCTTCCTACTATACGGGCAACCTGTCGGAGGCTGTCGCAAGGGCAGTAAAAATGCTCGAAGGCTCATATGCGCTCATAGTGATGTGTGAGGGAGTGGAGGAAATCGTTGCGGCTAAATACAAGAGCCCTTTAATCATAGGCTTGGGCTACGGCGAAAACTTCTGCGCAAGCGACGAGCCCGCCCTCGCCGGCAAATGCCCACAAATATGCGTCCTCGAAGATGACGATATAGCCGTAATAAGCAAGTCCGAAGTTGCTGTTTTCGACAGCAATTTAAACCCTGTAACAAGGCAGAACATACTTAATTTAGCCCTGCCCGCAGTGTTCGATCTGGGCAATTGCCCCCACTATATGCTTAAAGAACTGCGGGAAGTGCCCGCTTCTATTAAAAATACGTCGTCTGCGTTTTTCGACGTTGCGGACAGTTTTAAAGAGGTAATTTCGGGCGCGGACAGAATAATCGTGCTCGGCTGCGGAACTGCGTACCACGCGGGGCTTTTAGGCAAGCGGTACATAGAAAGCTTTGCGCGAATCCCCGTCGAGGCGGAAAATGCGGGCGAATTCAGGTACAAAAACCCTGTAATTACTTCGGGAACGGTAGTATTTGCCGTAAGTCAAAGCGGCGAAACGGCGGATACCTTAGAGGCGTCAAAGCTCGCTAAATCATTGGGCGCAAAGCTCGTTGCAGTAACCAATTCTCCCCACTCTCAACTTTCGCGGCTTGCCGACTTGGTTTTACCTGTCGTTGCGGGCTCGGAAATTTGCGTTGCGGCAACCAAGAGCTACACGGGTCAGATAACCGCGCTATACCTTGCGGCTTTGCTGCTTGCGGGGGCCGAAATTAGCGGCGAAAACACGCGTAACTTGGGCATATGTGCGGGGCAATGCAAAGATTTGTGCCAAAATCTGAACGTTGAAACAGTTGCGCATATGTGCGCCCAAAGCAGTGGAGTTTACTTCATCGGCAGAGATTTGGACTACGCCGTCGCGCTTGAAGGCAGTTTAAAGCTCAAAGAGATATCCTATATCCCCGGCGAGGGCTACCCTGCGGGCGAACTCAAACACGGTACTCTCGCCCTGATTGACGAAAATACTCTTACGGTGGTTATTATAACCGACGAGGCGCTTGCAGGTAAATGTGCCAACGCCGTCAACGAGGTCGTCACGCGCGGCGGGAAAGCTGCGGTTATAACAAATGTAGACAGTGCGGCGGAGGAGCTCAAGGGGCAGGCAGAAATTATTTTACTTCCGAAGTGCGAAAAATATCTTTCGCCCCTTTTGTCGGCGGTTGCCGTGCAGATGCTTGCATATCGAACGGCAGTAATTTTGGGACGAAACCCCGACAAACCACGCAATCTTGCAAAGAGCGTAACGGTGGAATAAAAAAGCGGATGCACGTGCATCCGCTTTTTATTCAAGGTATTTATCTCTTAAAATTTTAATATCTTCGTCGGTCACGCCGAGCTCCTCTTTACAGTAATTTATGACCGAGCCGTGCCGCTTTTTTATCGTGTCTATGGCGCTTACGATGTACTCGGGCTTTGCCGCCATAAGTGCGTAGAGTATGCGCTTGAACTGCAGGGGGATGGGCGCAATTAAAAGTCCCAATCTCTGCGCTCTGCGTTTGGAAGGCTGGAAAAATTTTTGGGAGATGCAGTAGTCTTGTATAATGAGCTCTTCGTCCACCCCCAAAAGGTGTTCAAGTAGCATTGCCGAAATACCCGTTCTGTCCTTGCCCGCGTTACAGTGCCAAAGTATCGTGCCCTCCTCGTCGCGCACAAGGTCCAAAAATTCTTTCAATTTCTTCTGCGGTTCGGGCGTAAACAGAATCATTTCATATACGCTTCTCATATAGTCGTCGGCGGTGCCGAACTCCGATTTAATGCGCTTGCTCTCTTTCAGCATAGTGCTCGCCATACTCTTTTCGGAGGTTATACCCGTAGTTGCCGCACAGATGAGGGGCAAATTTATGTGCTTTGCGCCCGGAACGATTATGCAGGGATATTCCATACGCTCACGTTCTATGCGCATATCGACAATTGTAGACACACCCATATCCTGAAGTGCCTTAACTGTGCTTTGGGGAATTTTGTACAACCTGCCGCTGCGAATTAGCTTGCCGCTGCGTATTTTTCTGCCGTCAGCCGCAGGAAAACCGCCCAAATCACGCGTATTAGATAATTTTTTGAGGTTTAATCGTTCAATGCGCATATATTTATTATACCCGTTTTTGGGTATTAAGTCAACAAATTTCTCAATTTTGCCGCAATGTAAACTGTTGGGAAACGCTCATATAGAATTTTTTGCAACCTCGTGAATAAAAGAAAATTTGTTTGACACGCGTATTTTAATTTGCTAAAATAATTGCGTTGAACGAAATTCAACAAAGTGGCAGAGCGGTAACGCAAATGCGTTCGGTACGACGAATGCTCCGCATTCGCCCGCTCTCAATTAAAATTTAATATATATGCAGAGATGGCAGAGCGGTAACGCAAATGCGTTCGATACGACGAATGCTCCGCATTCGCCCGCTCTCATTAAAAACTTAATATATATGCAGAGATGGCAGAGCGGTCGAATGCGGCGGTCTTGAAAACCGTTGATGGGCAACTATCCAGGGGTTCGAATCCCTTTCTCTGCGCCAAAAACAGCGAGGTGCTAAATGCACCTCGCTGTTTTTGCGAAAGGGAATGAAGAACCCCTGTGGTGACGCGATTGCGGAAATGCTTTCCATAAATCACAAGTCGTAACATCGACCAATCGCTATTCCGTCGCTTCGCTCCTTACGTGCGAGGAGCGTTAGCGACGACGCTTTGCCGCCCGAGCGCAGCGATGGTTTGCGAACCTTATTATAAAAAATTTCGAATAATGTGGCGCAAAGGGTGCCCATTTAGGGGTTTCGGCAAAATCCCGTAGAGTTGGTAGCCTCCCTTTTTGCGTGGCGCAGAGAGGCAAGCGAAATATTGACACGATAGGAGAAAAATGTTACCCTATTATCGAACGAGATGAGGTGGAGTATGACGATAGAAGAGTATAAAGAAAAATTGGGAAAAGCAAACAGAATCGTGTTTTTCGGCGGGGCGGGAGTTTCGACGGAGAGCGGTATTCCCGACTTCAGGAGCGTGGACGGGCTGTACAATCAAAAGTACAGCTACCCGCCCGAAATTATGCTGTCCGCCGATTTCTTTTATGCGCACACGGACGAGTTTTACAGGTTTTACTTTGATAAAATGATTTATACGGACGCCAAGCCGAATGCCGCGCACATTAAGCTTGCCGAGTGGGAGAAAACGGGCAAGCTGAAAGCGGTTGTCACGCAGAACATTGACGGCTTGCACCAAAAGGCGGGGAGCAAAACCGTTTACGAGCTTCACGGCTCGGTGCACCGCAACAGGTGTATTTATTGCGGGAAGAAATTCGGGCTTGACGAGCTATTAAAACAAAAACCGTCTGTTCCGCGCTGTGAGTGCGGCGGGATAATTAAGCCCGACGTCGTTCTGTACGGAGAGGGTTTGCCGGAGCGCACCGTGGCGGCGGCAATCGAGGCGATAGCTTCCGCGGATATGCTTATCGTAGGCGGAACGTCGCTTGCGGTCTATCCCGCGGCAGGGTTTATCGGATACTATAACGGCAGTCCCGAAAACCTTATCGTAATCAACAAAACGCCTATACAAGGGTTTAAAAATCAGCTCATCGGCACATTGGGCGAACTGCTTTAAATTTTTAAGGGAATAAATATCCCGACGGTAAGTCCCGTCTCCGCAAATCAGGCAGGTATAACAAATTAAAAAACGGCGTCACTGCAGGGACGCCGTTTGACACTGCAACATTGTAAATAGTTTTTAGTTGCATTTGCCGTAAAATCACGCTATAATTGTTAGACGACAGAAGAGAGATTTGAAAATTGAGGAGTAAGCGGGATAAATTTATTACCGAAAAAGCTTACTCTACGGTAAATTTATGAAAGCGTTTAAAAATACAATGCCCACGCCGACCTGGTTTGGTTGGTACCACATTCTGTGGCTGCTGATTATGACGGCTGCGTGCGTTTTAATTTATATATTCCGCAAAAAGATGGACAGGAAAGCCGTTAACAATATCCTGCTTATTGCCGGAATCTGTTTATTGCTGTTGGAGACAATGAAGCAAATCGAAAGAAGCTTTTCGATAGGCGACGGCGGAACGGCAGTATGGCATTATCCACCGTCGGATTTCCCCTTTCAATTCTGTTCAACGCCGATGTACCTTATGTTTGCGGCGGGACTTATACGCAAGGGTAAAATCTACGACAATCTGATGAATTATCTTGCCACGTTCGCGCTTTTTGCCGGCGGGCTTGTAATGATTTATCCCATGGGAGTGTACGTCGAAAGTATATTCATCAATATCCACACCATGATATGGCATTCAAGTATGTTCGTTATGGGATTTATGATTTTAGCTACGCGGTCGGTTGAGTTCAGCGTTAAAACGGTTTTAAAGGCAACGGTTATATTTGCAATTATCCTCGTGATGGCAATACTGATGAACGTCTTTGCTCATCTCATTGTGCCGGACGAATATTTCAATATGTTCTATATCGGACCGTATTACCCCAACAACTTCCCCGTCCTGCAGGACATCTACAAACACGTTCCTTGGGCAATTTTCCTGTTAATATATATTGTCGGGTTCTCTGCGGCAAGCCTTATTGTGATGCTGGTTGCTATTTTAGCGGACAAGCTCGAGCGTAAAATCAGCGACCGTAAATCAAAAACGACTGATTAAAAAAGGAGGCTGTAGCCTCCCTTTTTTGCGTGGCGGAACGTCCGCCGAGACGGGTTTTCAGATTGTTTGGCAATTATGCCGTGACGGCGTCTTCTTTGGGGGATTTTTTGAGTATTATTATGGTGGCTATCTGTGCGACTATGCCGGCAGCATACGCCAACGCAATCAGTACGGCGTAAATAATGGGAAACAGCCCCAACACCGAGTGAAAGGCGATTCCGCCTGCCAACATAAATCCGAATATGAGGAAAGGCGTCAGCACGATAGAGGTTATCAGCATACGCACGTTCAAGGAGATGAGTTTTTTGCGGGATTGCTGTTTGAGCATTTTAATTCCGAATATGAGCGCAACTATGACGAAGGGAATTGAAGACAGGTATATAACCGGAAAGCCGTAAATTATCATAAAAATTAAGGCAATTCCCACGCCTAAACCATCGCCCTCTGCCGTCTTGTACTGTAAAAAGGGCAACAAAATCATAAAACCTATCAGCAAAAGGGCTGTTGCAATTGCAAGCCATGCCGAAACTTTTGATTTTTTGTTATACATAAGCACCTCCTGCGGGCTGAATGTCCGTATCACGATTATATAACTTTTTTACGTAAAAATCAATACCTATTTATAATCGGCATTTTATAATTCGGTTATGCGTCGGAATATCTGCTCCTGCAATCATGCGGAAATGTTTTTTTGCGTTTTATACTTGCTTGCAAAATTATACATATTATGATAAAATATATATATTGTAAAGATATATAACCTTTAAAAAATGAGGTAGTAATGAAAATCGTTATTGTAGGCGTCGGAAAGGTAGGAGAGACGCTTATAGGCAATCTCGTTCGGGAAAATCACGACATAGTAATCGTGGACTACGATTACGACGTCGTGAACAACGTAGTAAACCATTACGACGTTAGAGGTATCGTCGGCGGAGGTTTGGAGCGCAAAGTTCTTATCGACGCAGGCGTAGACAAGGCAGACCTTTTGATTGCCTGCACTTCGCGCGACGAAATGAATATTCTCTGTTGCGTGCTTGCCAAAAAAATAGGCGTGCACAGCACTGTTGCGCGCGTGCGCGACCCGCAGTACTTCAAGGAAATGGAGAATATGCGTACGGATTTGGGACTCGACTATGCGTTCAACCCCGAGCTTGCCACGGCGCTGGAGATTGCGCAGGTGCTCAAATTTCCCTCTGCGCGGAGCGTTGAAAGCTTTGCGGGTGGTCGGGCGCGCATGGCGGAGTTCGAAATTACGGGGAATAACCCCCTTGTCGGCAAAAATCTTCAACAGATTTCCAAAGAATACGGCGGTAAAATTCTTATCGGCGTAGTTCGGCGCGGCGACAGGATTATAATTCCGCACGGCGACTACGTTGTCGAAAGCGGAGACCTTATCCATATCATCGGCGACGAACAGGAGATTGCGTCTTTCTGTAAAAAGATAAAAATTTTCAAGAAGAAGGCGAAGTCTGCGTTTATAATCGGGGGCGGAAAGATAGTGTACTATCTTGCGCAGGAGCTGCTTCACTCGGGCGTGAGCGTCAAAATCATAGAAAAGGACGAGGAACGCGCGGAAGAGCTCTCCGAGCTTTTGCCTTCGGCGACGGTAATTATCGGCAACGGCACAGATCAGGACGTTCTCGACGACGAAAACCTTAAAAACAGCGACGCCTGCATAACTCTGACGGGCATGGACGAGGAAAACGTAATGATTTCCCTCTACGCCAAGCAGAGCATGGTCGATAAAATAGTTACGAAGATAGACCGTCCGTCCATTTTAAAAATGGTCAACATGCTTGGGCTCGGCACGGTAGTCTCTCCCCGCAACGTCATTGCCAACCACATAGTTCGGTTCGTGCGCTCGTATTCGGCGACGAAGGGAGGGGGAGCGGACACCCTTTACAAGATAGACAACAAGGCGGAAGCGTTGGAATTTACCGTTCTTAACGGGTTCAAGGGCATAGACACGCCTTTAAAACAGCTTACGCTTAAAAAGAACGTGCTGATAGGCGGCATTGTTCGTGATAACGAATTTATTCTCCCGAGCGGAGATACTGCAATAAAGGTGGGCGATCGAGTGATAGTCGTTTCCGAGGAGAAACAATTCACGGAGCTGTCGCAGATTCTGAAATAGCTATGAATATTAAAATGGTTTTCAGCATTTTGGGCAGGACGCTCCTCATAGAAGCGGGCTTACTTTTTCTGCCTCTGCTGGTTGGAATTATATACGGAGAAAACACTTGGGCGAGTTTCCTCATTCCCATAGGCGGACTGATAGCAGTCGGCTTGCCTCTTGCGCTTTTAAAGCTCAAAGACAGGTCTATCCACGTAAAAGAGGGCTTCGTTACGGTTGCGTTCGTGTGGATTTTAATGTCGCTTTTCGGAGCGCTGCCCTTTGCTATTTCGGGTGCAATTCCCGACTATATAGACGCAGTGTTTGAAACGGTTTCCGGCTTTACCACGACGGGCGCGACCATTATAGACGGCATAAATACGATGGCTTTGGAGGAGATTTCGCGCAGTCTGCAATTCTGGCGTTTATTTACGCACTGGATAGGCGGCATGGGCGTGCTCGTGTTCGTTCTTGCAATTCTGCCGGGGTATAATTCGGGCATAATGCACGTGTTCCGTGCGGAGTCGCCCGGACCTTCGGTGGGAAAGCTCGTAAGTAAGCTTACCCGCACGGCAAGAATACTTTACGGTATCTATATCCTTATGACGGCGCTCGAAGCAATAATGCTCATCTGCGGCGGAATGAGCGTCTACGAGAGCGTGGTGCACTCCTTCTCGACGGCGGGAACGGGCGGTTTCGGAATTAAAGGCGACAGCATAGCCTCGTACAGCGTCTATCATCAGATGGTTATCGCCGTGTTTATGTTTCTGTTCGGCATAAACTTCAATCTGTATTATCTCATTTTAATCGGACATTTCAAAAAGGCTATAAAGAGCGAAGAGTTTATCGCTTACATCGTTATGGTAGTCGGTGCAACTCTTGCTATTGCCTTGAATATTTTGTCGCTCTGCGCAAACTTCGGCGACGCAATACGGCTTTCCTTCTTTCAGGTCACGAGTATAAGCTCGACTACGGGCTTTTCAACTGCCGACTTCGACACGTGGCCCGCACTTTCGAAGGCGATTTTGGTTGCGCTTATGATTATAGGTGCGTGCGGCGGCTCGACGGGCGGCGGTATGAAGGTGTCGCGTATAGTCATTTTGTTCAAGTCGGGCATTTCGGACATAAGAAGAATGTTGCACCCGCACTCGGTCGTCTCTACGAAGGTAGAGGGCGATGTGTTGAGCAAGGAAACGGAGCGCAACGTGCATACCTATTTCATTTTGTGGGCTGCAATCGTGCTCGGCTGCACAGTTCTGCTGTCTATCGACTGCAACGACCTTCTCACAAACTTCACGGCAACGCTTGCCTGCATAGGCAATATCGGCCCCGGTCTCAACTTTGTCGGCCCGGCGTGTAACTTCGGGTTTTATTCGCCCTATTGCAAGCTGCTGTTATCATTTGTGATGCTTGTCGGAAGATTGGAAATATTCCCCATGATTTTAATGTTCGCACCCAGAACTTGGAAAAAAGGGTCGTAAAAAAGTTCACGAAAATTGAAAACCATTATGCGCAAGGAATTTTTTAAGGTATAAAATGTTAAACGAATTTTCAAGAACTGAACTGATTTTGGGCAAGGAGGGGCTTAATAAGCTTGCCTTATCGCGCGTCGCCGTGTTCGGAATAGGCGGCGTAGGCGGTTACGCGGTCGAAGCTCTCGTACGTTCGGGAATTGGCGCAATCGACTTAATCGACGATGACAAAGTGTGTCTTACCAATATAAACCGACAAATTTACGCAACCCGAAAGACGGTGGGAAGATATAAAGTTGACGTTGCTGCCGAGCGCATTGCAGAAATAAACCCGAACGCACAAGTGCGCACGTATAAAACTTTTTTCACGCCTCAGACGGCGGGCGAGTTTAACTTTTCCGAATACGACTACGTAATCGACGCAATAGACACCGTTACGGGCAAAATAGAGCTTGTTATGCAAGCCGAAAAGGCGGGAGTTCCGATTATCAGCGCAATGGGAGCGGGGAATAAATTAGACCCTACGGCTTTCGAAGTAGCCGATATTTACAAGACCTCGGTGTGTCCTCTTGCAAGGGTTATGCGCAGAGAGCTTGCAAAAAGGGGTGTAAAAAAGCTTAAAGTTGTCTATTCCAAGGAACAGCCGATAACGCCGAATAACGATTTACAGACGGATTGCAAAGAGGAGGGAAAGGGCAAGCGGGAAATCCCAGGCAGCACCGCCTTCGTCCCTCCCGTAGTCGGGCTCATAATAGCGGGCGAGGTTGTAAAGGATATAGTAAATAAATAGCAAATTCATATTGCCCTGCATAGGTTGCGGGGCGTTTTTATTTAAAAACAGTTTGAGTTTTTGAGGATATGGGATATAATATTATCATAGAAAGACAAATAGGGGGAGTAGACCGTGTGCACTTCGATAAGTTATAAAACGAAAGACCATTATTTCGGGCGGAATCTCGATTACGAATTTTCGTATAACGAGACGGTTACAATAACGCCCCGCAATTATCCGTTCAATTTCAGGGCAATGGGGCAAATCAAAAGCCATTACGCAATGATAGGAATGGCATTTGTACAGCAGGACTATCCACTCTATTACGACGCGACCAACGAAAAGGGATTGAGCATGGCGGGGCTGAATTTCCCCACCAACGCTGTATATTTACCCAAAGACCCTAAAAAGGACAATATAACGCCTTTTGAGTTCATCCCGTGGATTTTGGGTCAGTGCGCAACAGTGGGAGAGGCTAGGAAAAAGCTTGAAAAGCTCAACCTCTTAAACGAGAATTTCAGTGAACAATTAAAGCTTTCGCCCCTGCATTGGATGATTTCGGACAAAGATGAGAGCATAGTTGTAGAACCTCTTAAAGACGGCTTAAAGATTTACGACAATCTCGTGGGCGTTATGACTAACAACCCGACCTTTGATTTTCATATGCTCAACCTTGCAAATTATATGGGACTTACGCGCGAAGAGCCCACAAGCAGATTTTCCGAAAATATAACACTCAAACCGTACAGCCGCGGTATGGGGGCAATAGGGCTTCCCGGCGACCTTTCTTCGGCGTCACGCTTTGTAAAAGCGGCTTTCACAAGGCTCAACTCGGTATCGGGCGAGTCGGAGAGTGAGAGTATAAGCCAGTTTTTCCATATCTTAAATTCCGTGGCACAGCAAAAGGGCTGCTGCAGGGTAGAGCACGGCTTTGAATACACAATATATTCCTCGTGCTGTAACACGGATAAGGGAATTTATTACTATACAACTTACGAAAACAGTCAGATATCGGGCGTGGATATGCACAAAGAAAATTTAGACGGAGCAAAGCTTGTAAGCTACCCTCTTTTAAAGGGTCAGTCTGTTAAAATGCAGAACTGACGGCGAATAATTTGAAAGGTAAACACAATGGAAAGAAAAGGTAAAATTATAGCGCTATTTATTGCAAATGCCCTATTTGTCTTGGCGACGATAGGTCTGATAATTCTTGCAAGCACGAATTGGGGCAGGGGCAAAAAGAAAGATTACGATATGAGCGGGGTAGTATTTGCCGATTTAACGGTTGAATACGACGGACAGCCCCACTCGATTTTGGCAACCAATCTGCCCGAAGGCGTCAGCGTAAGCTATGATAATAACGACCAAACGGAAATAGGTACATATACCGTAACGGCGCATTTTTACGGCGACGAAGAGCGCCACAACCCTATTCCCGACAAAACGGCAACCTTAACGGTTACCAAGCCCGTAAAGAGCAGAATTTTGTCCGCAATCGGCTTTGAAATAGACGAAACGGGCGAGCCCCCGCGGATATATTGCGACGTATCCAACGCAACGGAGCAAATAGACCTTTCCGACAAAATAACCGTAATGCCCAACCGCACATGGAAACTATTTGAGGACGCAGACGGCAATACGGAACTTACCTCAAAGACAATGAGCCTTGAAATAGGGCATAACATAGCATATATAATCATTACAGACCTGATAAATAACACCGCAACATACGAGGTGGACGTATACCGCCTCGATATGAAGTCCTATACCTTCAAAAACGAAGGTCAGATTCACGCAAGCGGAGAAATAGAGGAAAAATCTCAGCTTGAAAGTCCCGAAATTCCCGAAAAACCATACTACACGTTCACGGGCTGGGCGGTTGAAGGGAGTACGGATATAGTTCAATTCCCCTATACCGTAACCAAAGATATTATCTTTGTTGCGCAGTATAAGCTGACCGAATATAAAATAACCTATCATTTGGACGGCGGTATAAACGACGAGGGAAACCCCGAATATTACAATATCGAAACGCCCGATATCGAGCTTTTGCCCGCAACCCGCGACGGCTATATTTTCGAGGGGTGGTATAGCGACGCACAGTTCGGCACAGAGGTTACGGTAATAGAGCACGGCTCTTCCGGCGAAAAGGAGCTGTACGCAAAGTGGGCATACGGCTCGGAGGGGCTCATATACGAGCAAATCGGCAGCGAATATAAAGTTATAGGCTACAACGGCAACGCCGCCGAAATTATAGTTCCCGAGGAGTGGAAGGGCCTGCCCGTAACGGCTATAGACAAGGGCGTGTTTGCAAACTGCACCAACCTTGAAAAATTGACGATACCTTTCATCGGCGCAACAAAGGACGGGAAAGAAAATACACACTTCGGCTATATTTTCGGTGCAGAAAAATATGATGAAAATACAGATTTCGTGCCGACGTCGTTAAAAACCGTAATAATAACGGGCGGAACTTTTATAGACGAGTATGCGTTCTGGTACTGCGTAAGTCTTACAAGTATAACTCTACCCGACAGCGTTAAGCGTATTGCCACGTATGCATTCAATCATTGCGAGAATCTTGATAGTATAACTATTCCCGACAAAGTAACTTCTATAAGCTATGGGACGTTTCAGAGTTGCAAAGGTCTTAAAAGTGTAACTTTCAGCGAGCAGAGCAAATTAACAACTATTGACTCTCATGCGTTCTGGTTTTGTGAAAGTCTTACAAATATAACTATTCCCGACAGTGTAACTCAAATAGGCGGTTGTGCGTTCGGGTATTGTGAAAGCCTTACAAATATAACTATTCCCGACGGCGTAACCTCAATCGGTTTAGGTGCGTTCGTTTATTGCACAAGCCTTACCAGCATTATTATTCCCGACAGTGTTACATCTATCGGTAAGGAGGCGTTCTGCGTTTGCACAAGCCTTACGAGTATAGAAATTCCCGCAAGCGTAATCTCTATCGGCAAAGGCGCATTTGAACGTTGCACAAGCCTTGAAGAAATAACTATACCTTTCGTCGGCGCAACAAAGGACGGGAAAGAAAATACGCACTTCGGCTACATCTTCGGCGCAGGCAATCCTCAGGACAATGTATCTTACGTGCCGTTGTCATTAAAGACTGTCATAATCACAGGCGGAACAACTATTGATTATAGGGCGTTTTTCGGTTGCCAAAGACTTGCGAGTATTGTTATCCCCGACAGTGTTACCTCTATCGGCGAGGAAGCGTTTTCTAATTGTTTTAGCCTTACAAGCGCGACGGTTGGCAAGAGCGTAAGATCTATCGGCGTGTATGCGTTCTGGTATTGCACAAGCCTTGAAGAAATAACTTTGCCGTTTGTCGGGGGGACAAAGAGCCAAGATACGAATACGCATTTCGGTTACATCTTTGGTGCATATAGATATTACGAAAATTCAGCTTATGTTCCGTCGTCTTTAAAAACTGTAATACTAACGGGTGGAACTACTATTGCGAATAATGCGTTTTACGGTTGCAGAGACATTTCGAATATAACTATTTCCGAAAGCATAATCTCAATCGGCGAAACTGCGTTCCGTAACTGTACGAGCCTTGAAAACGTAACGTTCGCCGGGAACAGTAACCTTACACATATCGGACTGCTGGCGTTCTCATCCTGCGCGAACCTCAAAAGCATATCCATTCCAGAAAGTGTAACTTTTATCGACGAAAGCGCGTTTTCGGGTCTTTCAAATCTCACAGCGGTGTACATTACAGATATAGTAAAATGGTGCAAGATCGGATTCGGTAACTATACTTCCAATCCGTTGTATTATGCCGAAAATCTTTATTTAAACGGTAAACTCGTAACAGAGCTTGAAATTCCCGACAGTATTACCGCTATCGGAAATTATGCGTTCTTCGGATATAAAAAACTCACAAGTATAAAGACGGGAGTGAACAGTCAATTAAATGCAATCGGTAAAGAGGCGTTCAGTGGGTGCGCAAACCTTGCAACCGTAATAATTCCCGACAGTTTAACTTATGTCTCCTCTTCCGCGTTTGCAGATTGCGATGGACTTACTGCCGTGTACATTACTGATATGTCAAGCTGGTGCAATATAAAATTTAGTAACGCCAATGCAAATCCATTAAATTACACCAAAAATCTGTACCTTAACAATAAACTTGTGACACAGCTTGAAATTCCCGACAGCGTCACTTCTATCGGCAGTTTTACGTTCTGCGGATATGAAAAACTCACAGGTATAAATACAGGTACGAACAGCAAATTAGTTTCTGTCGGCGCAGAGGCGTTCAAAAACTGCACTAATCTTGTAGCAGTAGCACTTCCAGGCAGCTTAACTTCTATCAGCGATTCTATGTTCTACGGTTGCACGGGGCTTAAAAGCATAATCATTTCAGAGGGTGTTACCGCTATCGGCGAGTATGCGTTCGGTTATTGCAAAAGCCTTTCGAATATAGAAATTCCTGCAAAAGTAACGTCTATCGGTAGTTATGCGTTTTATGGGTGTGAAAGCCTTAAAATAGTTACGTTCGGCGAGCAGAGCGAATTAACTTTTATCGGCAGTTCTGCGTTTGCAAATTGTACAAGCTTGACAAATGTTACATTCGGCGAAAACAGTAAATTAACTTATATCGGCAGGAGTGCATTTTATTGGTGCACAAGCCTTACAGGCATAGAAATTCCCGACAGCGTAACCGAAATCGGCGATTATGCATTCTATAATTGCGAAAAACTTACAAGCGTAGTTTTCAAACGCACAAGCGGATGGACTGCGGACGATACAAGCATATCAAGCAGTAATTTGGAAAACCCCGCAACCGCCGCCAAGTATTTAAAAGACACTTATAGTACAAAGTATTGGAAACGTACCGAAGCCGAATAATCGGGCTTTATTTCAGAAATTTGACAAAATATTATAAAAGTGTTATCATTTTTGCAAGATAAATATTGATAAACAAAGGAGAAGGGTATGCACGAAGGGCACAGAAAGCGTATGTACGAAAAGCTCGTAAGCGGCGCGCCGCTTTTCGACCACGAGCTGCTTGAAATTCTGCTTTTCAACGCCATACCGCGCAAAAATACCAATCCTCTTGCACACTCTTTAATTGAAACCTTCGGCACGCTTGCGGGCGTTTTCGAAGCCGACATTGACGAACTCAAATGCGTGGAGGGAGTGGGCGAAAACGTTGCACTCTACATAAAGAGCATAGGCGAGTGCTTAAGGCGCACCAACACCGTAAATAGCGGCTTTGCCATATTAAAAAATCATAAGGATATCGACGACTTCGTTTTAATGCGACTGCGCTCGAAGACCGCCGAAGTGCTTGAATTTTACTTTTTGGACAAGGCGGGCAGGGTGTTAAGTATTCATCCCTTTAGCTGCGGTGACGCGCACAAGGTTGTAATTGCGTCGCAGAAAATATCTGCGATTTTAGCTTCGGCCCGTCCCCATTCCGTGATAGTTGCGCACAATCATCCGCGCGGTGCGGCGGCTCCGTCCGTAAAAGACGAGCTGTTCACAAGGGAAATGCAGGTTATTTGTTCTCTCAACGAAGTGAACCTGCAGGACCACTGTATAGTGGGGGCGGACGGCAAAGTTTACAGCTATTTCCGTTCGGGCGAGATTGACGGCATAAAGCGCAGCTACACTTTCAGAAACGTCCTCGACGAGTACATAAAAAACAGCAATAAATAAAAAAGGGAGCGATAATTCGCTCCCTTAAAATTATTTTAAATTAAACGCCGATAAGCTTTTTCGCTGCAGCCTGCATTTTTGCAAGCGCCTCGTCGGCGTCCTGCCTGTTATTTGCCTTTACCGAGAAGTAAATTTTCAGCTTGGGCTCGGTGCCCGAGGGACGAACGCAGATAAAGCTTCCGTTCTCCAGCTCGTAATAAACACAGTTGGTAAGGGGAGAGCCTATTTCCGTCTTTTCGCCCGTAGCAAGGTCAATGCGCAAGTTCTTGGAGTAGTCTCTTACAGCCTTTACCTTATACAAATCGAAGGACTTCGCGGGGTCGTCCTTTAATTTGTCTACCACGGCGTTCATATCCGCCATAGCGTGCAGACCCTTGAAGGGAATTGAAATATTGCAGTCCAGAACGTAGCCGTATTCCGCGTAGATTTCCTGCAATCTCTGATACACCGTCTTGCCTATCCACTCGTAGTAGCACACCATCTCCGCGCACAGCATAGAGGCAACTACGGCGTCCTTGTCGCGGGCGTGTGTTCCGCGCAGATATCCGCAGCTCTCCTCAAAGCCGAAGATATAGGTGTGGGACAAATCCTTTTCCCATTCCTTAATTTTTTCGCCTATGAATTTAAAGCCTACGGGCACTTCGAAGAGCTCAACGCCGAAGTGTGCGCAGATTGCCTTCGCCATACCCGTGGTAACAAAGGACTTAACGACTGCCGCGTTTTCGGGGAGGTTCTTTTCCTCTTTAAGTCTTGTAAGAATATAATCGAGGAGGAGTATGCCAACCTGATTGCCCGAGAGCGCCTCGAACTCGCCCTCCTTGTTCTTAACGGCAACACCCAGTCTGTCGCTGTCGGGGTCGGTGCCGAATACTACGGTCGCGTCTATTCTGCGCGCGTATTCGATACCTATAGAAAGTGTCTCCTTGAACTCGGGGTTGGGTACTTCCACGGTCGAAAACTCGGGGTCGGGGTTTTTCTGTTCCTCGACTACCGTAGCGTTAATTCCTATCATTTTGAGAATTGTCGTCACGGGGATATATCCGCTTCCGTGAACGGGGGTGTAGACGAGCTTAAGCTTTTTGCCGCACTTTTTAACTGCCTTTTTGGAGAGGGTAAGCTTTTTGAGCGATTTATAGTATTTTTTGTCGAATTTAGGCGTCAGAATACGCAGATATTTGGAAATCTGCTCGTCGGTGGGCTCGGGAGTGCCGAGGTAGTCGGTAATTTTTTGAATATAGCCGACGACTATGTCCGTGTCCTCGGGGCTCATCTGCGCACCGTCCTCGCCGTAAACCTTGTAGCCGTTGTACTGCTTGGGGTTGTGCGATGCTGTTATCATTATGCCCGCAACTGCGCCAAGCTCCCTTACTGCGTACGAGAGCATGGGTACGGGGTGTTCCTTGTCAAAAATATATACGTGAATACCGTTTGCCGCTAGCACGTGCGCCGCAGCCGTAGCGAATTCCTTTGATTTAAGACGTGTGTCGTAGGAAATAGCTACGCCCCTGTCCTTTGCATCCTCGCCGAGGCTCTTTATAAATTCCGAAAGTCCCTGCGTTGCACGGCGAACGGTGTAAACGTTCATCATATTCGTGCCGTAGCCTATAATTCCGCGCATGCCCGCCGTGCCGAATTCAAGCTCGGCGCCGAAGCGGTACTCAATATCTTCTTTATTATCTTTAATAGCTTCAAGCTCGGATTTAGCTTCCGCGTTCAGTCTTTTATCTTCGAGCCAGCTATTATATGTGTCGATGTATCCCATAATTTCTCCTTGTCATATACATATACTGCCCCCAACGACAGTATTCCATAGAAAATTATATATAAAAATATACCTTTTGTAAAGAGCAACGCTAAAAATTGTTACAAAAATTTTGCAAAGAAAAATTAAAAAATAATTTATAAGAAAATGACCCCCGACGCTTTTGAAAGCGTCGGGGGCTGCTAATTTGCGCAGAATAGAGGCTGATTTTTGTGAGCAGTTATTCCTCGTTATCCGTAAAGAATTTTTCGCGGGAGAGGACGGTCTCTTTTTCAGGCTTTACAATAGTGTTTTTATCGATAAAGTATTTAATTTCCTCTCTGTCGTAGTAATTTACAAGCTCGAAAGTAACGATAACTACGTAGCTTGCGGGGATTGTTATCAAGAGCCCTACGCCGAGAGTTAAGAAGAGTGCGGCGACGTTCAGACCCATAATTATGAGCACGAGCACGGCAAAATTCGACATCACGTTCATAGTTCTCTTGCCCTTGCGCGAGAAAGCGTATTTAAGCGCCTCGCCCTGCTTTTTCTTGCCGCGGATAATTGCGGGCAACCAATCGGTGGTAAAGGTCATTTTTATTGTAATCGATGCCACTATCACGAGCGTGAACAGGAATATACCGAATATAACGGGCAGCCAGCTGGTGACAAGAGCGAAAGTCAAAAATAACATTCCCACGCCGACGGCAACGTCGTAGATGACGGAGAGGGGGGCGTAGATGGCGTTGTATATTGCCGCCTCCTTCAAATTGCGTATAAGGGTAGAGAGGAAGGGCAAATCTGCGTGCAGGGTCATCTTGTCGTTGATAATCGCCGCGCTCGCGTAGTTGCCGAGTCCGTCAAACCATTTTGCAACAATTTGCACGAGCAGAATTAAAAGTAAAGATATGATGAGCTCGGGCATCTTGGTGCTCACGAGTGTTATAAGCTCGTCATACGCCTTTCTCACGTTTTCGGAAATTTTGGCAAGCTCGCCCATCTCGCCGTACAAAAGCTTTTTCACGAAGTCATGCGAACCCGTCCAAAGGGTGTTAAAGGACTCGGAATTGATAAACTGCATTGCGAATTCATAGATTATAAGCGAGGTTAACAGGGCGGCAATGGTCCCTACCACAAGCCTGTATAAAAGCTGTTTGTAAGTTACCGAAAAGTTGTCCACGAACACGTGGAAAGTGTGTTTGAATTTCATTTTTCACCTATTTTCGAGATACACGGTCTTTGCAACCGCTTTATCTTTGTTTATAACGAGATAGCAATAGCTCTGTCTTGAATAGCGCGACATCGTGCCGGGGTTTATAAGAGTTATTCCGTCGATTTCGTCCTCGGCCGCCCTGTGGGTGTGCCCGTATAAGGCAAGCTTGCATTTAAGCTCTTTCGCCCTCTTTGCAAGCTTTACAAGGGTGGATTTAGCAGAATAGAGGTGCCCGTGGGTCGCAAAAATTTTAATATCCTCTATATCTATTACAAGCTCGCTCTCTCCGCAACGCAAAGCGTCGCAGTTGCCGTTTAAAAGAAAGGTTTTATCGGGATATTTTTTTGCAATTCTCGCCCCGTCCGCGGAGGTGTCGCCGAGATGTATAATATAGTCGCTTTCCGAAAAAATATTGTCAAGTCTTTCTATTCCGCCCGCGTTTCCGTGGGTGTCCGAAAGAACTACCACCGTCTTCATATTAGCCTCACTGTAACAAATTATAACACGGTTTTGGAATATGTTTTTTGTATTTTACTACGTCATAGCCCTTGTTAATCCGTCTTTGAAGCTGCGGAGAGAAAGCGGCGCAAAGGCAACGTTTGAGCGTATTCTGATTTGTTACGGTGAGGATAGCTTTGCCTTTAAATCTTCAAGGGCGCGGAAGCGGTGGGATACCGAGTTTTTCTCCTCATCGCTTGCTACCCCGAACGACTTTTTCAAATCGGCGGAGAAGAACAGACAGTCGTAGCCGAAGCCGTTTGTGCCAATCTCCTCCTGCAAAATACTGCCGTGGGTCTTGCCCTCGCCGAAATAGGTCTTTCCGTCGGGCATGCACAGACAGACCGCGCTCTCGAAGTGCGCCACTCTGTCCGTATTGTTTTCAAGCCTCTTTAAAAGAAGCTTTCTGTTTGCGGCGGGACCCTCGCCCGAGAACCTTGCCGAGTATATCCCCGGCGCTCCGTCGAGGGTGTCCACGCACAGCCCCGAATCGTCCGCAAGGGCGGGAAGATTGAACCTTTTCGCAACCGTCTCCGCCTTGATTTTGGCGTTTTCCTTAAAGGTCTCGCCCGTTTCCTCAATATCGTCTTTAAAACCGAGTTCGCCCATGGATACTATTTCAACGTCCTTGAATATGGACTTTATCTCGCTTATTTTACCTTCGTTGGTGCTCGCGACGACTATCTTCTTAATTTTCATAACCCTATTATATTATAACTTATTTAAAAAGTAAAGAATAAATCAATCCCATTTGAGGCGGTGCAGCTCGCCCGCCGTCTTAAAGCCTTTAAAGTGGTGCTGCCGAAGTCCCTCATAGACGGCAATAGCCACGCTGTTGGAAAGATTTAAGCTACGCGTTTCGCCTATCATCGGAAGCCTTAAACAGCAGTCTTTGTTGTCCTTTAAAAGCTCCTCGTCAAGCCCCTTGGACTCCTTGCCGAACACGAGAAAGTCGCCCTCGCCGAGTGCAACTTCGGAGTAGATATTCAGCCCTTTGGTTGTAAAATACCAGAATTCGGCTTTTGAAAACTTTTCTTTGAGTTCTGTAAAATTATCGTAGTAAAATATTTCGACGTCGTTCCAATAATCCAAACCCGCGCGCTTTAGGTACCTGTCCGAGACCTCGAAGCCGAGAGGACGCACCAAGTGCAGTTTGCACCCCGTTGCCGCGCACGTTCTGACTATATTGCCCGTATTCTGCGGAATTTCGGGCTCTACCAAAACTATATTGAACATACTTTGATTATACCCGTGTTTCATCAAAAATGCAACTAATGTAGCGTCGGTTGTATTTTATTTGACAAGCCCGCAAAGTAACTGTTAAAATAAAATCGTGCAAAGCACAATTTTCAGGAGTAATAGGTATGCTGAATTCTCTGCTTATGTCGGGTTCTGACGTGCTTACGATAGTAAACAGCGCGTTTTTCATACTCGGCGGAATAGCAGTATTTATGGTGGGTATGAGCATGATGGGCTCAAACCTCGAAAACGCGGCGGGCAAGTCCATGCGCAGACTTATGGGCAAGGCTACCGCAAACCGCTTTGCGGGCGTGGGAACGGGCGCGGCGGTTACGGCTGTCGTAAACAGCTCGGCGGCGACCACCGTCATGATTGTCGGCTTCGTTAACGTGGGTATAATGACCCTCGTGCAGGCAACCCCCGTAATTATGGGCGCAAATATCGGTACTACAATTTCCGCCTTTATTATGGCTCTCTCGTCGGCGGGCGGCGCGTCCTTTTCGGTTGCGGCAGTCTTTGCACTCATTGCCTTTGCCGGCTTCGTCTTAACCCTCGTCGGCAAAAACGACAAAGTAAAGCGTATAGGCAACATATTCGAGGGTATAGGGCTCATCTTCATAGGCTTAAACGTAATGTCGGGCGCGGTGCACGATTTAATCGAAAACGATGGCATAAATCATAGCATAACGGATATGTTCGTTGCAATAGGCAAGGATAAGTCCACTTTAAGCTGGGAAATTCCCGTACTCTTTCTTTTAGGTGCGATTTTGACCGCGGCAATGCAGTCGTCTGCGGCGCTCACTTCCATTATTATAACCCTTGCGGGAACGAATTTGATTTCTCTGCAGATGGCTATGTGCATTATCCTCGGCGCAAACGTTGGAACGTGTTTAACCTCGCTCCTTTCCTCAATGGGCGCAAGTATAAACGCAAAGCGCACGGCAATGGTGCACCTTTTATTCAACCTCGGGGGTTGTCTTATATTCATATGGCCCGTTGCGTTTGCGGGGCAGTATATCGATATAGGTCTTTCAAGCATAATTGCCGATACCGAGTGGCAAATAGCTCTTTTCCACCTTGTATTCAATCTGCTTACGACCTTACTTTTATTGCCCTTTGTCAATATTCTCGTCAAACTCTCCTGCCTTATAGTGAAAGGCAAAAAAGGCGGCGAGGCGCACGAAAATACCGAAACGCTCGATTTGCGTCTTTTAAAAACCCCCGCAATTGCGGTGGGACAGGTCAGAAAGGAGCTTTTGAGAATGGACGTGATGGCGTACGACAACTACAAGCTCGCCCTTTCGATGCTCATAAATAAAGACCTCTCGCAAAAGGAACATTTCGCCGAGACAGAGCGGAATATAAACGAAACTAACAAATACGTAACTTCTTTCCTTGTAAAGCTCCAGCTTGAAGAACTTGCCGAAAACGACGAAAAGAAGGTTTCCTCATTCTACCACGTTGCCTCCGACTTGGAGAGAATAGGCGACTACGCCGAGAACATAGTCGAGTACGCCGAGAGAATGGTGGAGGACAATGCGGAATTTTCCGAGTCGGCAATCGAAGAAATCGAGCGTATGGACGGGCATATATCCGCACTTCACAACGCCGTGGTTAAGACGTTCGGGGAAATAACTCTGAATTACGTCAGCGAGGTAGAGGCGGAGGAGCAGGCAACCGACGAGGTCTGCTCGGAGATGCAGGAGGCTCATCTTCGCCGTATGCAGGAGGGTTCCTGCTCGCCCGAGGCGGGCGTTGTGTACCTGCAGCTTGCCCTCAACCTTGAAAGAATAGGCGACCATATGCACAATATCGCTAATTCCGTAAAGCCGTATGCGGGCAGGGTAAGGGCGGTCACGGCGAAAAAACCAAATTAAAATAAGTGTGTAAATAATAGCGGCGCGGACTTTAAGTCCGCGCCGCTTTGTATTATCTTTGAATATGCGTCTTAACCTTGTCAGAGCACCTTTTCAGCAATAAAACCGTATAAATATCGGCTATACAAATGAACTTTTGGGGCGTTTATACGTGTAATCGTTTGTTTTTTACGGCAAAATAGTATATTATATATTTGAAGAGCTTTATAAAGTCTTCGATTTTCACAAATACTGGGAGGTTTTTATGAAAAAGATTTTTATTGGTTTCATCATTGCCTTTGCTCTCACTTTGACTTCTGGGATTTGCTTGACTGCTTGCGGTGGCAATGATCCGAAAAAGATCAATGTTACTATGGAGCAATACAGCGGCGACGGCATTTCAAATGTCACCCTTTTTGCCGCAAGTAAAGCAGATTTTGAAAATGCCGATGGCGACACCGATTTCGGTGTTTTTTCCAACCGCGGTAATATCTACAGCTATGGATATACACAAACGGTTGATTTGAGGCAAGGCGAATATCTTGCCATCGTTGCAATGAATCTTGCAGAATCCCATGTGATGCTTGCGGGTGGGTTCACAGGGCAGGCTGAGTCAGACGTGCAATTGGAAATTAACGGTGTTGTCAGCAACTTCTATTCAACAGGCATTTTCAGCGGAAGTGATATGTATATTCCTTTTGCGGGTTATCAATATTGGACGTTTGTCGGAAATGATTTCTTTAGAATGTCCGAAGACGACGTGATGTACACATTTTCCGGCGACATAACCGTTAAATTGGTCGGTAACGCTACAATCAAGACTTACGCACCGAAAGTTACTTTAAAGAACTACGACGAAAACAATACAAAATATAACGATTTGGTGTTTAACATTTACAAAAACGAAAGCCTGCTTGAATATAACGGCAAAACCGAGTTGTCGACTTTGGAATTAAAAGCGGCTTTTGAAAAAGAAGTTGAAGATAAAAACGCCACGTATTATGACAAGTATAAAGTGGTTGCCTACTTTGAAAACCATGCAAAATTCATCCCGAACTACGGTAGTTTTGCCGGCTCACGCAGCAACCTCAACGATGATTTGGAAATAGAATTTTATGAAATGGATTATTTTTATGCAAATGGGCAAGAAATCGTATTGGACTTCACCGCTTTCGATGACGTTACGGTTGAAGAGTTATCGATGATTCCTTTTGAAAAATGGTATTGGGAAAATAGTCATTTTGCGATTTACGATTCAATGTATGAAGACGGCAATTATCAATTTATCGTTGACGGCAAAGCCCCGCAAGACACGTTGACCTTGCTTGAATACCGTGAGGCAAATAACCTTAAAGTAAAAACGGTTGTCAGCGAACTTGTTGCGTTTATTTTAAAAGACAGCAGCATGACACTTGTCAGCGGTAATATGCCAGGTTGGTCGGATAATAATTATTACACTCTTACTGCCGACGATATAGAAATAGGTGCAGAGGTTGCGGATAAACCGGGTTACCGTTATGTAACTATTGATTTCGGCGATTATAAATGTTACCGTTTTAATGACTATAATAAATTAACTTTCCGTGCTCATTACGGGGTAAGCGAGGGCGAGGGAATGTATGCATATCATCCGTATAATTTCAATTCCCTTAAACAACTGCAAAAAGTTGAATTTGTAAACGAAGGAACCGAAAATAATGGTTCGGAGTATTTCACCGAATGGGACGGCTTGAAATCTGCAACTGATAATATGAACCAAATCCCGTATCTTGGCGATAATTATTCCGACCAATGGAGTGATCAGGACGGCTGTTATTATTTTGGCGGCGAAGTAGAACTCTATTTGGGAAGAGGCGGAGGCCCTACAGGCAGCTCAAACGATGTAAATACCTTGGAATTGACTATTTCAAGAGAGGGCGAAGCCGACATAACTTTAACATTAACAAGAGCTACTTCTTTAGATCAAAATTGGATTTTAGAGGGCTCCTATGATTGGATAACTTGCGAATTTGACAATGATATTTATCAAACCAGATTAGTGATTAAATCAGACAAAGTAACAAAGGTCAGCGGTAAAGTGACGATTACTGCAACAAATCAATAAAATATTAAAAAGAACCAACTTGATAAAAGTTGGTTCTTTTATTTGTATCAAAACTCCTAATCGGGTACTACTGTTCTATATTTGCATATTTTAAGCAATATTTTTTCGTTGTTGCCTCGGTCTCTGCTGTGCGGTGGAGTACGGTATTTATTCGTCGTTCTGCGTATCGTCGGTAACAGCCGCCTCCGCCTGAACGGTTTCGGGAACTCCGACAGCGGGAGCTTCGGGAAGTGCGGGAGTTTTGAGAACCTTTTTGCGTATCGCCAAAAATGCGTAATACCCTCCTGTGAAGGCCCAGAACAAGGCGACGTAGACGAGGTATAACACTATCAGGTAGGAAAGATAGAACATGCAGTCTGCAATTTTAAAGGGTATGTAATAGAAAGGTATGGGCAGGGGGTTGACCTGCGTAAACGCAAAGTTCAAAGGAGCCATATCCGCGCCCGTTCCGTATTCGCCTATCGTCAAGGTGTATCCGTTAAACGAATAATTTTGAATAAAGGTCGTCAAAAGTCCGCCGACTACCGTTGCAACGACTATTACAAGGCAGTAGTAGATAAGCGGAATAACGCAGTCGCGCGGGGTAAACTTGTAATGCCCCAAAGCCGAGGGCAGTACGGAGAGCGCGAACAAAAGGCAGTGCGTAAGGCAGAAATAGAGTATGGAATAACTGAAAATAATTCCGTAGTTTGACATCTCGTCCTTGCCGAAGTAGAAGAACACCGTCAGCGCGCCCGCCGCGTGAACGAAGAAAGCAATCGCGTACAGCACCCGTTTTTTCAAAATTACCGCAACAGAGGCAATGTAAACGCCTATATTGCATATAAAGAGGGGTACGCAGGAAAATACCGTATTGTAGACGTTGTAGCCGTCCCCCATAATTACGGAGTCCTTGCTGTGGTACTGAATTAAAAGCACTATCGCAATCGCAACGAGATAATCCTGTTGCTGTTTTTTGTCCTTATTTTTAAGGAAGTAATACCCCGCTATGGTAACTCCCGCAAGTATTATGAGTGCAAGGAAGTGCCAAACGGTAAAGTTTTTAAATAATAAAAATGGAACGCGTGAAAAGTCTTTGGTGTCAAAGAAGTTTTCAAAGATATTCAAGGGCATAACCCCGAGCATAGCAAAGGGAAAGTAGACAAAACTGCGCTTATCTACTTTGAACCCGTCGCGCACGAAAAGGAGTGCGCATACCGCAGCAATCAGCACACAGGAAATACAGAAAAGGGTTATGTTCGCCGCCTTGGGTATAAATTCGTTTATGCTTGCAAAGGTGTCTTGAACGGGGTCGGCTCCGCCCGTCATCATAGTTTTGTCAAAGAATCCGCCGAACGTGCACAGCGATATTACCGTGAACACGGGGAGCACGTACTTTGCTATGTCCGAACAGCATTTCTTGTTGTAGAACACCGCAAGGGGCAAAAGTAGAAGCCCCGACTTTTTTACCCACTGACTGAGCACGAAAAAGAAGCTGAACTGCTCTGTTCCGCTGTTCAAAAGCCCTATTCTGTTGAATATGTAGTAGTCGGATACGGTAAACGAAAGGATAAGCGAAACGGCAAGCAGTAGCGCCGTACAGCTTTTAAGCGCTATATCCGTATATTTTTTGGTTTTCATAGTTATATTATAATAATTTATATATATTTTGTCAATCGGGCGCGAAAGAGGTGCAAATAGTAAATATTGCCTTTAATTTGATTGTAAAACCCGAAAATTTGTGCTATACTTATAATATAAAATCAATTTTTGGAGATATAATTATGGCAAAAATAACCAAGGACACTTTAATTGCGGATTGTCTTAAAATAAACCCCAACAGTGCGGAAATTCTTATGTCGGTAGGTATGCACTGCCTCGGCTGTGCAATGGCTCACGGCGAAACGGTAGGAGAGGCGGTATTCGTTCACGGAAACGATTTGGACGCTCTTTTGGAAAAGCTCAACGAAGGCATCGAAGATTGATTGACAGCACCGCGGCATAAAGTCGCGGCGCTTTTATAGATGATTAAATTATGAATAACGGAAATCTCCCTCCCAAGCCGGTCATAATTGCCGCAATTCTGCCTCTTATTGTTGCACTTCCGTGCATGATTGTTTCCGCGTATTTCGGCGTATCGCGCGGCGTGATTATTTCGATAGTCGCGCTGATTTCCTACTACGTTATTTTCGGTATAATATACGCAGTAATAACCTTGAAACACGACGAGCAGCAAAAGGAAATTAACAGAGCCGCAAGCATACCTTTAAAGATAGGTACGGTATTGTTAATGGTTTTTTCCGTTCTGACGGTCGGAGGGGCGTTTGTAGCGTTCGGTTTTGGCAAGATTGAGATAGGCGTCGCGTGCGTTGTCGCTTTTGTTTCGGGTGTGATTATATTCGTGATAATAATCGCCCTTTCTTCGCGCGTGCGCAAAACTCCGCCCAAGTCCGCAAACAGGCGGGGCGAGGGCGTTTGCACGGCGTGCGTATCCTGCATCGGAGTTTCCTATTTGACAGGATTTGCTAAGGTTGACGGAAAGATTGTTCCCAAGTACGGCGACAAGTCGACGTATAAAATTATAGTGGAAATCGACGGGAGGAGACTGACTGCGTACAGCCACTCCGTGTATAAAATAGGCGACACGGTGCAAATTGCATATGCCGACCGTTCAAACAAAGGCTACATAATACAAAATAGCGACGATTGAGCCTTATCCGTTCTTTGCACCGACGGCTTTGCATTGCAATTCCGTACCGCCTCGGAGTGAACTCTAACCTGATTATTATAGGGCATCGGGAAATTTTTCCGTTGCTCTTGTTTTTTTTCAAGACCTATGTTATAATAATTTTCGGACGACCTTTTTAAGGGAGGAAGCATATGAAAAACTATGACGTAATTATAATAGGAGCGGGACCGGGCGGTATCTTTTCGGCGTACGAAATTTCGCATAAAAAGCCGAATTTAAAGGTGGCTGTGTTCGAGGCGGGACACGCCTTGGAGGAGAGAAAGTGCCCTATAGACGGCGACAAGGTTAAGACCTGCATTAACTGCAATAACTGCTCAATAATGAGCGGTTTCGGCGGTGCAGGCGCCTTTTCGGACGGAAAATACAACATTACTAACGACTTCGGCGGCACCCTTCACGAGTATATCGGAAAGAGACGCGCGCTCGAGCTTATGCGCTACGTGGACGAAATCAATATGCGCTACGGCGGCGAGGGCACCAAGCTGTATTCCACCGCCGGAACGACCTTAAAAAAAGAGTGTATTCGCCACGACTTGCACCTTTTGGACGCATCCGTGCGCCATTTGGGTACGGATATCAACTACGTCGTTTTGCAGAACCTCTATCTCGATTTAAAGGACAAAGTCGACTTTTACTTCGATACGCCCGTCGAAAGCTTGCAGGCAGTGGAGGGCGGATACGAAATCAGATGCAAAAAAAGCTCGTACACCTGCCGCAACTGCGTAATTTCC
Source organism: Clostridiales bacterium (assembly GCA_022508265.1). Classification (GTDB taxonomy): domain Bacteria; phylum Bacillota; class Clostridia; order Christensenellales; family Borkfalkiaceae; genus Coproplasma. The sequence continues at coordinate 38,339 of JAFLVP010000015.1, forward strand.
GTCGGCAGGAGCGGCAGCAAGTGGATGGAAAAAGTCTGCAGGGAGCTGAATATCCCCACGAGGTCCAACCGCGTGGATATAGGCGTCAGAGTGGAGCTCCCCTTCGAGGTCTTTGCCCATCTCACCGACGAGCTGTACGAGAGTAAAATAGTCTACCGCACTCAAAAGTACGGCGACAGGGTGCGCACCTTCTGTATGAACCCCAAGGGCGTGGTCGTAAACGAGAACACCAACGGAATAATTACGGTAAACGGTCACAGCTACGAGGACCCCTCAAAGCACACAATGAACACCAACTTTGCATTGCTCGTTGCAAAGCATTTTTCGGAACCCTTTAAGGACTCCAACGGCTACGGCGAATCCATTGCAAAACTTTCGAATATGCTCGGCGGAGGCGTCATTGTTCAGCGCTTCGGCGATTTGATAAGGGGCAGGCGTTCAACGCCGACCCGCATCGAGGAGGCGTTTGTAACCCCTACTTTAAACGCAACGCCGGGCGACTTGAGCCTCGTTCTTCCCAAGCGTATTCTCGACGGAATTATAGAAATGATTTACGCTTTGGATAAAGTCGCCCCCGGCACGGCAAACGACGACACCCTTTTATACGGCGTAGAGGTCAAGTTCTACAATATGGAAGTCGAGGTCGACGAAAAACTGCAATCCCGCTACGAGGGCTTGTACATCATCGGCGACGGAAGCGGAATTACGCACTCTCTCTCGCACGCCTCGGCAAGCGGTGTGCACGTCGCAAGCAATATAATCAAAACGCTTTGATATAATAAAGCAGTTAAGCCCGGGGCTATTGCCTACGGGCTTTTCCATTTATGGAAAAATCTTTGCATTGCGCTGAATTCGGGCGTTTGGTATAATGATTACAAGGAGAGAGAAAATGAAAAAAATCAATAAATTTTTGACGGTATTCGCGGCAATGATTGCGGCGGCGACCCTCGGCGGATGCGCTACCCGCAACAATAAAGGGGAGGCGTATATTCCCCCCGTCGAGGAGAGGGAAGAGAACAATACGCCCGCTCAAACGCCCGAAATTACCGTACCCGAAACTCCCGTTCAAAAGACCGCAACTTACTTGCGCGTAACGGGCGACGGGGTAAATATCCGCTCGGGTGCGGGGACAAGCTATACCACCCTTGGCATGGTGGAAAAGAATACTCTGTACGCCTGCTTGGGAAAGAGCGGAAACTGGTACATAACCAAGTTCAAGGACAAGACTGCGTACATATCCGAAAAATATTGCGCGCTTTTAGAAATGGATGAGAGCGACGAAGAGTGCATAGAGAGCGTAATTCAAAGCGGCTTGCGCTTTATGGGTGTAAAGTACGTTTACGGCGCCGTACGCTTACACGACGGCAAGGGCAACAAACTCAAAAACTTTAC
>JAFLVP010000016.1 GCA_022508265.1 Clostridiales bacterium
GAGGCGTAGCGCAGTTGGTAGCGCGTATGGTTCGGGACCATAAGGTCGTGGGTTCAAATCCCGTCGCCTCGACCAAGCTTGCATAGTGCCATTTTGGCGCTATGCAAGGTTGATTCTGTCAGGCGTTCCCAAGGGATTTGAGGGGAGGCAAGAAAAACGTAGTTTTTCGCAGGTCGGAGGACTCTACCGACGACTTGACAGCCCTCGGTTTGGACTGTCAACCGTGCGCGCCGCTCAAGGCGCAAATCCCGTCGCCTAAATTTAATGAGAGTTGCCCGCTATATAAGCGGGCAATTTAAAAAGTGCAAAGGAAAAGTTATGAGCAGAGCGGACGAAATATTTATTTCGAATATTAAAGATATACTTGAAAACGGTGTTTGGGACACCGACCTTAAAGTGCGCCCGCGCTGGTCGGACGGAGCTCCCGCGCACACGGTAAAAAAATTCGGTATTGTCAACCGCTATAACCTGCAGGAAGAATTTCCTATTCTCACAATCCGCCGCACGGCTTTCCGCTCGTGCGTGGACGAGCTTCTTTGGATATGGCAAAAAAAGAGCAACAACATCCACGATTTAAAGTCGCACATATGGGACCAGTGGGCGGACGAGAGCGGCAGCATAGGCAAGGCGTACGGCTATCAGCTCGGCATAAAGCACAAGTACAATGAGGGCGAGTTCGACCAGGTTGACAGAGTGCTTTTCGACCTCAAGAACAACCCCGCAAGCCGCAGGATAATGACCAATATCTACAATTTTTCCGATTTGCACGAAATGAATTTATACCCTTGCGCGTACTCAATGACCTTCAACGTCTCGGGCGACACCTTAAACGGAATTTTGAACCAGCGCTCCAACGATATGCTCACAGCCAACAACTGGAACGTTGTGCAGTACGCCGTGCTCCTAATTATGCTTGCGCAGGTTTCAAACCTTAAAGCGGGCGAGCTTATACACGTAATTTCCGACGCGCATATCTACGACAGACACGTTGAAACCGTAAAAGAAATTATAGAAATGCCTCGTTTCCCCGCCCCAAAACTTGAAGTAGATAAAAGCGTTAAGGATTTCTACGATTTCACGGTCGACAGCTTTAAACTTATCGATTATAAATGCAACGAAAAGCAATACACAATTCCTGTTGCCGAATAGGAGGTTGAATACCCGTACATGAAAGCAATTGTACATGCCGATAAAAATTGGGGAATAGGCAAAAACAACTCGCTTATGTTCAAAATTCCCGCAGATATGAAGTTTTTTAAGGAAAAGACCACAGGCAATATAGTCGTCATGGGTAGCAACACCTTAAAGTCCCTTCCCCAAGGCAAGCCCTTAAAGGACAGAATAAATATCGTTCTCTATCCCGAAGGCGAGGACAGGGAGGACTGCAAAATAGTACACTCTTTAAATGAACTGTTTACAGAAATTAAAAAATACCCGCCCGAAAGAGTTTTCGTAATCGGCGGACAGATGATGTATAAAACTCTCCTTGAGTACTGTGACGAAGTGCTTGTAACCAAAGTGGAGGCGGAGGGCGACGCCGACGCGTTCTTTGAAAATCTCGATAAAAACGAAAATTTCAAGCTCGTTCACGAGAGCGAACCGATAGAGACAAACAGCTATACAATCAAATTTACAACCTATAAAAATTTAAGCGTTAAACCAATATAATTGTAACTGCCGCGGCGTGAAATTTCACGCCGCGGCTCTTTTTCTCATAAAATGTAATGATTAAGTTTTTTACATTTTGCCTCAATGCTTAAAAATTTCGGCAAAGGGGCGCGGAGAAGTACATTGCAATGGATAAATAATTTCACGGGCTGGCAGCTCGCACTGATGGCAACGGCGTTCACTTGGGCGCTGACGGCGGCGGGCGCGGCGTTCGTGTTCTTTTACAAAAAGGTAAACGAGTCGGCATTTTCGTTTATGATGAGCAGCGCGGCGGGAATAATGCTTGCTTCAACTTTTTTTTCACTGTTAGTTCCCGCTATGGAGCTGGCAACAAATTTTTCATGGTTAATACTTACGGCGGGGTTTGTTTTGGGCGGAGCGCTCATTATAGTTATCGACCTCGTTATGGAGAAGTCGAAATTTTTTTCGGGGAACGAGCAAAAGCGAAGCTGTGTGGTTATGTGTGTTGCCGTAACTATGCACAACATACCCGAGGGCATGGCGGTGGGGGTAGCGTTCGGAGCGCTTGCCGCAGGGCAGACGGTGGAGGCGGTTGCGGCTATAATGCTTGCGGTCGGAATAGGCATACAAAACTTTCCCGAAGGTATGTGCGTAGCTTTTCCGCTTCGTGCAAACGGCATAAGCAAGGCGAAGAGTTTTTTCATAGGTCAGCTCTCGGGCGCGGTAGAAATAATTGCGGGGGTTATAGGCGCACTTGCAGTTACCGCAGTCAGCGGAATACTCCCTTGGGCGCTCGCGTTTTCGGCGGGCGCGATGGTGGCGGTGGTCTGCTCGGAGCTCATTCCCGAAAGCTTTTCACAGGGCAAAATCAAGGCGACGATAGGCGTAATATTCGGCTTTGCGCTAATGATGATTCTCGACTTGGCGTTCGGCTAATCAACGGATAAGTAATTAAGAAAATTCTGTATAATTTTGGCAGTATTCCGCAAGATAGGAATATGGAAAAAACAAGCTTCAAAAAAACTGCGATAGTAGTGGGCGGCAGCTCGGGGATAGGCTATGAAACCTGCCTTCATCTTTCGGCACTCGGGTGGAACGTCGTAAATATTTCGCGCACGCCTTGCCAAAATCCAAAGGTTACGAATATCTGCGCCGACGTAACTCATACGGATGAATTCCGTTCGGCGCTGACTACCGCTGCAAACGGCGGCATCTCCGCCCTTATTTACAGCGCTGGTTTTTCTATGGCTGCACCAATAGAGCACGCAAAGCAGGAGGACTTCAGGTATCTGTTTGAAGTCAACTTTTTCGGTGCGCTCACAGCGTTGCAGACGGTCATTCCGTTTATGAAGCAACGGGGTGGGAAAATAATTCTCGTAAGCTCATTGGGCGGAGATTTACCCGTCATTTTCGACAGTTTTTATTCCTCGTCCAAAGCTGCACTCGAAATGCTCTGCCGTGCGGCATACGGCGAACTCAAGCCCTACAACATAAGCGTAACGGCGCTGCTTCCGGGCGGGACCGCAACAAACTTTACATTTAAAAGAAAGGTGTACTCGGACGAGGAGAATAAGACGTACTCAAAGAGCGTAAACAGGGCGGTTGCAGCGCTCGCCAATATGGAGCAGAGCGGGATGTCGCCGTCTCAAGTTGCCGACATCATCTACAATATTCTCAATTCGGACAAGCCTCCCGTAATAAAGATTTGCGGCGTAAAAAACACAATGTTCAGGCTTGTATCAAGGGTTATGCCCGAAAAGTTAACCTTAAAAATGAACGACAGGATGTACAATCAATGAAACGAGATATAGATTTAACCCGCCGCGACGAGCGGGAGAGCCTTATAAAACCTACCAAAGAGGGGGGCAAGAAATGACGGGAAAAACTCGTGAAAACTACAACGAAAACTACCTAAATTACGTAAAAACCCAGAACCCGCCGACAGACCATTTCAGAAACTGTCTTTCGGCGTTCGGCGTGGGCGGACTTATCTGCTGTATAGGTCAGTTTATCCGCTATATGCTCGGCTATATCGGTCTTACGGGCGACGAGCTCGCGGGCGCAACCTCGATTGTACTCATATTTTTGGGCTGTCTGCTTACAGGCTTCGGCGTGTACGACAGGATAGGAAGACACGCGGGCGCCGGTTCAATCGTGCCCATTACGGGTTTTGCGAACAGCGTAGCGTCGCCTGCGATAGAGTTCAAAACGGAAGGCTGGATATTCGGTATGGCGGCAAAAATGTTCACGGTAGCAGGGCCCATTATCGTTTTCGGCGTATTTTCGGGCGTAATAGTAGGACTGATATATTTATTTATCTGAAAATTATGAAAAAACAAGGTAACACTATATTTTTTAAAAACGAGCCGCGGATAACATCGTTTGCGGCGATATGCGGCAGCAAGGAAAAGGTTGGAATTTTGGGCGAGTACGCGGATATCACGCTCGAAGACGATATGTACGAGGAGAGCACCTTTGAAAAAGCCGAGTGCAAGATGCTCACGAACGCCATTGCACTTGCCATAAAGAAGGGTGGCTATGAGGACAGGGATATCGACGCTCTCTTTTCGGGCGACCTCTTAAATCAGATAATTTCGGCAAGCTTTGCCGCCCGCGACTATGATTTCCCCTTTATGGGTATGTATTCGGCGTGTTCGACTATGAGTGAAAGCATCTTAATGGGCGCCGCTATGGTCAACGCAGGCTACTGCAACAGAGTAGTTGCTGCAACGGGCTCGCACTTTGCTTCGGCGGAAAGGCAGTACCGTTTCCCTTTGGAACAGGGAACGACCCGTCCGCCCCAATCGCAGTGGACGGTCACGGGCGCGGGAGGCTGCATAATTGCCGCCGAAGATAAGGGAATAAAGGTAGTAAGCGGAACGATGGGCAAGGTGGTTGACTACGGCGTAACCGACGTCAACAATATGGGCGCGGCAATGGCGCCCGCGGCGTCGGCGACACTTATTCAGCACTTTGTAGACACGAACACCTCGCCCGAGGACTACGATTTAATCTTAACTGGCGATTTGGGCGCTCTCGGCAGCAGAATTTTAAAGGACTTAACCTGGGAAAAGGGATTTGACATCTCCTCTAACCACGTTGACTGCGGCGAAATCGTGTACAAGGTCATCGAGCGCGAATTTCAGGGCGGAAGCGGTGCGGGCTGCTCGGCAACCGTCTTAAATTCCTATATTTTATCTAAAATGAATGCGGGACTGTACCGAAGAATATTGTTTGCGGCGACGGGTGCGCTTCTTTCCACAGTTTCATCGGGACAGGGGGAGAGTATACCCTGCATAAGCCACGCCGTGCAGTTGGAGGTTTAAATGGAAGGAGAAATTATTGCAATACTTTTACAGTATTTAAAGGCTTTTGCAGTTGGCGGAAGCATCTGCCTTATAGCGCAGATAGTAATAAATTTTACAGACCTTTCGGCGGGAAAAATTTTAGTGTATTTTATGCTTGCGGGGATTGTGTTGACCGCAATAGGGCTCTATCAGCCTCTCGTCGAGTTTGCCGGCGCGGGCGCAACGGTGCCCATTTCGGGCTTTGGATACTTGCTTGCAAACGGGGCAATGAAGGGGGCGGAGAAGGGCTTTTTCTCGGCAGTAACGGGTTCGCTCGCCGATGCCAGCGCAGGCGTTACAGCCGCCGTCGTATTCTCTTTTTTAATGGCGCTCATTTTCAAATCCAGAACAAAACGCAGCTGACGGGGTTAAATGTCCGAACCACTTCATACAATATGGTATGGGGCGTAAAAAATACAAAAATAAAAAATTTCGTCGGTTTAAAGTGCTCGTGGCTATAATCTGCCTGTTGTTTATCGGGGTACTCATCTATTTTCAGCGCAACGTGACGAGGGTCTTGATTTCCATAAGCGAGGCAACAATCCGTTCGATAACTACCGTAGCTGTTAACGACGCAATTTACTATACCTTAAACGACACTATGCGCTACGAGGACCTAATAACCATTGAAAGAGACGAAGGGGGGAGCGTCACCTCAATAACTACCGACAGTCTGAAAATAAACAGAATAGCGAGGGACACGGCGTATCTCTCGCAGGAGAACTTAAACAAGATGAGCGCGGAGGGTATTTTAGTGCCTATCGGCGCGCTCACGGGCATAGAGGCGCTTGCAGGCTTCGGGCAGAAAATCAATATAAAGATTATACCTATAAGCAACGTAGGGTGCCACTTCGTTTCAAAGTTTACCGAGGCGGGAATAAACCAGACCAAACACTCTCTATACCTTGAAATCGTTTCGGATATTTCAATTATTATGCCCTCGAAAAGCACCAACTTTGCTTCTACGATAGAGGTACTCATCTGTGAAAGCGTAATAACGGGCAAAATCCCGGACGTCTATCTTCAGTCCTCGTTCGCAGGGCACGGCGGAGCGTTGGTTCCATAAAAAAAGCGGAGCGCAAAAGCGCTCCGCTTTATAAATTGATTTATCTTTGGGTTATATTGAGCTTGAATTTGAGATTGCCCAAAATCTTCTTTACAAATCCGTCAACCTTGTCCTCAATGGGTTCTTCATTGGGCGTAAAGGTTATTGTAAACGCCATAGACTTCTTGCCGCTGCCAATCTGCTCGCCCTCGTAAACGTCGAAAAGCTTGATGTTTGAAACGTATTTACAAGCCGAATAAATTTCTTTTTCAATCTGCGCGCAGGTAATTTCCTTATTGCAGTAAAGCGCCAAATCCCTCGTCTGCTGGGCAAATTTGGAAAGGGGACGGTACTTTAAGGTCTGCGTGTGCGATTTAATTTTCTCATAATCGAGCTCGGCAATAAATGCAGCTCTCTCAAGCGCAAGTTCGCGGGAAATTTCGGGGGAAATCAGTCCGAGATAGCCGACTTCCTCGCCGTCGCACAAAACTCTTGCCGTAACGCCAGCGTGGAGATAGGGCTTTTCCGCCGCCTCGTACTCGAACTTAACGTTGAATATTTCGGCAACCTTTTCTACCGCACCCTTGAACTCGAAGAAGTCTGATTTTCCCCAACAGCCGAGCGAAAGCATATCGTGCTCTTCGGGGAAGGTGTCAATTGGCAGTTTGTCCGAGATATAAATTTTGGCAAGCTCGTAAAGTCTGCCCTCCATATTGCCCCGCCTCAAATTTCTGACTATGACGTTCAGCATAGAGGGGGCGAGGGTAGTGCGCATAATTGACAGCTCCTCGCTTATGGGGTTCAGAATTTTAATAGCCTTTCTCTCTTTGGCGTCCGCAGGAATATGCAGCATATCCAAGTCCTTGGGCGAATAGAAGGAGTAGGTCGAAATCTCGTACATACCAATCGACGAAAGCCCGTCTTTCAGCTTTAATTCCGCCTTCTGCGCGTCGTTGTAGCCGCCGTTCGTAATCGAAGCCGAGGGGAGGAAGGTCCCCTTGATATTTTCGTAGCCGTAGAACCTTATTACCTCTTCGGCGATATCGGGATAGCCGTCAATATCCTCTCTGAAGCGGGGGATAACAAGCTTCATATTGTCGCCGCTCAAAGTAACCTTGAAATTCAGGTTTTCAAGAATTTCTTTCATCTTCTCCGCGGGCACTTCAATGCCGAGCAGAGCGTTGATTTTGGAAACGCTTACCGTCATCTCTTTTTGCTTGAGCTTGCTGTACTCGGTGGTAACGTCGAGATGAACGTTCGTAACCGTGCCGCAACCAAGCTCCTCGATTAGGTGCAGAGCGCGCTTCATTGCGAGCTCGGTTGTGTACTCGTTCACGCCCTTTTCAAAGAGCGCGGAAGAGTCGGAGTGCTGTCCGAGCGAGCGCGAAGTCTTTCTGATATTGTCACGGGCAAATTTAGCCGACTCGAAGAGAACCTCCGTAGTGTCGTTTTCAATCTCGCTGTTTAAGCCTCCCATAACGCCCGCAAGCGCGCAGGGCTTTTTGCCGTCGCAGATTACAAGGTTTTCGGGCGTGAGCGTAAACTCGTTTTCGTCCAGCGTAACTATTTTTTCTCCGTCCGCCGCTCTTCTGACGACAACCTCGCGCCCTTCGAGCGTCCTCAAATCGAACGCGTGCATGGGCTGACCGAGCTCAAGCAGAATAAAGTTTGTAATATCGACTACGTTGCTAATCGAGCGCAGTCCGCAGAGTGCAAGCCTCTTTTTGAGCCAGGTAGGGGAGGGAGCAATCTTAACGTCCTTGACGTAGTGTCCGATATATCTCGGGCAAAGCTCGGGTGCAAGGTCCGTAATCTTGATTTTTTCGTAGTTTCCCTTGACTTCGGTATACGAAGTGTCGGGAGCTTTGATTTTCTTCCCGAGCACGGCGGCTACCTCTCTTGCAATGCCGTAAACGCTCTGACAGTCGGGGCGGTTGGCGGTTACGCCTATATCGAAAATATAGTCGTCAAGTCCCAAAACAGGTTTAACGTCCTCGCCGTTTTTACAATCGTCGGGCAAAAGCAGAAGTCCGAAGTAATCGCCTCCCTCGAACATATCGCCGTTCACGCCGAGCTCAACGCCTGAGCAGAGCATACCCTCGGACTCTATTCCGCGGAGCTTGCCTTTCTTAATAGTCATAATGCCTTCAACCGTAATATGGTCCTTGGCGGTTGCATATACGGTCGCGCCGACGAGCGCGCAGGGAGCTTTGATGCCCTTTTTAACGTTGTCCGCGCCGCAGCAAATCTGAAATACGCCCTTGTCGCCGCAGTCCACCTTGCAGACGGAGAGGTGGGTACCCTCAATGGGTTCGCATTCGATAACTTCGCCGACGACGACACCCGAAATGTCCTTGCCTAATTCAATAAGTTCTTCAACCTCGAACCCGCAGGAAAAGAGCTTTTCCGTGAGCTTCTCGGCGGAAATATCAATATCTACGTAATCTTTAAGCCAACTGAAAGGAACTTTCATAATCATTCTCCTACTTACTTGAACTGTCTTAAAAAGCGAACGTCGCCTTCAAACAGCAGTTTCATATTGTTTATGCCGTATTTAAGCATTGCAATTCTCTCGATGCCCATACCGAACGCAAAGCCCGTGTAGACGTCGGGGTCTATGCCGCAGCCTTCGAGCACACGTCTGTTTACCATACCCGCGCCGAGAACCTCTATCCAGCCCGTGCCCTTGCACAGTCTGCAGCCCTTGCCGCCGCACTCGAAACAGCTTACGTCGACCTCAACCGAGGGCTCGGTAAAGGGGAAGTAAGAGGGGCGGAGGCGGGTTTTAACATCCTCGCCGAAGATTTTTCTTGCAAACTCGTCGAGCATACCCTTCAAGTCGCAAAGCGTAATGCCCTTGTCCACGACAAGCCCTTCCATCTGCGAGAACATAGGCGAGTGGGTCGCGTCGTCGTCGCTACGGTACACTTTTCCGGGCGACAGAATTTTAATGGGCGGCTTTTTGTTTTCCATAACCCTTATCTGTCCTGCCGAGGTCTGCGTGCGCAGGAGTAGGGAGTCGGAGAGGTAGAAGGTGTCCTGCGTATCCCTTGCGGGGTGGTCTGCGGGGGTATTCAATGCCGTGAAATTGTAGTAATCGTTCTCGATTTCGGGCCCCTCGAAAACTTCAAACCCCATACCCGAGAAAATGGAAACAAGCTCGTCTTTTATAAGGGTGTTGGGGTGGTGCGAGCCGCTCGGAAAGGCTTTTGCCGGCATAGTAACGTCAACTCTCTCTGCCGCAATTTTTTTCTTCAATTCCTTTTCGCGCAGTTTCTGTTCGAGCGCGCTGAATTTCTGCTCCGTCCACTCCCGCAAAGAGTTTAAAAGCTTGCCGAGCGTGGGGCGCTCCTCGGGGGGAACGTCCTTCATATTCTTCATAAGCGAGGAAATTGCACCCGACTTTCCGAGGAACTTCATCTTGATGTCGTATAGCGATTTGCTCGATTCGACGTCCTTGACCGCCTCGTCAACCTGACTTTCGATTTCCTTAATGTTTTTTTGTACGTCCATAACTATCTCCTGAATAAAAATAAAAACCGCCCCTTATTTCAGGGCGGATTTACCGCGTTACCACCTGATTTCACGGCAAAATGCCGCCTCAATCGACCCTTTAACGCAGGGATACGTAGCGCACTACTCGAAACCTTTCGCACGCTCGGCTCGCAAGTGAATACCGCTTTTATCCGATGGGAAACCTTTCAGCCGTGTGCGGATTTCCCTCTCTGAAAAGGATGTTATAAAGCGTCTGTCTCGGTCATAGCCTTTAAAGTTAATAAAATTATAAATAATTAAAAAATTATTGTCAAACGATTTACCTATCATTTAATAAATTGAAACGCATCAACAATTTGTATTATTTTCGAACAAAAGTAAAACAAATAATTTACTTAAATTTTTATTTAATGTATAATCAATATATGGAAGAAAAACACCCTCCTTTAAAAACCGTGAATACGGGGCTTGTACCCTCGTCGGGCGGGCTTGCGTTGAGCCTTACGACGATAGTAAACCTCGTCGTCACTTTAATACTTTTTTTAATAATTCAAGTCCTTTCATTACAGCCGGGTAGCGATAGCTATATCTACCTTTCTTATATTGCGCCCCAGCTTGCAATTGCAACGGGCGTATTTGCGTCGATGAAGGTCAGAAAACTGCCATTTAGGGATACTTTCCCCGTAAAGTGCAGTCCCAAATATTATCTCATCGGCGTAATGCTCATTTTCGGGCTTTTGTTCTCTTTGGGTAAGATTTCTCAACCCATCTCGGAATTTTTCAAGCTTATCGGCTACAACCAAAGGAGTGCGGACGATATTCTGCCCAATCTCTCGGGCGGGCTCGTAGTTCCCGCGCTTATAGTAATAGGAGTGCTTCCCGCCATATTCGAAGAGAGCCTGTTTCGCGGGGTAATACTCCGAAGCTGTGAAAGGGGGTGCGGAACGCTCTTTACGGTGCTTCTCGTCGGTATGAGCTTTTCTCTATATCACACCTCACCCGAACAGACTGTATATCAATTCTTTGCGGGGTGCGTGTTTGCGTTTATCGCGGTGCGCTCGGGCTCGATACTGCCCTCCGTCGTAATGCACTTTATCAACAACGCACTAATAGTAATATTCGGCGCGTGCGGACTACTCGACGCGGCGGGCAACTTAATTATTCCCTTTACCCTCGATTTATCGCTTACAATAGCAGGCGGGATATGTCTTGTCGGCGGGCTTGTCTGGCTTATTCTCGATAAAAAATCCGTACCCTACAAAAGGGCGGAGGCAGGCTCTGCAAAGTCCTTCTTTATAACCGCATCAATAGGGCTTGCAATACTTGTAATTCTTTGGATATCTTCGCTTGTAACGGGGTTCTTTCCGCAATGATTAAGATAAATATAGTTTGCGTCGGCAAAATCAAGGAGGAATTCTACCGCTCGGCGGTGGCGGAATACGTAAAGCGGCTCTCCCGCTTTTGCAAGGTGGAAATAAAGGAAATTGCCGAGGGCAAGAACCTTGAAGAGGAGGCGGAGTGTATACTTCGCGCAATTAAAGGTTATTGCTTTGCGCTGTGCATAGAGGGCAAAAAGCTTTCAAGCGAAGCCCTTGCAAAAGAGGTAAAATCGCTGTGCGATAAGGGCGAAGAAATTACCTTTGTAATAGGCTCGTCCTGCGGGCTTGCAAATGCGGTAAAAGAGCGGGCGGATTTTAAGCTTTCATTCTCGGATATGACCTTTCCGCACCAGCTTATGCGCGTAATTTTATGCGAGCAAATTTACAGGGCTTTTATGATAAATTCGGGCTCGGAATATCACAAATAATACTACAACTTAAACTCTTCGGCATATTCTATAAATGTGATATATGACCAAGTAAAAGAGTTTTACCAAAGCTTTTCGGGCAAAAAGTGCGTAATAGGTTATTCATGTCAGGGCAGGGAAATTTTTGCCTTTCACGTAGGCGACGAGTTCGGCAGGCAGTTTGTAGCGGTGTATGCCGTGCACGCTCGGGAGTGGATAACGGCAAAGCTGGCTATAAAACACGTAAAAAAGGGAATAAAAAGGGGCGGAGGCTGGATAATTCCCCTCTTAAATCCCGACGGCGCGATAATTTCGCAGACCTCAAGGCCCCTTTGGAAGGCAAACGCTCGCGGTGTGGATTTGAACTGCAATTTTGACGCCGAGTGGGGCAGCGGCAGACTCAACACAACTGTCCGCGGCAGTGAAAACTGCATAGGCGACCAACCTTTTTCGGAGTGCGAAAGTGCGGCGCTCAAAGATTTTACCCTTAAAATCCGTCCTTTCGTAACTTTAAGCTTTCACACCAAGGGCGAGGAAATTTATTGGGAGTTTTGCGGCAAAGGGGACGCAAGGGGTGCAAAGCTGCTTGAAGATATTACGGGCTATAAAGCGAAAAAAATATACGGTTCGGCGGGCGGCTACAAGGATTGGTGCATACAGAAGCTGAAAATCCCCGCTTACACCGTGGAGTGCGGCTCCGACGGGCTCAAGCACCCCATAAAAAGACTTAAAAAACTGAAAAAGTGCTATAAATTACTCAAAAAATTTACGGATAAATATGGATATTAAATTTATGAAAGCCGCCTTAAAATGCGCAGAAAAGGCGCTTGAAGAGGGCGAAGTACCCATAGGTGCTGTGGTTGTGTGCGAGGGTAAAATAATAGGTCGCGGGCACAACCGCAGAACGAAAAAACAGATGGCTACGGCGCACGCCGAAATCGAAGCCATAGATAAAGCCTGCAGAAAGCAAAAGAGTTGGCGGATACCCGAGTGCGAAATTTATATAACCTTGGAGCCCTGTCCCATGTGCATGGGCGCGATACTCAATTCACGCATTAAAAAGGTATATTTCGGCGCATACGAGGCAAAGGGCAGGTCAATGACGGACGAGCTTGCCACGGCAAATCTTCTTAATCATACGGTTGAAGTCGAGGGTGGTGTTATGGAAGAGGAGTGCAAGACAATTCTTTCAACTTTTTTTGCAGATATGCGCAAAAGATGTAAAAATGCACAGTAATAATATTTGTTTTAAAGACGAACTCCATAAACTTGACTTTATAATTAAATAATTATAAAATAAACGGGTAATACTCAATTTGAGGGGAGCAAATGATAAATCACGGAAACGAGATAAAGATTTTTTCTGGCAATTCCAACAGACCTCTTGCCGAAGCTATTGCAAAAAAGCTGAACACAACCTTGGGCGCGATGGAATTAACGCACTTTTCGGACGGCGAAATTTACGTTCGTTTTGAAGAACCCATCCGCGGTATGGACGTTTTCCTTATTCAGTCAACGAGCAATCCCGTAAACACCAATCTTATGGAACTGCTCATAATGATTGACGCGGCAAAGAGGGCAAGCGCAGGACGAATTACCGCCGTAATTCCCTATTACGGCTATGCCCGTCAGGACAGAAAGGCGCGCTCCCGTGAGCCCATAACTTCAAAGCTCGTCGCCAACCTCATAACGAGCGCAGGTGCGGACAGAGTTCTGACAATGGATTTGCACTGTATGCAAATTCAGGGCTTTTTCGATATACCCCTCGACAATCTCGTGGGCGGACCCACGTTATACAATCATTTCAAATCAAAGATAAACGACAATTTAGTGGTCGTCTCCCCCGACATAGGCTCCGTTTCCCGCGCAAGAAAGGTCGCGGCTAAAATGGACGCTCAAATGGCAATAATAGACAAGCGTCGACCCAAGGCAAACGTAATGGAGGTTATGCACATAATAGGCGACGTGGAGGGCAAGAACTGTCTTTTGGTAGACGATATGATAGACACCGCTGGCACTATAGTTCAGGGCGCAAAGGCTTTAAAAGAGGCGGGTGCAAAGGAAATTTACGCTTGCTGTACTCACGGCGTTTTATCGGGCCCCGCGATTGAAAGGCTTGCCGACTCGCCAATAACCGAGCTTGCAATACTCGACACAATCGACATTCCCAAGGAAAAAATCCTACCCACTTTTAAAATAATTTCCACGGCTCCCATCTTTGCCGCCGCAATCGAAAACGTCTACCTTGATAAATCGATGTCCAAAATATACGACTAACAATTAAGAAGTCAAGCCGCACAACTGCGGCTTGTAAAGTTTTAGAGGATAATATGTATATAATCGTAGGTCTTGGCAACCCCGAAGAAAAGTATTTAAAGACCTTCCACAATATGGGCTATATAGCGGTGGGGGACGTTGCCGCTAAACTCGACGTAAAATTCAAGAAAAAGGAGTGCGAGGCGTACGTTGCCGAAGCCAATATAAAGGGCGAAAAGGTAATACTCGCCCGCCCCGTAACCTATATGAACGCAAGCGGAAGGGCGGTAAAGCAGCTGCTTGCAAAGTACAAGACGGACGCAAGTCATCTTGTTGTACTTTACGATGATTACGATATTCCCAAGGGTAGCGTAAGAATACGTCCCTCGGGCAGTGCGGGTACGCACAACGGTATGCGCTCTGTGATAGCCGAAATCGGCACCTCCGACTTTGCCAGAATACGCATAGGTATACACGATAGCGAAGTAAATATCCCCATTATAAATTACGTTCTTTCCGAAGTAAAAAGGGAGGACTACGAGCTCTTTATTTCCGCCTGTCAAAGGGCGGCGGAGGCGGCAATTTGCCTTGCCGAAGGGCAGAGTATAGAGAACGTAATGACAAAATATAACGGCTAAATATAACGGCTAATGAAAGAAAATTTCTTCACTTATAAAAATTCGGGCGGCGAATATTCAGAGCTCGAAAACGACATCCGACTCGGTACGCCGACGTCGGTTTTTGGTCTGTCCGAACCTCATAAACACTATATTGCCGCGCTCTCAAACAATAAGACGCTGTATATAACGCCCGACGGGGTTTCAGCGAGAGCAGCGTATGAGGATATAAAGGTTCTCTCTGGCAAAAACTGCGTTTATCTTCCCGCCAAGGACGACGTCATTTTATACAAGGGCGCGCTCTCAAAGGACGTGGTATTCCGCAGAATTTCGGCAATTCATAAGATGCTTGCGGGCGCGGACATAGTCGTGTGCGACATAGAAGCTATTATGCAGCTCTTCCCCGAACGGGTGGGGGCGATAACCCTTCAGGTAGGCGGCGAATACGACTATACTTCGCTCCCCGAAAGGCTCGTAAAAGCGGGTTATTCAAGAGAGTACGCCGCCGACAGCGAGGGCTGTTTTGCCGTACGCGGGGATATTCTCGATATATTCCCCGTGGGCGAAGAAAACCCCGTAAGAATTGATTTTTTCGGCGACACGGTTGAAAAAATACGTCCCTACGATTTTCAGACGGGCGAGCGGCTTGAAGAAATAGATAGAATAACCCTTGTTTCGGCAACAGACGCAATCTTTACCGCCGAAGATATAGGCGCTGTCGAGAGCGCATTAAATGCCGAAATCAAAAAGTGTCCGGACGTCAAATCCTACGAGCGCGCCCGCGCAATCTCGGACGACATAAAGACAAAGCTTGCTTTGGGCGTACCCTTTTCAGGCGCGGCATTTATAATGCCCCTCTTGAAGTCGTCAAAGACTGTTTTCGACCTTTTAGACAGGGAAACTCTCATAATTTTCGACGAGTGCAAGGGTATTTCGGACAGAGCGGACGGGCTCTATCAGGAGCATTCAGAGCGCGTTGCCGAACTCAAAAAGGGGGGCGAGGCGTTTTCGTTTTCAAAAAATCAGCTTTTAGACCCCGAAATTCTCTTATCGGGTTTAACACGCTACAAGTGCATATCGGTGCAGACATTCAACCAAAGCACGATGTTTTTCCGCCCCTTAAAGACCTTTAGCTTACGTTCGACGCCCCCGCCGTCCTATTTAAACGACGTGCAGAGCCTCGTCACGGATATTAAAGGGTGGCTTTCAAACGGCTACAAGGTACTTGCCTTCACGGGTAGCGTTCAAAGGTACGAAAAGCTGTCCGAGGCATTGACCGACGAATATCTTCCCGTCTATCCCGTCCCCGACCGCGCCGAGGCGCTCCGAGGAGTTGCCTTGAGCTCTGAAGAGCTTGCGCACGGGCTCATACTTCACGATAGCAAGGTTGCGATAATAGGCAGCGGAGACCTTTACACGAAGGCTGTAACAAGGCGCATAAAAAAGAGGCGTGGCGATATGTTCGTCGCACCCGAAATAGGCGACTATTGCGTTCACGAAACGCACGGCATAGGTAGAATAACAGGCACTCAAAAGATTGAATCCACGGACGGTATAAAGGAGTATATCGCCATTGAATACAAGGGCGGAGACAATCTTTACGTGCCCGTTGAGCAAATGGACGTCCTTTCGAAGTACGTGGGCGAACAAAACCCTGCGCTCTCCAAAATAGGCGGCGTCGAGTTTGAGCGTGTAAAGGAGCGGGTGAAGCAGTCAATAAGAATGCTTGCCTTCGATTTAAAAGAGCTGTATGCCGAGCGTAGCAGAAAGGTGGGCTACGCCTTCCCCGAAAACGCCGTAATGATGCAGGAGTTCGAGGACGCCTTTTTCTACGAGGAAACTCCCGACCAACTCGCCTCTATTGCCGAGATAAAGGCGGATATGTGCTCCGAAAAGGTTATGGACAGGCTGCTGTGCGGCGACGTCGGCTACGGCAAAACGGAGGTAGCCCTCAGAGCAATATATCTGTGTGTTTTGGGCGGCAAACAAGCGGCTTTCATGTGCCCGAGCACGGTGCTCTCCGAACAGCATTTCAACACCGCAACCGAAAGGTTTGCGCCGTTCGGAGTACGGGTAGAGGTGTTAAACCGCTTCAAAACTGCGGCTCAACAGACTAAGATACTTCAAGCCCTTAAAAACGGCGATATAGACCTTATTATAGGCACGCACAGACTTTTATCTTCTGATGTTCAGTTCCACGATTTGGGACTTCTCGTTTTGGACGAGGAACAGCGGTTCGGCGTAGAACACAAGGAAAAAATCAAGAACGTAAAAAAGGATATAGACTGTCTTACGATGACGGCAACTCCCATTCCGAGAACTCTGCATATGTCGCTTTCGGGAATACGCGATATAAGCACAATCAACACTCCGCCATTAAAAAGGCTGCCTGTGCAGACCTACGTTTTAGAGGAGAGCGAGCCCTTAATCCGCGACGCGGTACTCAGGGAAATTTCGCGCGGCGGGCAGGTGTTTATTCTCTACAACAGAGTTGAGAGCATCTCGGCTTTCGCTGGCAGAATACAAGAAATAATCCCCGAAGGCAAAGTATGCTACGCCCACGGCAGAATGGACAGAGATTCGCTTGAAAAGAGCGTTTATGCATTTTACCGTGGCGAGAAAAACGTCCTCGTAACAACTACGATTATAGAAAACGGCATAGACCTTCCCAACGCCAACACGATAATTGTAATCGACGCCGACAGACTCGGCGTATCCCAGCTCTATCAGCTTCGCGGCAGAGTGGGAAGGGGTACGCGCATGGCGCAGGCTTACTTTACATTCAAACCGCAAAAGGTTTTAACGAGCGAGGCGACCGAAAGGTTAAAAGCCATTATGCGCTTTACCGAGCTCGGTTCTGGCTTTAAAATTGCTATGCGAGACCTTGAAATCCGTGGTGCGGGCAACGTCTTGAGCGCTGAGCAGCACGGACATATGGACAAAATCGGCTACGAGCTGTACTCGAAGCTCCTCAAAGAGGAATTCACTGGAGAAAAACAGTTCTCGTGCGAGCTTGATATAAAGGCTACGGCGTATATTCCCGAAAGCTATATAGAGAGCAGTGCGGGGAGGTTAGACTGCTATAAGCAGATAGCCGAAATCCGCTCGGTAGACGACTACAAGCGGGTTTGCCTCTCCATAGAGGACAACTTCGGAAATATGCCAAACGAGGTTTTAAACCTTATGATAATAGCGGTTTTGAAGTCCTACGCCTCCAAATTCAACGTCAAAAAGATAAGCGTAAGCTCAAAGGAGGCGGCTATAGAGCTACCGTCTTTAAACTCACTTGCGGACGAGCGGATAGCCGCCGCGCTTGAAAAATACAAGGGCGGAGTAACTCTTTCAATGACGACTTGCCCGCTAATTGTATTCAGACCTCGCCTGCTTCCGGCAAAAACAATGCTCGATATGACGAAATTTTTGAAATTTGCCGTAAATTTTAGTCAAGCGAGCTAAAAATTATTTGCCATAACTTTTACAATGCTGTATAATAATGAGAGATAAATAATCGGTCAATATGCGCGCACGCGCGTTTTACCCTTAAAAACACTTAAATTGGAGCAAACTATGAGAAAGAAAAGAATTGTCAGCGGTGTGATAGCATCTGCACTTGCGTTAAGCGTAACGCTCGGCGGCTGTGCGTCGCTTGCTTCGGCAAACAGTATTGCCGATATGAAGCAGACTATCGCAACTGTAAATATATCCAAGGCGGACGACTTCGGCAGTGAAGGTCTTGACGACTACAAGGATGCTGTAGGTACGACTACGATTTCAAAGCGCGAACTTATTTCGTACTTTTTGAACGTGGGCTATTCCTATATCAACAGCGGTTACGGCTACGAAGCTACTTTCAATACGCTCGTAAATTCACTTGTAAATACTGCAGTCATCACGCAGTACTCGGTTATGTACCTACTCAAAGAGAAAGAGGCGGACGGAAAGAGTTCCGAAACCATTATGAGCGAATACAGCGCAAAGGAAACGCTCTCCGCAAAATACGAGTACGTTCTCGGCGAGGACAGCGTAGAAGTAAAACTTGCAAAATATTCGTTGCTTTCCGCTATAAATTCGGCAATCGACTCCTACGAAGAAAATCTTTTGGAAGATGAAGACGACGACACTGCTGGCAGCGATTCGCGCACCACGCCCGCCGGTATCGACACCGAGCAGGACAAGTACTATCCCAGAAAGAAGAATACAAACGGCAAATACGTCGATGAAAACGGCGTCGAGCTTGCCGATACTGATAAAGACAAGGCGGCAATAGACTACAACGTCTACACGGGCTACGCTGGCTACGAGCTCACCGAAAGCGGCGTATATCAGGACGACGCACTCAAAGGCACCACGCCCAGCACCCGCAAGAGAGCGTACAACAGCTTCCTTTCAAGCGTAAACTCCTACAACCTTATCGACGTTAAAAACGAGAATATGATGGACGTGCTCTCGCTTCAGTATATTCAGGACGAGTACGTAAATCAGCTTGAACAGCGCATCATTAACAAGTACTACGAAGTATACGAAGAGAAACAGGAAACCGATCTCAAAGACGACGGCAAATACGACTATATCAAGCAGGTTTACGAAGACAAGTTGAAAAATCAGCAGGACACCTATGAGGCAGACGGCTTCACTTCCACGCTTGACAGTATGTCGGACAGCTCGTTTATACTCTACTCTCCCAAAACGGAAGGACACGGAGTATATGAACCTGCAAGCGGTAACGGCAAGTTCGGCTTCGTCTACAATATTCTGCTTCCCTTCAGCGCAGTTCAGTCCAATTTACTTAGCGAATACAAATCACAGTATGCGGACGAGGACGAGGACTCGGGCTACACCGCGGACTATTATATCAAGAGAAACGCGCTTTTAAGGGATATTAAGACGACCGACCAGCGCGCGGCTTGGTTCAACGGCTCCAAGGAGTATGCGTTCAACGCAAGCGAAAAGGAAGGACTTGACTACTACAAAGGCGGCAGCGATTGGCTGTTCTTTGAAAACAATCTCGCAGGCGGCGACAGATACGAAAGCCTTGAAAAGTATGCGGGCAAGTATCCCTACAACGGCAAGGTAGTTGAAAAGGACGACGGCTATATTCTTATTCCCAACAAGCTTTCAATCGACGCTATGCTCAAGGAATTTTCCGCATATATCGACTACGTTTTGGGCAATTCAAACAATGTTTCGTTTAAGGACGGCTATCAGCTTGGAAAGGAAAACACGGCTTACTACGCTATTGATGACTTCTACACGGCAGATCACAAAGAAGACGAAGAAAATACCAAGCTTGACTACAGTAAGTTCTTATATGCTTGGGGCGCGGTAAGCAGCGTAGAAAAGACGGCTATTGCCCTCTACGACAAAACCTCCAACCAGTACAAGGCTATGAGCGCCGTGAACGAGCTTCAATACGCTTATACAACCGACACGGGCGTACTTTCCAACTATATCGGCTATTCGGTAGATGCAGCGAAAACAAACTATATCAAGGAGTTCGAGTACGCAGCACAAAAGGTTATAAACGAAGTGGGCGCAGGCGGCTTTGCGGTTTGCGCGGGCGACTACGGCTGGCACTTAATCTACGTAACCTATGCGTTCGAATCGGATGCAACTACCTTCAGCGCAGACGAGCTCGATTGGACCAAAATAGACAAAGAGGAAGACTCGTTTGAAAAGCTCTTCTACGAGTGGATAAAGAGCAAGGACATTCCGGATATTACGTCTACACGTCGAAACGAGATTTTAACGCAGTTCAATATCGGCAAAACGGTAACCAAATATCAGAAAGCATACCAAGACCTTCTTAATTTGGGCTAATTCGAAAAAACTGCAAATATAATATATTATGGAAATCAGGCAGGCTGTAATACTCGGCTTAATTCAGGGGCTAACGGAGTTTTTACCCGTGTCCTCGTCGGGGCATATCGCTCTTTTTCAGGGACTTTTCCACATAAATGATGACGATATTGCACTGTTTTTCTCGATTATTTTACACCTCGGAACGCTCGTTGCCGTATGTGCGGTATTCTGGCGTGATATCTTAGAACTCTTTAAAAAACCCTTTAAAACGCTTTTACTTTTAATTCTTGCAACCATCCCCGCGGGAGTAGTAGGAATACTCTACGAAATATTCGATTTGGACCTTATCTTCCGCGGTCAATATATGGGAATATTCCTTGCGGTATTTTTCCTCATCACGGCGGGGGTGCTGTTCACAACCGAAATGGTAGCAAAAAGGCGCGTCTCGCCCGAATTGCCCCTCTGTATAAAGACAACTATGCCCATGGGTGCGGCGCAGGCGCTTGCGGTTCTCCCGGGAATATCGAGGAGCGGCTCAACAATTTGCGCGGGCACGCTTGCGGGCTGTAAGAGCGAGGATGTTGCAAAATTTTCCTTTATAATGAGTATTCCAGTAATACTCGGAAGCTTCGCAGTAGAGCTGTTTAAGGGGCTCAAAAGCGGAGAATTGCAGGCGTCTTTCGAAGCGGGAGGGGCTACGCTCGGTTGGAGCGTCGCACTCGGCTTCATAATTTCGGCGCTTGCCGGACTTTTTGCAATAAAAGTAATGCTCAAAGTCATAAAAAAAGCAAACTACAAGTGGTTCAGCTTATATCTCGTCCTGCTTGCAATAGCCTGCTTTGTTTTACACTTCACATACTTTAACGTATAAAAAAAGGAGCGCTTTTCCGCTCCTTTTTCAATATTCGGTTTTGCCTAATAGAAAATCCGTGCTTGTTTCAAAGTATTCGGCAAGGCGTATAAGGGTGTCGAAGTCGCTTTCCCGCTGACCGCTCTCCCAATAAGCTACAAGTCTTGCGGAAACGTTTAGCTCTTCCGCAAGTTCAGCACGGCTTATACCCGCTTCAGTGCGCAAATTTTTAAGTCTTTCGGCAAATTTATTCATAGCGCGATTATAGAACGTTTTGTTCCGATTTGCTTGACTTTGAACATTTTGTTCATTATAATTATATACAGTTTTAAGTAAGGAGATAACCTTGGAAGAAATTTTAAGAGCGCAAAATCTTAAAAAGACGTTTAAGCTCACTAAAAAGCAACAGCGCAACGAAAAGACCAACCTACCCGTAAAGGTGGCGGTGGATAACCTTTCGTTCAGCGCGTATAAAGGCGAAATTTACGGCTTGCTCGGACCCAACGGCGCAGGCAAGACTACGACTTTGAGGATGCTTGCGACCCTCATAAAGCCCGACTCGGGCGATGCGTATATTCTCGGCAAGAGTGTAAAGGAAAACGAAAAAGAAGTACGCAAAAAGATAGGTTTTTTAACGAGCGAGTTAAAGCTCGAAGATTTTTTTACGCCGTCGTATCTGTTTGATTTTTTCAGCGAGCTCTACGGCGTTGAAAAGAGCGTAAAGGACAGAAGAAAGCAAGAGCTTTTCCGTAAATTCGGCATAGACAGGTTTGCGGATATTAAATTCGGCAATTTGTCCACGGGTATGAAACAGAAGGTTTCGCTCGTAATTTCAATCGTACACGACCCCGAACTCATAATCTTCGACGAGCCCACGAACGGGCTTGACGTGCTTACGGCAAAGGTTGTCACCGATTTTTTGCAGGAGCTGAAAGCAAACGGCAAAACTATAATTCTGTCAACGCACATCTTTTCGCTTGTGGAAAAGCTGTGCGACAGAGTGTGCGTAATTATAGACGGGAGATCGGTGGCGGAGGATACACTTGAAAATCTGACGAAGGACAGCGCTCTCGAAGACACCTTTTTCAGGCTTTACAGAGAAACCACGGGGGAAACCGTATGAACGTTTTAACGATTATAAAAAAGGAATTTTCCCGCTTTTTCAAGGACAGAAGAATGATTATAACTATTCTTTTGCCGGGAATACTCATATACGTTCTCTACTCTATAATGGGCTTGGTCTTTGAAAACGAGAACAAGATAAACGAAAATTTCAAACCCGCCGCGTACGTAATAAATATGCCCGCGGGCGACTTGGGCGTGGCGCTCTCGTCGGTGCTTCAGATTCCAGAAGAGCAAATGGACACTGAAGCCGCAAAGAAAAGGGTAGAAGAAGGCTCGCTCGATTTAGCCATAATCTTTTCCGAAAATTTTGATATTTCGGTTGACGGCGCACAAAACAGCATAGAAATCTATTACAATTCCGCAAACGAGTATTCTGCAATCGGTTTTGAAATGGTTAGCTATGTTTTGAAAGCTTTCGAACAGCCCAAATTCGTTGTCAACCCGATAGGCGGAAGCTATGATTTGGCAACCGAGCAGGATTTAGCCGCAAGCTTCCTCTCAACACTCATTCCCATGCTTATGTTTGCGCTTTTAGCGTCAGCCTGCGTCGCCGTCGCACCCGAATCAATCGCCGGCGAAAAGGAGCGGGGAACTATGGCAACAATGCTGATAACTCCCGTAAACCGTTGGGAGATTGCGCTCGGCAAGATTATTTCTTTAAGCTGTTTTGCGCTTTTAAGCGGACTATCCAGCTTCCTCGGCGTAATCTTGTCGCTTCCGAAACTTATGGGCGGACTTGTAAGCAGTGACACGGTTTCCTTCTACAACGCTGGCGATTACTTTATGCTGTTCGGCATAATTATCTCCGTCGTGCTCGTAATTATCTCGGCGTTCTCCGTGCTCTCGGCGCTTTCCAAGAGCGTGAAAGAGGCAGGCGCAATCATTTCCCCATGCATGATTGTAATAATTCTTTTGGGACTCGCGTCTATGTTTATAACTGCCCCTGCAATAGGTTGGTATTTAATTCCCCTCTTGGGAAGCGGACTTGCAATGTCGGGAGTTATGGCAATGACCGCATCTCCGCTCGGAGTGGTGTTCTCGATACTCTCAAATCTCGTTCTCGCCGCCGCCCTAATAGTGCTGCTTGCATTTATGTTTAAAAGCGAAAGAATAATGTTCAAAAAATAATATATTTTCAAAAATACGAAGCCCCGACTGCTGTTCTGCGCAGTCGGGATTTGTAATATAATAAAAATATTGATTGGTTTGGCAAAAAACCACGCTTTTTTGCCAAACACCCAATTTGCGTATGCCTACGGCTCACTGGAAGTGAATGCCCGCAATTTTATATTTGTTTGCCCATAATGATTGCGGGCAGAGAAACTTAGTTTCTCAAACTCACGAAAAATAGTCAGCACATAATAGCTGACTATTTTTGTGAAAACAATTTAAAACTGTGCAGTCTCCGTTGCCGAAACAGACCGAAGCGTAAACTTTACAGGTAACTCCTACAAAGCATCCTTATGGCACACCGACGGGGCTGTTTAGTGCTGCTATATCCCTATCCTGACACGGTTCGCAGCTGTCGGTTGCATAAGACCTTGTAATCAACATCCCTTATAAAGCGCAGCCTTCCATCTGCGTCGTCGAAGGAGACAATTCGGTCCTGCTATAGCGGTTTGCAGGTACAGGGCACCGCTAACTCCCCACTTAGCACAGCAGAAACATTGTAGCAGAAACTTGACTATTTTGCAAGCAATTCCTGTAATTTAAAAGGGAATAACTTGACTTTTTTAGGGGGATAATCTAAAATAGTTTAAAACTAAGAGGTAAATTTATGGCAGATTGTACTCACGACTGCTCATCATGCGGCAAAACCTGCTCTTCGCGCGAGCAAAAGAGCCTTAAAAAAGAACCGCATGAAATGAGCGATATTCATAAGGTTATAGCGGTCGTCAGCGGAAAAGGTGGCGTAGGCAAATCTATGACCTGCGCTTTAATGGCTTCGGCGGCACAGAATTCGGGGCTTGTTACCGCCGTTATGGATGCGGATATCACGGGTCCGTCAATTCCCAAAATGTTCGGTATTCATAAGCGCGCAATGGGCAGTGAAAACGGTATTCTTCCCGTCGTAACGGAGGGGGGAATACAGGTTATGTCTATGAACGTACTCCTCGAAAACGAAAACGAGCCCGTCGTCTGGCGCGGTTCGCTCATTTCGGGAACGGTCATGCAGTTTTGGACGGACGTCATCTGGTCGGGCGTAGACGTTATGTTTATTGATATGCCTCCCGGCACGGGCGACGTACCCTTGACTGTATTTCAAAGCCTGCCCGTAGACGGCATAGTAATAGTCACAACTCCGCAAGATTTGGTGGGTATGATCGTTGAAAAAGCCGTAAATATGGCAACAATGATGAATATTCCCATTCTCGGTATTGTTGAGAATATGAGCTATATACAATGCCCCGACTGCGGCAGAAAAATCTCAGTATTCGGAGAAAGCGGAGTGGACGCAATAGCCCTCGTGCACGGCATAGAGGCAGTCGCAAAACTGCCTATCGACAGAGAGCTTACCAAAGCCGCCGACACTGGCAAAATCGAAGATTTCGAAAACAACTATCTTGCAGACTTTATGCAAAAGGTAATTGCTCAAACCGAAAAATCAAAGAATTAAACCAAACAGCGCGGCGAGTTAAAAACTCGCCGCGCTGTTTTTATTCGTCTTTAAGTCCCGCAAGGAAATCAATACTTACCCCGAAATACTGTGAAATTTTAATTAAGTTAGTGAGGGTGGGCTCGCATTTATCAAGCTCCCACAAACTTATTATCGACTTTCCAACGCCGAGTTCTTTTGCAAGCTGAATTTGCCCGCAATTTCGCTCTTTGCGCAATTCTTTGAGTTTTTCTCCAAACGACTCCATAAAAATATTTTCCCACATTTCTGGGAAAAATACTTGACTTCCCAGAATACTGGGAATATAATGGATAAAAAACAAAGGAGAAAAATATGTTTTGTAAAAATTGCGGGGCTGAAATCGACGATAGAGCGGTGGTGTGCCCCAAGTGCGGGGTGGCACAAGGAAAGACGGCGCAAGCGGCTGCGGACGATGCTCCCAATGTGGGATTTGCGGTTCTTTGCTTTTTTATCCCGGTTGTAGGTTTAATTCTATATCTAATGTGGCACGAAACTTATCCGTTGAAAGCTAAATCGTGCGGTAAAGGTGCCCTTATCGGTGTTATACTTGAAGTAGTCGGCGGTATTTTACTTGGAGTATTATATTCTTGTGTAATTGCCGGTGCAGTTTCCAGCTACCCGTATTATTAAAATATAATAGACGAGGCGAGTTAAAAACTCGCCGCGCCTTTTTTTATTTTATCTTTTAGTTATATTCTAAAACCTTTTAGCAAGTGCCACTTGACAAATTTCAAAGTAAATTTGATAGACAAATCAGAACAGATATGAGAGAATAGGTTTGAGGAATAACTATGACAATTGGCGAAAAAATCTTAAAATACCGCAAACAAGCGGGATTATCACAGGAAGAGCTTGCCGATAAAATGAACGTAACGCGGCAAAGTATAAGTCTGTGGGAAACCGATCAAACGGTTCCGTCGCTTGATAATCTTATAATGCTTGCGGAGTTATTTAACATAAGCCTGGACGAGTTATGCGGTACGTCTGCAAAAAGCGCAGATGAGGCACAGTCCTTAACGCCCGAAAAGCCCGATTGTCTTGTTTGTGCGCAAACTAAGTATTCTGTTGATTTAATCAAATATATAAATAGATTATCGTCAAAAAATTTTTATATAACGAGCATTTTTGCCGTAATATTATCAATTTTTTTGGGTATCAGTATTATTATATCGGATGTCAACAGCGTTTATTTAATTATAGTAATATTTGTTGTAATTATATTTTTAGCATTGATTATACGGGTAAGCCTATCGCTTAAAAAACGCACGGCAGAACTTTTTAAGCTCCGTCCCAACTGCGTTGCAAAAGTCAAGCTGTTCCAAAATTATTTCGATTTGGAGGTATCTTCGGACAACACTTACTCCCAATCTACCATACAATACAGCGAGGTAAAAAAAGTTATAAACTCCGATAAATGCATTTTGATTTATTACGGAAATTTCGTCGTTCCCATAGAAAAAAATCTGCCTGACACAAATTACGATTTAATTTTTAAATTACTTAACGTGTCGGGAGAAAACGCGGGCACAACGCAAAACAGGAAGATTAAAATATTGCTTTTGACGGCGTTTATCATTTCGTTGTCGTCAATCTTTATGGCGCTGATAACCACGGCAATAAGCAGACAATTTTCGCCGTTGCCCGAATTCCAATATACATTCCCCGAACATATGTGGGTTTTCTTTATCTTCGTTCCGTTGCCGTTGGCTTCGGCAGTACTTGGCATAGTTTTTTATATTAAAAAGTACAAATGCAAAAAGAATATAATCGCAGGGTTTATAATGTGTGCTTTACTTATGATATACGGCTCGTTTACGTTTGCTTTCACAGATAAAACCGCGCACGACTTCGGGTACGTTCGTCAGCTCGAGCAGATAATATCCCTCGAACTGCCGGACAGCGGTTACATATCGCGTGCAAAAAATACAGACAGCACAACGAAATCGGTCGCTATGATAAAATTCGATAATGCTGACGAAATTTACAGCATTGTGTCTACCGACGGGCGTTTTTCTGACGACACGGACTTTATCCCGTTAAACTTTATAAACGCCTATTACGTTTCAATCACGTCGGGATATGATTATTTTATGCTTTTCGACGCAACAGACAATGAAGTAGAGGTCGCGCAACAGCATAGATATATATTCCTCGCTTATAACAAGAACAAAAACATTCTGTTCGTGCTTGATTTTGTGAAGTAAATATTGTCAATATGGTAAGCCCGACTGCAACAGCAGTCGGGCTTTTACTAATTAAAATCGTGTTTTTCGGGTAAAAATTTCCAATATCGTACGGGCATATAGCCTTTCATCTGCTTTTCGTGCGGGCGGGACTCGATATTGACCGAAGAATAGTACTTTTTCCAAAGACTTTCAAAGCTTTTCTCGGTGTCGGAAATTACAATTTCGGGTTGGTCAAGCGGGCACATTATCCAGTCCGAACCGTTATACAGCCCCGCAATTTTGCGCTTTGTGTCGTGAATTACAAACTTCTGCGCGTTGAACCTTGCAACGAAGTGGGGCATAAGTAAATCCGTAATATTGTTGTCGGGGGAGTAGGGGGCGTAGAACGCGCCGCTCTCGCTCTCCATAAACCTCAAAAACCCCTTAATTTTGTGAATTTCGTAGGTTACTCTGTTCAAAAGGTCGTTAAAAGCCGCAATTTCGGGTAGATTAAACGCGTTTTTTACGGACATTTTAATCTTGAATATAGTTTTGATATACTCAAACGCAATCTGCTCCTTTTTACTGTCGCAACTGCGTAACGCAAGAAGAATATCGTCAACCGCATCTTTGTCGTACTTTGAAATACCGTCCGTAATCCGCTTAACTTTTTCAAAATCGGGCTCAACGTTTATAAAATTGCTGTCGAGCGAAATCTGTAAATCGCACTCCGAAGTTATTACGCAATTTTCGTCTTTACACCCGTCGAAAACGGCTGTAAAAAAGCTCTCGGGCGAGCCGTCGCAAATATAAATATTCATACTAAACCTCTCCTGTCAGCACGGAAATTGCGGTGGAGAAGTCCGAAAACATAGAAATCTGCTCGTTTAACTCGCTTCCGCCCAAAATCTGCAGGCAGTTTTTAACCTCGGAAAATCCGCTTGCTCCCAAGTATTTCCCACCGCAGGTTATAAAATGCTTTGCACGCTTTAACACTACGCGCATTTTTGCAAGATTTTCAAACTCTATTTTGGAATATTTCCGCGCCTCTATTATTTTGTACGCACTTTTCAATCCTATTCCGGGTACGCGCAAAAGCACCTCCAAAGGTGCGCGGTTGACCTCCACGGGGAAGAGGTGCATGTTTCGTAGCGCCCATGCGCACTTGGGGTCGTATTCGGCGCTCAGATTGCAGTCCTCGTCGCAAATTTCCTCCACGTCAAACCCGTAAAAGCGTATAAGCCAATCGGCCTGATACAGCCTGTGCTCCCGCAAAAGTCCCGCTCCGACGGCAGGAAGCTTATTGGACTGCACCACGGGAATATAGGAGGAATAGTATACCCTCTTCATATCCATATTTCTGTACAGCGACTGCGTCAGCTTTAAAATCTGTCCGTCGCTCTCCGGCGAAGCACCCACAATCATCTGCGTAGTCTGTCCCGCGGGAAGAACCCTTCTGCGCATTTTATTCTGCTTTTCGTAATCGATTGCGTCCTTCAAGCCCTTCATTGGAAGAAGCAGGCTCTGCTTGGTCTTTTGAGGGGCAAGTAGCTTTAAGGACTGTTCGCTAGGCAGTTCTATATTGTAGCTCATTCTGTCAACGAGTTTTGCCGCCCTCATAACAAGACTTTCGTCCGCGTGCGGTATGCCCTTCAAGTGAATATACCCGTGAAAGTTGTACTCATACCGTAGCTTTCTGACCGTTTCGCATAAAAGCTCCATAGTTCTGTCAGGGCTTTCGAACACGGCGGAGGAGAGGAACAGCCCCTCGATATAGTTGCGTTTGTAAAAGTTAATAACAAGTTCGCAAATTTCGTTGGGTGTAAGTCGTGCGCGGGGCGTACTCGCACTCTTTCTGTTGGGGCAGTACTCGCAGTCGTAGAGACACTCGTTGCTCATAAGTATTTTCAAAAGCGAAATACACCTGCCGTCGGGTGTAAAGGAGTGGCAAATGCCCTCCGCAGCCCCGTTGCCGATGCCGCCCTTAACGTTCGCCCTTTTAGAACCCGAGGAGGAGCAGCTCACGTCGTACTTTGCGCCCTTTGTCAAAATTTCAAGCCTTTTCTCGTCAATCATATCATACCAAATACAAACATATGTTTAATTTATTATAACATTGTATTTTAAGCTTGTCAACATAATTGACTTAATATTTTATATGTAGTAAAATAGAATAGCTATGTTATAATTTGTTGCAATGTGGCTAAATTTCACATACTTTTCATTACAAATTTAAACTTGTTTAATAAGGGCGTAATATTATAATAAGGATAAGAAGCCAAATCTTAAGGGGGCTATTATGAAAGTGCTTATCGTAGACGATGAGGAGATGATAAGAGGGGTATTGAGAGAGTACGTCGAATTCGAAGGCGGGGAGGCCTTTGAAGCGGCGGACGGCATGCAGGCTGTCAAGATGTGCCGTGAAAGCGACTTTGACATTATCATAATGGACATAATGATGCCGAAGCTTGACGGCTTTTCGGCTGTCAAGGAAATAAAAAAGATTAAAAATATTCCCGTTATTATGCTGTCGGCGCGTGGCGAGGAGTACGACAAGCTTTTTGGATTTGAAATGGGCGTGGACGATTACGTAACCAAGCCCTTCTCTCCCAAAGAGGTTATGGCAAGAATACGCGCCGTATTAAAGCGCGTTTCACAAACGGAGGGCGACAAGGATATTATAACCTTTGAAGGGCTCACTATAGATATGGCGGGCAGAAACGTGTACGTAGACGGAGAAAAGGCCGATCTTACCCCAAAGGAGTACGAAATTTTATTCTATTTCGTAAAGAACAGGGGCATAGCGCTCACGCGTGAAAAGCTGCTTACGGACGTGTGGGGCTTTGATTTCTACGGCGACGACAGAACGGTAGACACGCATATAAAAATGCTTCGTGCAAACTTAAAGCAGTACAGAAAATTCATAATAACCTTGCGCGGGTTGGGATATAAATTTGAAGTCTGAAAAATATGCCGAAAAAAGTGCAATACCCCAAAAAATAAAAAGCCTCAACGTTGCAATGTGGGGCTATTTTTGCTTAAACGCAATATTAGTAATTTTAATAGTAGTCGTAGGCTTCTACGCAATTGTGGGCATAACGCTTGAAAACAACGCAAGAGACAGGGTTACGCGCGCCGGCAGGGATATGGCTGCCGCGCTCAAAACCGGAGTGAGCAGCGATTTGACGGATGAAATACTCAACTATCGCGGCGAAGGCGTAAATTTTTATATCTTCCGCACGGACGGCAAAAATCTGCAACCGGCAGATTTCGGAGGCGTCTACGACGAGCTGTTCAAAGAAATAGAAAACAGGCTCGGCGACAAAGAAGTGGGCAAGGACAAATTTTTCCGCACGGGCAATAAAATAAACTACGCGCTCGTCGCAGAAAACAAAAACGGCGAAATACGCTATATACTCGCTTCGTATTCTATGTCAATAGTGCGCGAAACGGTAGGAACCCTACAATTATGGCTGCTGTTTGCGGGCGGAATTGCAATGCTTTTGGCTCTTCTGTTTTCGTACGAGTTCAGTAAGCACTTGACGCGCGGACTCAACGTAATGTCCGAAAAGGCGGTAAAGCTTGCGCACGGCGACTACGAAGTGGAGTTCATAAACGCCAACTACAAGGAGATGGCGCAGCTTTCCGACAGCTTGAACTACGTGCGCGACGAGGTTAAAAAGAGCGAAGATTTCCAGCGTGAAATACTTGCAAACACCACACACGACTTAAAAACTCCGCTTACAATGATAAAGGCGTACGCCTCGATGATAATGGAAATTTCGGGCGACAACCCCGAAAAACGCAATAAGCATTTGCAGGTAATAATTGACGAGTCGGATAGACTTACAGGGCTTGTAAACGACGTGTTAAGCGTCTCGAAACTGCGCTCGAATATGGAGGAAATGAACCTCACGGTGTTCGACTTAACCGAGCTTGTGTACGCGATAGTCGAAAAATTCGGCTATTTGCAGGAGTCGCAGGGCTACACTTTTATGATAGATATACAGCCCAATCTTTACACCTACGCCGACGAGGAGAAGATATATCAGGTTCTATACAATCTTATCGGAAATGCCGCCAACTACACGGGGGCGGATAAGACCGTATACATAAGCTTGAAGAGCAATTTCGACGGAACCATCAACGAATTTTTCGTCCGCGATACAGGCAAGGGCATTTCCGAGGAGGAGCTGCCCGAGATTTGGAACAGATATTACCGTGTCAAAGAAAACCATCCCCGCCCCGTAAAGGGCACGGGACTGGGGCTGAATATAGTAAAGGCGATACTTGAAAATCACTCGTTTGTGTTCGGTGTGGACAGCGAAGTGGGAAATGGCTCGGAGTTTTGGGTATATTTCCCCGCCGTTCCTCCCGAAGTTTATAACGAAATAAATAATAGCGAAAACAAATAAAAATTTTAAAGAGGCAGAATTATAAGGTATGTTCAAACTCTATAAAAAATTGCGTCCCGTAGATTGGGTGCTTCTTGCCGTGCTTTTGGGGCTTACAATTTTGCAAGTCTACTGTACGATGACCCTCGTAGATTTTATGCGCGACCTCGTTCAATCGATACAGTATCTGGGTTACAAAAAAGACCCTGCGCAACTCGGTGAGCTTGGCTACATTGTTCAGACCGTCGGCGGTTGGGGAAACTGCACTAGAGAGAACCTTACGCGAGTTTTTCAAGAGTTAATGAGCAATCCCGCCTTTTCACAGTTGATAGGCGACGACCCCAAAAAGATTGAAGAAGCTATCACAATGCTTGTGGGTATTGCAAACGCCGATACGGGGGATATCTGGTTCAACGGCGGTATGATGCTGCTTGTGGCAGCGGGAAGCATGCTTGCGCAAGTTTCCGTAGGGCTGATAGCCTCGTTTGTGTCGGCAAATTTTTCGCAGAATATCCGCTCGGCAGTCTACAGAAAAGTAGACAGCTTCTCTATTGCCGAAAACGCCCGTTTTTCAACGCCTTCGCTCATAACGAGAACGACAAACGACGTGCAGCAGGTACAGATGGCGAACATTTTAATGCTTCGTATGGCGGTTGCCGCGCCCATTACGGCAATTTGGGCGATTTGCAAAATTCAGGCGTCGAGTATGGAGCTCACTTGGGTAACGGTGGTTGCCGTCGCCGTTCTTCTCGTTTTCCTTTTAATAATGATGCTCTTCGTACTGCCCAAGTTCAAAATCGTGCAAAAGCTCATAGATAAATTAAACGGCGTCTCGCGCGAAAATCTTACGGGCATACGCGTTGTCCGCGCATACAACGCCGAGGGCTATCAGGAGGAGAAATTCTCCGTAGCAAACAACAATATTACGAAATTACAGCTATTTACGGGCAGACTTATGTCTCTTCTTTCGCCCGTAATGATTATAATTATGAACGGCGTTTCGCTTGCAATGTATTGGCTGGGCGCGTCGCTCATAAATAAATCTATCATAGACTACGCAACCGTCGTTGCGTTTATGTCGCTGTCCTCGCAGATTATTATGGCGTTTATGATGCTGATGATGATGTTCGTGCTCTGGCCCCGAGCACAGGTTTCGGCAGACAGAATTAACGAGGTACTCGAAACACCTCTTTCAATCATCGACCCCGAAGAGGAGGCAGAGATAAAGGAGCAGGGCACGGTGGAGTTTAGAAACGTATCTTTCCGCTATCCCGACGCCGACAACGACGTAATTCGCGGCATAACCTTCCAAGCCGAACGCGGTCAGACGGTTGCCTTCATAGGCTCCACTGGCAGTGGAAAATCAACGCTTATAAACCTCGTTCCCCGCTTTTACGACGCAACGGAGGGTGAAGTTTTAGTTGACGGCGTAAACGTCAAGAACTTAAAGCAAAGAACCTTGCGAAAGCTCATAGGCTACGTTCCGCAAAAGGGCGTGCTGTTCTCGGGCACGGTCAGGGAGAATATAGCCTTCGGCAAGCCCGACTTATCCGACGATGAGATAAGAGATGCGGCATTGGTAGCCGAAGCCGACGGATTTGTCTCCGAGATGGAAAAGGGTTACGACTCGGAAATTTCGCAGGGCGGCAAAAACGTTTCGGGCGGACAGAAGCAGAGGCTTTCAATTGCCCGCGCCGTTGCGGTTAAGCCCGAAATATTTATCTTCGACGACAGCTTTTCGGCTCTCGACTACAAGACGGATAAAAAAGTGCGCGAAAATTTGAAAATTGCGGCAGAGGGCGCAACAAAGCTCATTGTCGCACAGCGCATAGGCACCATAATGGACGCCGACCAAATTATAGTTTTAGACCACGGCGAGGCGGTGGGTACAGGTACTCATAGAGAGCTTTTAATGAGCTGCCCCGTCTACCGTGAAATTGCGCTTTCACAGCTCTCCGAAAAAGAGCTTGGCATAAGCGCAGAGGAGGTGAAATAATGCCGGGACATATGAGATTTGATCCAAACGCGGCAAAGGGCAGCAAAAAGCACCTCTTTAAGGCAATGAAACCCTATGCGCCGGGTATATTGCTTGCATTCGTATTTATTGCCGCGTCTACGGTCATGGCGGTGCTTGCTCCGCAGTTTGTTAAAAAGCTTACCAACACCATAGCCGACGGTGCCGCAACCCACGCTATAAATTTAGAGGAAATTGCCAAGATAGGCACAGTCCTTATAATTTTCTATCTTACGGACTCAATATGCCATTATCTTGCTAACTTTATAATGACTACGGTTACGCAGAGATACGTGCGCCGTATGAGAAACGAAATTTCTCATAAAATAAACCGTGTGCCCTTAAAGTATTTTGATGCGCACCAGTACGGCGACACGCTCTCTATCATAACCAACGACGTAGACACAGTCGGTCAGTCGATGGATCAGGCAATAGCAATGTTTATGGCGTCCGTGATGATGCTCGTCGGCGTGTTAATCGCAATGTTTATTACGGCTTGGCAAATGGCGCTCACGGTTATAGCCGTTCTGCCCTTTATGATAATACTCATTATGATAATTTCAAAGCTTGCCATGCCGCAATTTGCAAAGAACCAGCGCATCTTGGGCAAGATGAACGGTATAGCCGAGGAGAACTATTCGGGTCATACGGTAATCAAGGCGTTTGACGCAAGCGACAGAAAGACGGCGCAGTTCGAAAATGCCAATAAAGCGTTGAAAAGGGGAGTGTTCAGGGGTCAGACCATTGCAGGCTTTATTCAACCGGCAATGACCTTTATATCCTATTTCTCCTACGCGGCGGTCTGCGTCGTCGGCGGACTTTTGATAAGCAAGGGCGGCTCGGGCGTAGACCTCGGCACGATATCGGCATTTCTTATGTACGCGCAACTCTTCCAAAGCCCCTTAAACCAGCTTGGTCAGGCTATGAACAACCTTCAGATGGCGGCGGGCGCGGCAACCCGCGTGTATGAATTCCTCCAACAGGAGGAGCTATCAGACGAAACGGGCAAGGAGAGAAAACTGCTTGCAAAGGATGGTTCGGGTTTAATCCGCGGCGAGGTCGAGTTCAAGAACGTAAGATTCGGCTACGACCCCGAAAAAATCATAATTCCCGATTTCTCCGCAAAGGTTGAGGCGGGTATGAAGGTCGCAATCGTAGGACCCACGGGTGCCGGTAAAACTACTATGGTAAATCTTTTAATGCGGTTCTACGAGCTTCAGGGCGGCGATATTACTGTAGACGGAGTTTCCATAAAGGATATGCCGAGGGAGGAGGTCCACGACATTTTCGGTATGGTCTTGCAGGACACCTGGATGTTCGAAGGCAGTATCCGCGACAATATTCTCTTTTCCAAGAAAGGCGTCTCCGACGACCAACTTGAAAATATCTGCAAGGAGGCGGGCATCTATCATTACGTGCGCACACTCCCCGGCGGACTCGACTATGTAATGGGAGAGGACTCCAACGTTTCGGGCGGACAGAAACAGCTGATAACCATAGCCCGTGCAATGGCGGAAAATTCGC
Source organism: Clostridiales bacterium (assembly GCA_022508265.1). GTDB lineage: Bacteria > Bacillota > Clostridia > Christensenellales > Borkfalkiaceae > Coproplasma. Next base: position 34,685 of record JAFLVP010000016.1, read on the forward strand.
CACTTTTAATACTTGACGAGGCAACGAGCAACGTAGATACCCGCACCGAAGAGGTAATTCAGCGTGCGATGGATAAACTGACGGAGGGCAGAACGAGCTTTGTAATAGCGCACCGCCTTTCCACCATCAGAAACGCCGATCTTATCCTCGTTATGAAGGACGGGAATATCATCGAACAGGGCAACCACGAGGCGTTGATGGCAGAAAACGGCTTCTACGCCAACCTCTACAATTCGCAGTTTGCAAACGAATAAATTTACAATATTAACCCCGCCTGAGCTTGCCTCGGGCGGGGTTTTTATAAAAAAATTTAACCGAAGTTAATAAATTTAAAATAAACGGCAACAATTCGCTTGCTTTATAGTGCATACGTGGTATAATACTTTCTATGGACTATCTTGTAATAATCGTAATAACGCTCATATCCGGCGTGGTCGGTACGGGACTGGGCGGAGTGATAGGTGCGGTATTAAAACGCGATTCAAATAAAATAGTCAGTTTACTTTTGTCGTTTGCGGCGGGAATAATGCTTGCGGTAGTGTGCTTTGACTTAATGAACGAGCCCATAGAGATGATGAAGACGGGTACTATGCCCGAATTTACGCCTGTAATCGTCGTTGTGGCGGTAATTGCCGGTTACGGAGTGGTCTATCTTTTGAACCTGCTAATTGATAAAAAGACAAATCGCGAAGTAAAGCATATCGATGAAAACCACCCTGCCACAGCCGACGACTTGGACGAGCTTATTCACTCCAATCACTACGAAACGCACAAAAATTCCAAGACCAATTTGTTCGTTGCGGGGCTTGTAATGATGTTTGCAATAGCCCTGCACAACCTGCCCGAAGGTATGGTAATAGGCGCGTCATACGCAATTTCAACGGACGCTGCGGCAAGTCTGTTTACGGGAAGCGGCTTTATTATGGCAGTGGTAATAGGTCTGCACAACCTGCCCGAAGGTATGGCGGTATCCGTGCCCTTAATCTCGGGCGGTATGGGAAAGCCAAAGGCAGTGCTTTTAACGGCTTTAAGCGGATTGCCTACGGTGCTCGGAGCATTGCTCGGCTATGCTCTCGGCGGAATTAACGATATAATGCTTGTGCTTTCCTTGGGCTTTGCAAGCGGGGCTATGCTGTACGTCGTTTTCGGCGAACTGCTACCCGAATCCATACTGATGTGGCGCAGTAAGCTGCCCGCGTTCGTGCTCTTTATAGGCGTGATTGTCGGCTTCCTGCTCGTAATGTTTTAAATAAAATAATAAAGTACTCTGTAAATGAGTACTTTTTTCGTGCAATATATTTAAAATAACGCCCCCGTCTGTCGACGGGGGCGCAAATATTTACATTTTATCAATAATGTCCTGTCTCTTTTTCTGATATTCTTCTTCGGTAATAACGCCCTTATCCAACAAGTCCTTAATTTTTGCCAGTTGTTTCTCGGCGTCGTTTGATACAGGAGCGGAGGGGGTTGCTTGCTTGCTACCCCAACCCGAAGATATTTGCGCGTCGATAAGGTCAACGTCGCCGTCCGTCAGAGCTTCTAAATCGCCTTTCATAAACAGCTCAATCTCCTTGCGCCTTGCCTGATTTCCGAATATTCCTCCAGCAACCAAAAGTCCGACTGCCGCAAGAACTGCAATTACCCAAAGTCCCGTAACCGAAATAGGTGCAAACGTACCGCTTGTAAGTCCCGCAACGGTAACGCCGCCAACAAACCAGGAAAGCCAGAAATCAAGATACAGCGCAGTAATGTACATTACGATACGCAGTCCGAAATAATTTCTGCCGTAGCGCATAGTACTCGTAGCAATAATCGAGCCAACCGTAACCTGCATAGTGAAAATTATAGATATGCGAAGCATAGTAAAGGTGGTGCCCAAATCGAGGTCTGCAGAAGAATCTTCGATTATCTCGCCTAAAATTTGCAGCGCAGCGTCGCTGATGATGAATACGGAAATAATCCAAAGCAGAGAGCAAATAGCAATCAGTGCCCAGAAGCCAAACACCACGAACTTACGCCAAGGCGCAACGAATTCGCCTTTTGCTGCCTTTCTTCTGTCCCTTTCAAACTCCGTTATCCAGGGAAGGGCCATTCCGCCGCCCGCGCAGACCGCGTACACGGAAAATACCAGTCTGAAAAGCCACGCGTGGCGCAATTCGGGCACAACAAATCCCATAATGAACAGTACCGTAGTCAACGCAGCCACCAATATAACTACCGTGCGAACGGTGCGGTACAGCTTTGATTTTAACTTGCGGATTTCTCGCAGTGCCTGTCTGTACTCGTCCTGCATCGTGTTGTTTCGGCGATGATATGAGTTTCCTCCGCCGAAAAACAGATTAAAAAGTCCCATAACAACCTCCCATTTTTTTCGCCTAACACTGTGAACATATTAGCACACAATTCTACCGAATTCTCTCTATTAGGCTGTTTATGTCAGTATATCACATAATAGACATTGTGTCAAGTGTGATTATGTTAGATATTTTTAATAAAATTAACAATTAAATTCCGGCATTTATCAAAAAATTATCAACCGTATTTTTTAAATTTAATAACGCAAAACAGCACCCGTGTAGGGGGCTGTTTTTATAGTGTAAAAGTAATTACGTGAGTACAATTGCGTGCTTATGGCACGGTAAAGTTTGAATTTGCGGTCGGCATTGCTTTTGCATTTTTTCAAGCTGCTCGATGTAGTTTTCCGCTCTGTGTGAATCAATAGGACCGTATTTCGCGTTTTTGCCGATATGTATCAAATTTCCGACGTGCCTGAACCCGAAGATAGCAGGGGGGAGATGAGTAACGATATCCTTGCAATTTCTGATAACGTAAAAGTGTTTAAACCGTTCGGAAATCTTGCGTTTAAGACGCCCGTGTACGACGCGCGGACAGCCGAACCCGTATCCGAAAATATTATTTGCTATGTCGGCGCGGTGGAATACACAGAACTCATAGCAAAGCAGAGCAAGCGCCGCGCCGTGCGAATATCCCACAATTACAATTCCTTTCACTTTTTTATTGCAAATCGGACCTTTAAGATATTCTCTCGCAGATTTCCAGACACGCAAAAAGCCGCGGTGGACGTGCCACGTGTTTTCCATATCTTTGTAAGCCTTTGATGGGAAATCAAAATTATTGCGCCAGTCGACTATTCCGTTGCTGTGCTCAAAAAAGATATACAAAACGTTCCCTCTCATTTCGGAAAAGAAAGACGCATCGGTTTTGGGTAGTGTTGTATATTTTACGTTCAGCACTTGTTTAAATAAATCAAGCAAGTTTTCTTGCAATTTTATTCTCCCTTGACAAAATGACTCCGTGGCATTATATTCAAATATGCTCATCTTTTGTGCGAAAAATTGTATGATTACTTTACAGCATAAAAAAAGGACAGGTAAAAACCTGTCCTTTTTCGTGGTGGAGCAGTAAATATCAAAATTGTACAATTTGTTTAATTTCTTTTAAAAAATATCTTTTTCAGGTTTTATCTGAACATACTTTCCAAGATTAATTCCTTTACTAACTTCTCTGTTATATGATTCATATAGTCCAGATTCTTGAATTATATTAGCAATCTTAAAATTTCTATTCACAATAATATCTCCATATTTAATGCCGAATAAATGAATCATTAAAACTCGCTCATTGTTAGGTGCATTATCATACATATCCCGCAAAATTTGCCCCAAACTTTTTTCTGAATAAATCATTTTAACCCTCCAAAAAATAATTTGCTACATAAATGATAAACAATAATTTACTGTTGTCAAGTATAATATCAATATTTTGAAATATTCATTTAGGGGAGGAGGTGGATATTGCCGTTTCCCGCAAGCGGGAGCCTCGGCAAACCTTCGTGCTACGCGCTCAGTCGAACAGTGGTTCGAACGCCGAACTCCAAAACGCAAAAAGTAGCACCCATAAGGGTGCTACTTTTCGTGGGGGAGCAGTGATAGTCTAAAACGAACTATTATATTTTTAAAGCTCTATTCTTAAAATAGTCGGAATAATTACACCCACAAGCTTTGCACTTATTACATATAAACCAACCGCATTTGGGGCATTTTTTGTTTGATCCTTCGTCTAAAATTTCGCGACAGCTGTAACATCCTGTTATACGTCCGGTGTCCAAATTATTTAAATATTTTCCGCTACAAACAGAACAAATTTCGCCTTCATTTTCAACGTAATTCAACTCACATTTTATGCACTTGAATAGGTTTGCCATATTATTCTCCACAATTAAATATATGTTTGTGTCGTATTATAGGCTTTGTTTTACTATTTGTCAAGGAAAATATTAGTGCTGTCAAATGCAGTAATTTCATTTTTAATAGTAGGAGGTGGATATTGCCGTTTCCCAAAGGGAGCCCTCGGCAAAGCTTCGCACATTACGGTGCTCGCGCGAACTGTGGTTCGAACGCCGAACTCCATTCCACGAAAAAGGACAGGTACAAAACCTGTCCTTTTTCGTGGTGGGAGGAGGTGGATTCGAACCACCGAAGTCGGAGACGTCAGATTTACAGTCTGATGCATTTGGCCACTCTGCAATCCGCCCGAATTAAATTTTTACCCCGCATAAACGGGGTAATTGTGGAGCTGGTGATTGGACTTGAACCCACAACCTGCTGATTACAAATCAGCTGCTCTGCCAGTTGAGCTACACCAGCGAATCCGCCCGTTTGGGTGGTGCCTTGGGGTGGAATCGAACCGCCGACATATGGATTTTCAGTCCACCGCTCTACCATCTGAGCTACCAAGGCATAAAACGCCTTGCGGCGTCAAAAATTTGGCGACCCGAAACGGGCTCGAACCGTCGACCTCCAGCGTGACAGGCTGGCGCTCTAACCAACTG